>DAIOHQ010000175.1:0-10769 GCA_036744635.1 Tepidisphaeraceae bacterium | reverse complement strand
GTGGCGATTGTGGCAGGACCCCCACCCCAACCCTCCCCCGGAGTACCGGGAGAGGGGGTAAAAGGTGGGACCGCCGCAAACAAGAGTTACACCCCGCGGAGACGCGCCCACTCCAAAGCCAGTGGGCATCTGTTCCAAGCTCAGTTCCAAGTGATCAAGCCCGGCTCGAACGGCGTGGCCATGTCCTTGTTGCCGGGGAGGATGCGGATGGCAAAACCTTGCCGGCCGCTGGTCTGGCATTCGATGCGGCCGCTGAATAGATGGCGATTGGGGGCCAACTGCTTGGTGTGCGACATGCGCAGGGCCTGGGGATTTTCGATTTCTCCGGCCGCGTTGATCGGTCCGGCATAGAGCTGCACCTGCAGATCGTCCACGCTGATCTCGGGAAGATCGATCAGCGCCTCCACCTGCATCGCCTCGCCCACTTTGTAATGGCCGTTGCCGCTGGTGTGAACGCCGACGATCTTAATGCTGCTCCAGCGCTGGCGCAGATTGTCCTTGGCGTGCGCCAGCTCGACGGAGCGTTTCAGCCCGTCGGCCAGCAGCTCCGCGCCGCGCAGGTAGGAGGGAATGTACAGCTTCTCGGCGTATTCCTTCACCATGCGATTGGTGTTGAAGACGGGGGCGAGCTGGCGCATGCAGTTCTTCATGCGCGCGATCCACTCGCGCGGGATGTTGTCCACCCCGCGCTTGTAGAAGAGCGGGAGAATCTGCTTTTCCAGCAGGTCATACAAGGCAGCGCTTTCCACCTGATCCTGATAATTGCCGTCGGTGTAGGTTTCGCCGTGGCCGATCGCCCAGCCCAGGTCGGAGGCATATCCTTCCACCCACCAGCCATCGAGCACCGAGCAATTGAGCACGCCATTGGCCGCCGCCTTCATGCCGCTGGTGCCGGAAGCTTCCATGCCGCGCCGGGGGGTGTTCAGCCAGACGTCGACGCCCTGCACCAGGTAGCGGGCGATGTTCATGTCATAATTTTCCAGGAAGACGATGCGGCGGCGGACGGAGGGGTTGCGGGCAAAGTGGACGATCGCGCGGATCAGCTCCTTGCCTTCGTTGTCGGCGGGGTGCGCCTTGCCGGCGAAAATGAACTGGATGGGCCGCTTGGTGTCTTCGAGCAGCCGGCGCAGCCGATCCTGGTCGCGCAGAAGAAGCGCACCGCGCTTGTAGGAGGCAAAACGGCGGGCGAAACCGATGGTCAGCGCTTCGGGATCGAGGATTTCGTCGGCCAGCGTCACCTCATCGTAGGCGGCGCCGCGGCGCAGCAACTGCTCGCGCAGCGTCTGCCGGGCCCAGCCCACCAGCCGCTCGCGGCAGCGCTCGTGCGCCCGCCAGAGTTCTTCATCGGGAATCTGGTTGACGCCTTCCCAGACACTCTGGTCGGTGGGATTGCTCATCCACTTGCCGCTGAGATAGCGGTCGAGCACGAAAACGATATCCGGCGACAGCCAGGTGCGCACGTGAATTCCATTTGTGATGCTTTGAATCGGCACCTCATTGGGAGGCACTTGCGGCCAGATGTTGTGCCACATCTTGCGGGATACGTCGCCGTGCAGGGCACTGACGCCGTTGATGCTGTCGGCCAGGCGGATGGCCAGCACCGCCATGGAAAAGCCCTGCTTCTTGTTGGTAACATCCTCGCGGCCCAGCGCCAAAAATCCTTCTTCATCCAGCTTGAGCGACGGGTAATAGGACTTGAAATACTTCACCATCATGTCAGGGGAGAAGGTGTCGATGCCGGCCGGAACCGGCGTGTGCGTGGTGAAGACGCTGGCGGCCATTACCTGCTGGCGGGCCTGATCGAATGTCAGATTCTTGTCTTCCAGCAGCTTGCGGATGCGCTCCAGCGCCAGGAATGCGGCGTGTCCTTCGTTCATGTGCCAGACGGTTGGCTGGACGTTCAGGGCTTCCATGGCGCGTACGCCGCCTATGCCCAGCACGATCTCCTGCTTGATGCGCATCTCCGTGCCGCCGCCATACAGCTTGCTGGTGATCTCGCGGTCGGCCGGCGAATTTTCCTGCAGATTGGTGTCCAGCAGATAGAGCGGCACCCTGCCGATGTTCGCCTTCCAGACCTTGCAGAAGACCGCGTTCTCCGGCAGGTCCACGCGCACGTGAACCGGAGAGCCATCGGTATAGCGCAGCGGCTCGATCGCCAGATTATAAAAATCCAGTTCCGGGTAGGCCTCCTGCTGCCACCCATCGGCCGACAGATACTGTTGAAAATATCCATTGCGATAGAGCAGTCCCACCCCCACCAGCGGCAAACCGATTTCGCTGGCGGATTTCAGATGATCCCCGGCCAGAACCCCCAGGCCGCCGGAATAGATCGGCAGGGACTCGTGGACCGCGAACTCCGCGGAAAAATAGGCCACCAGCATCTTGGCGGCATCCTGGTGCTGATTCTGAAACCACCCTTTTTCCTGGATGTTGGCGGTCAGTGCCTCGAAGACGCGCTTCATGTGCGCCAGATATCCTTCATCCTGCGCCGCCGCCAGCAGTTTCTCCTGTTCGATCCGGCCGAGCAGCTTGATGGGATTGTGATAGACCTCTTCCCAAAGCTTGCGGTCGAGGCGGCGGAAGAGCTCGACGGCATCTGGGTGCCACACCCACCAGAAATTCTGCGCCAGCTTCATCAGCGGCTGCAATGCTTCGGGGATGTCCGGAAAGACCTGGAACGTACGAATCGTCGGGGCAAAATCGCCCATGGTTTTACCTTCCTTGGAGGCTCCGCTCGCGGCCGCGGACCGCGACGAGCCGAGTCAATCCCCTTAATCGCGGCCATTTTCACGAATTCGGAGCGTCTGACAAGAGACACCGCGCCGCCGTCGCCGTCTTTGCCGCCCCCCTAACCCGCCCTATTCAATTCGGCATTTATTATCCGCGTCTATGCGAGAATTTCGATTCAGGCGGCGCGGCCCCCCTGGGGAAAGCGGGTGCGATATCCGCGAGTCCGATAATTCAGAAACGTGAAGATTCAGAAGGCACGGAGGCAGGAGGCACGAAGGCACGAAGGGGCATTTCACTCCGTGCCTTCGTGCCTATGTGCCTATGTGCCTTCCGACCTCTTCATGTTTCACGTTTCACGTTTCATCCCCCGCTCCCCTCGACCCGTTTCACATAGAACAGCGAATCGGCGGCGCGCTGGCCGATGAAGTGCAGGCTCAGCGGATATTTCAGCTTGCTCTTCAGAAAAAAGTCGAAGATGCGCTCGCCATGCTTGAACTGGCGTTCGAGGTTTTCGTTTACCTGGTCTTCCAGCTCCGGAGGCACCAGGCGCTGGCGGTCGTAGTCCCAGTTCGGGTCGATCCGCACCAGCAGATGCGCCTCATCCCACTCAATGGGATATCCGTGAATGTATCCCTCGCCGGTGTTGGGCGTATAAAACCAGTAGCACAGGAAACGGTCTTTCCAGACCGTCGAGGTGGCGTTGTCGGCGCCGGTGATCAGCCGGGCGTGCGAGGTGCGGATGGCCTGGCCGCCGAGCGGCTTGCAGACCCAGATCTTGCGCTCCCGCGCGTCGAACAGGCCCACGTGCGGATACTTGCCATTGAACTTGTCGGTGCAATATTTGGTGCTGACGCGAGCCCCCCCCGGCCCGGCCCCCCCTGGAGGGGCTGGCTGCTTCAGCGGGGGTTCGCGTTTGCCGAAGCCGAACATCGGTTCATTCCTTCGCCCCCTCCCGGCAGTTGGTATCGCGGAGATTAGGCGATTTTTCTGAAAAGAGGAAGAGTCTCCAGTCGCCAGTCTCCAGTCAATTCGCTGGAGACTGGCGACTGGTGACTGGAGACTTCCTTTCATGCCACCGTCTCCATCGTCGCCGGTCTGACCTCGCGCGAGACATCGCCTTCGATGGCGCTGACCGGGCCCAGCCGCCTGATCAGCCCAACCGCCCCGGTGGCCAGCCACATGCCGGCGCCCAAAACACAGAATGCGGGCCAATAGGATTTTGGATTGGACGCCCCCGCGCCCAGGTGGTCGCTCCACCATCCCATGATCCAGGGGCCGGTGCTGGCCATCGAGCCGGCGATGAAGAGGAACAAGCCGACGGTTCGCCCGCGCTTGTCGGCGGCGATGCGCTCTAGCATGGCGGCATCGCTGACGGCGTAGCTGCCGAGCTGGAAAAAGAAAAAGATGCACAGCACCGCGATCATGGCGGCGCCGCCCCCGCTCAGCAGCGGCGTGATGCAGACGACGATGCCGCCGGCAATCAGCACGGCGGTGAGCATGGGCAACCGCCGCCGGCCGGGGCTGAGGTAGACCAGCAGCGGGTTGCCGACCACGCTAAGCAGCACGATGCCGCCCACCACCAGTCCGGCGTGCTTCACGTCATAGCGATGCGCCTTTTGCAGGAAGATGCTCACCAGTGACAGGCCGGCGACGCCGGCGAAATCGCGGAATCCCAGTACCAGCCCGACGGCCGCGATCCGCCAGCGCAGGGATTTTCCCAGGGCGTGCTCGGAGGGCAGAGCGACATCGGTCTGCCGCTTGGCCTCGACGCCAACGAGCAGAAAGATGATGCCCATGATCACGCCCGCCAATCCCAGTTCGACGCAAGGCCGCTGCCAGGCCGACACGTGGCCGAGATGAAGGGGGGACAGGGGGGGTTGCCACATGGCGCTGGCGGCGCGCCAGCCGGCGATCTGCGGGCCGGCGAAGAATCCGATGCCGGCGCCGATTCCCAGCAGTCCGATCGCCAATCCCGGCGCGCGCGGATAATGCGCCGGCGCCAATGCCCCGGCGGCGGGATGAAACAGCGATCCGAACACACCGGCCAGCGCCCCGAGCGCCAGCAGCATTTCATATTGCCGGGTGAAGCCCATGAGCAGGATCGCCGCGGCGTTGCCGATCAATCCGATGCCCAACAGCCATTTGCGGTTGTGCCGATCGGCGAGAATGCCGGCCGGGAAGGAAAGGAGGTTGTAGACGACGCCGTAGACGGTGACGATCAGCGTCGCCCCCCCTACCCGCCCGACCCCGCCGAGGTTCAGGTCGCGGGCGATCAACAGATAGAGCGGCACCAGCATCGAACCGTAGATGTGCGTGAACGCGTGCAGCACCAGGCACAACGCCAGCGTCAGATGACTGCGCCTCCCCCTGCTCCGCGAGACTCTTTCCATGCGGCGGGATTATAGGGATTGCGCGGCAACGCGATACGCCTATGGCTGGATGACGGCGGTCAGTTCCCACTTTCCGCCCTTACGCTCCAATTGCAGGGTCTGGGCGGAATTTCGTCTGCCTATCTTCGCGGTCACATGCGCCTCCACCATCGCCGGTTTGGCGATGATCTCCACCGAAACGGCCGCATCGAGCGATGCCAGATTCGGCGGAAGAACAAGATCGAATTTCTCCGCGGCCGCGTTCTCCTTCCATTTCGCGGTCCGCGCCTGCACCGCATCGCCGCCGGCGATCAGACCTTGGCGCAACTGGGCATCGATCTGAGCCGCCATCGTGCGCCGGGCGTCGGCGGCAAACATAACTCCCCCGGCCGCCAGGGCAACGGCGATAAGTCCCAACAGCGCGATCGCTGTCAGCGCCGCAAAGCCGCGCCGCTTCTTCGGCACAAATTGCGCTTTCGTCTTCATCGTTCGCCCGCCTGCCAGAGGGCCAGTTGAGAAACCATTTTCTCGCGCACGAGCTGCTTGTGTTCATCCCGGCTCTGAACGACCAACGACCGCCCATCGGAAATGAATTGCAGCGGAGCGCCCGCATCCTGCCAGTGAATCGCCCTCTCTTCATTTCCCTCTACCGCGCGTGAAAGCGCTGCCTGCTGCGCCTTCCACTGCACCACCGAGCCGTCCATACGCGTGATCGTCACCGATTGCGGTCCCGCCTCAATCTTCGTCGCCGCCCAAGCATCCGCGCGCAGCCGCCGCAAGGCCGATTCACTCTGCATCATGGCGGTGTGCCCTGCCTGCGCTGAATGAATCAGGCGCATCGCCGCCGTGAACAGTCGCGCGCCAATCAATGCGAACGCGGTCAGCAACACCAACGTCGCCAGCATCTCGATGAGCGTGAACCCGCGCTGTCGTCGAAGGTGTGTCTCGGTTTGATTCATGGCGCCGCCTTCGGAGCATTTCCCCTGGGCACGAGGCCAGTCATCTCAACAGGCCGACCGTGCCAGGCCGCAGTCACCTCCACCCACACAAATCCCGGCGCATCGTTGCTCTCGCCAAGATTCTTCTTTGAAACTTTCGCGCCTTCCATCCCGGCCGGGGGCTTGGTTCCCATCTGCAGGCTGGTCAAGGTTTCTTCGGCCAGCCGGGTTGCCTGGCGCAGATCGGACAGCTTCGCCGCCGCCAGGCGCTGTTTTCCCACCGCCGACGCCAGCGTGATGGCGAGAATGACGGCCATGCCCAGAGCGATGGCGACATCGAGCGAAAGAAATCCGCGCCGTGCTTTCATCGGCCGCCTCCGGAAAATCCTGCCTCGGACGAAACCAGATTCATAATCGGCAGGAACAGACCGAGCGCCAGCGCCCCCACCAGAAAACCAAACAAGAGCACCACCGCCGGAATCACCGCCCCGCGCAGCAGCAGGCGCAGCCTGCTGAAGCGCGAGGCGTAATAGCGGGATAGAAATGCGAACACGGCAGCCGCATCTTCTTCCGCCCGCACGGTTGAAAGCATCCCCACCACCAGGCGCGGCATGCCCGCCGCCCGCGCCCCGTCAACCATCGACATCCCATCGCGCAAGTTTCGCACCCATTGCCGGATGCGCCGGCGCAGCACGACGTTCATGTCCAGGCTGGAAACCTCCTCCAGCGCCACATCCAGCGGCATCGCGGCCTTCAGCGCCTCGGCCAGAACCGCGAACACATCCGCCAACCCCGCATCGCGCTCATGGCTGTGCCCCAGCGGCAGCGCCCAAAGCAGGCGGTCGCGCAGTCCGCCCATCGCCCGCGCGGAAATGATCGGCGCGCCGAAAATCTCACCCATGTTGCGTCCCAGCATGGCCAGGAACAGGATCGCCACCACCGCCGCGAATACCCCGCTCCACTCGCGGGAAAACCACAAGACCCACACCGTGACATCGGGCAGGCGCATTCCGAAGTCGCGGAAAATATCCTCGAACTTGGGCATCACGAAAATCATGATCATCGCGACCACCAGACCCATCATCACCACCATTGCCGCCGGGTAGACGCGGTAAAAGCTCTCATCCACCACGTCCCGGCCCTTCTCCGGCTGGTCCTCCTCGATCAGCCGGCCGAGCATGCGCGGCAGTTGGCCCAGCGCCTCGCCGCGATAGAGCATCGCCCGCGCCCGCGAGGTCAGCTCCGGCAGGGCGTGGTCCAGCGCCTCGGCCGCCGGCAACCCCTGCATCAGCAGGTCGCGCAAGGCGGCGATGCGCCGAGCCGTCTTTTTCGGCTCCGACTCCTCGGCCGCAATCAGCAGCGCCGGCAGCGGCAGGTTCAGGCGCATCACCTGCTCGAGATAGCTCAACACCGCGATGGCGCGGCGGCGGCGAATGTGCCGGATCGAGCGCGCCCAGATGAAGATCAGAAAGACCGCAGTGACTCCCGAATAAAATCCAAGCAGCGGGACGCCAAAAGAGAAAATGCCGCCAATTATGATGACAAGGAAAATCCCCGCACCCGCCCACATGACGATGGAGCCCAACGCCAGCAGCGTGCGTACCTTCGCAGGCAGCAGGCTGCGCCGGGCAGTTTTGCCCGCGTATTCGATCACTGGTGATGGATTTGGATTCGTCATCATCTGCTCCACATGCGCTCAATACGTGAGGAACCGGAACAGGTTGACAATCGGGAAATAGACGGCGGCGATCACCGCACCAATTGTCAGGGCGATGATGATCAGCAGTAGCGGCGTGAGAATGGCCGGGATCACTCCCAGCCGAATCTCCGCCTGCCGCTGGTAAAGCCCGCTGAGCGTGCCCAGCGTCGATGAAAGTTGGTTCTGCCGCACCGCCAGCGCCATCGCGGCCGGTACAGTCGGCGGCAGCACGCGCAATTTTTCCCCCGCCCACATTCCCGCTGCCATGGTCGCGATCAGCCGCTCGCCGTCTGATTTCAGCCTAGCCGATCCGATTGCATCGCCCGCCAGCGCGATGGCCGCCGGCAAATCCAACCCCGCATCCACCGCCAGCTTCATCGCATCGCACCAGCGCGCCACCAGGTTTCGCCGCAAGACCGGGCCAAGCAGCGGCAGCGGCAGGATGAAGCGGTCGATCACCGCGCGATCAGTCCCGCTCAGGCGCAGAAACCGCCAGACGATCGGCAGCACCACCACGAGCGTGATAAGGAGCACGATCAGCGCCGGCACGAAAGCGCTCATGGAAAGCACGATTTGCGTCAGCAGTGGCAGCGCTGGCGAAATTTGCCTGCCCGTCCGCCAGTCGACTCTGTTCGCGGCGTCTTTGCCCATTTCCGCATAGATTGCCGCAAACTGCGGCAGCACCACGTGGCCCAGGAAAATCAGGATTAGCAACAATCCGATGAAGACGGCGATCGGATATGCGAACGTCCGCCAGAGCATCGCCCTCATGCGATAGACCAGCTCCAGGTGACGGCCAAGGTTCAGCAGCATGGCCGGCAGGTTGCCGGTCTTCACGCCGGCTTCCATCAGCTTTCCATAGAGGGGCGGAAACTGGCCGTGATGTTTCTCAAACGCCTCGCCCAGCGACGTCCCCCTTTCCAGTTCTTCCGCGATCTGGTTCACGGTGGCAGACAGCCGGCGGCTGCGCATGTCCTGCGCAATCAGCCGCAGTCCCTGCTCGATCGGCATCCCCGCCGAAGCAAGCTGCGAAAGCTGCTCGTTGAAGGCCAGAAAATCGTCACCCTTGAGCGCCCGCGGCCGGGGCGGTTTGCCGGCCGGCTCGATCTCCAGAACGCGCAGGTTCATCCCCTCCAGCCGCCGCCGCGCATCATCCACGCCCGCCGCGTCGATTGTGCCGGACATGCTCTCGCCGCGCGCACTTTGCGCCTCGTAGGCGAAGGAGGAAAACGCCGACTGCGTCTGCATATCTGAGTCAGTATTCGCGCTGGAAGTCATGCTGTGCCTCTGCCCATCGAGAAACCTGACGCTGTTCTACTGCTACGACTCCCGCGACGCCACCACCGGTGGCGGCGCCTTGCGTTCTTCGCCGGCAGGAATTGGAGCAGGCTTGGCGCTGGCCGTCAGCATCATCACGAAACTCCACAGCGGAATCACCAGCGCCAGCAGCAATACGCCGATGCCGACATAGCGGGCAGCGCCCAGCCAACTGTGCGCTGAGACCGCATGCTTCGACCCGACGCCAATCGGCGCGGGCGCCCGGCCGCTGATCATCGCCATTTTCCCCAGCTCGCCGACGAGCGACGCCGGCGCCGCCTCGGCAGCATGATTCGCAAACAGCACCGGCAGGAGACCGGCCGCCACCCAGACTCCCTTGTGCTTCAGCTTTTCCCGCAATACTTCCAGCGCCGCCTTCATCTGCCGTGAAATCGTGGAAGAAGACGTGCGCATATCTTCGGCCAGCTCCTGCTGCGAACGGCCATCGAGGAAATGCGCCACCAGCAGCTCCCGCGCTGACTGCGGCATCTCACTGAGGCATTCATCCACCAGCGGCGACACATCCGCCCAGCGCGTGGTCTCCTTCACCTCCCGCGCTTTCAGCAACTGCATATCCCGCACGTGCTCGGCCTCGCGGTGTGTGCGCGATGCCTCGCTGCGCACCATGTCGATGGCCAGTTGCGCTGCCGCGTGGTGCAGCCAACCCGCCAGTGACTTGCTCACAGCATGCGGCTTGCGGATCAGCCGCAGAAACGTCTCCTGCGCCGCCTCCTGCGCCTTTGCGGGGTTGTTCAATACCCGTTGGCACGTGGCATACACCAATCCCGCGTGCCGCCGCACGATCTCGGCGAAAGCCTCCTCATCGCCCTGCTGGCAATAGCGATAGAGCAGCACCAGGTCCGAGCCGTGCGGTGGCACGCGACGATTCATGGCAATCCTCCGCGTCCCCCCATGTGCCGGAGACGATTTGGTCGATTCCCGGAATTCCGGAATGTAGGGTCCGCTTCAGCGGACGGAATACTCTCGTCCGCTGAAGCGGACCCTACAAGTTTTCTGCTCTGTTCAGCTTCCCGGATGCGCCCCGATAATCGCCGGCATCCAGATCGCCAGCAGCAGGCCGATGATCACTAGCACCAGCAGCGCTTCGGCGGCCAACAGCGCGATCCGACCGGCCGACCAGCGCCGATCGGATTTTTCGTACGGCCCGCTCTGCAGCGAAGCTGGCGTCTGGTACGGCAATGCCGGCAGCGGCGCGGGCCGGCCGGGCTGTTCCGATGGTGCGGGTTGCTCCTGCTGGTCCATTCCATCCATCGCTTAGCTCCTCTCCACCGGTGTATCCGCTTGCGGCAGCCGGTGTGGATGACATAGGGGGCTGTTCTCGAACAGCGGCGTCTCCAGCCGGCGAAATCCGCCCGGCCGCTCCGCCAATTCCCAGCTCACGTGATCGAAGGTGGCCGTCGCCGGAGGCGACGCGGCCAGTTCCTTCACGAACACGCTGTGGACATCGGTCTTTGATACCACCACGCATCCCCAGCCGCAGGATTCGCCGATGCCGTAGGCGCAGGCCGGAAACACCGCATGAATCTTTCCTCGATAGCGCCGTGCCGCGGACTTGTGCGTATGCCCCGACATCACCAGCTTCACGGCCGGATGGCGGTCGAGCAGAGCAGGTAGGGTCCGCTTCAGCGGACGGGAGTATCTCGTCCGCTGAACACGATTGCGCGCCAGGGTGTTTCAAATTCGCGCTATCTCCTG
>DAIOHQ010000174.1:0-10841 GCA_036744635.1 Tepidisphaeraceae bacterium | reverse complement strand
AGCACCGCGCCCACGAATACTCCCCCGCCCTCCTCCGCACCATGAGCCCCCCCGATGAACAAGACCTCGAAGAACTCCACCACGCCCTCCTCCGCCACATCGCCGAGGAAGAAACCATCGATGAAGAAACCCACGCCCTCCCCAACCCCACCGCCAACCCCGCCACTGCTCCCACGGCGAACGACCCCCAAGCCGGAGGTGCACAATGATCCACCCAACTATTTGCATTCCGAGCGCCAACCTGCCATTTGTGGCGACGTACCATTCCTCATACAATGCCCGTTTCGCCCCGCACCCAGGCCAGCGTAAAACCCTATGCAAATTCGTAATTTTTCGATCATCGCCCACATTGACCACGGAAAGAGCACTCTTTCCGACCGCCTTCTCATGCGCGCTGGCGCCATCACCGAACGGGAGTTCAAGGATCAGATTCTCGACGACATGGACCTGGAGCGCGAGCGCGGCATCACCATCAAGGCTTCCGCCGTCACCGTCTTTCACGACCACCGCGGCGAGCCCTTCATGCTCAACTTCATCGACACCCCCGGCCATGTGGATTTTCACTACGAAGTCCAGAAAGCCCTGCAGGCCTGCGAAGGCGCCATCCTGGTCGTCGACGCCACCCAGGGCGTACAGGCCCAGACCGTCGCCAACGCCTACGCCGCCATCGAAGTCGGCCTGGAGATCATCCCGGTCATCAACAAGATCGATCTCCCCAGCGCCCGGCCGGTGGAGGTGGCCGAGGAAATCGAACAGGTCCTCGGCTTCCCGGCCGAGGATGCCATCCTCGTCTCCGCCAAGACCGGCCAGGGCATCGACGAGCTCATCGAAAAGCTCTGCGACCGCCTCCCCCCACCCCGCGGCCTCGCCGATGATCCTTCCCGCGCCCTCATCTTCGATTCCATTTACGACGACTATCGCGGCGTCATCGTCTACGTCCGCGTCATCGATGGCGAGCTCAAGAAAGGCCAGCGCATCCGCTTCATGGGCAACGGCAAGGAATACCAGATCACCGATCTCGGCAAGCTCATGCCCCGCCCCAAGCAAGTTGACCGCATCGGCACCGGCGAGGTCGGTTTCATTATCGCGGCCATCAAGGACCTGCACGATGTCCGCATCGGCGACACCGTCACCGATGCCCTCCGCCCCGCCGCCGAAGCCCTGCCCGGCTATCGCCCCATCCAGCAGATGGTCTACTGCGACTTCTACCCCGGCGGCACCACCCAATACGATGAGCTCCGCGATGCCATGGACCGCCTGCAGCTCAACGACAGCTCCTTCACCTTCCAGCCGGAAAGCTCAGACGCCCTCGGCTTCGGCTTCCGCTGCGGTTTCCTTGGCCTGCTTCACATGGAGATCATCCAGGAGCGCCTCGAGCGCGAATTCCACATCGACGTCGTCCAGACCGCCCCCACCGTCACCTACGAGATCAAGCTTACCGATGGCACGCTCACCCGGATCGACGCCCCCAGCGAGCTGCCCAATCTCACCAGCGTCGAGGAGATTCGCGAGCCTTACATCCTGATGAACCTCATCACCCCCGCCGACAGCGTCGGGTCCCTGATGCACCTCTGCGAAGACCGCCGCGGCGTCTACAAGAAAACCGAATACATCGGCGCCAGCCGGGTCATCCTCGTCTACGAAATGCCGCTGGCCGAGGTCATCTACGACTTCTACGACAAGCTCAAAAGCGCCACCAAAGGCTACGGCACGATGGACTACGACCTCATCGGCTTCCGCCCCGGCGATCTGGTGAAAATGGACATCCTCGTCAACGGCGACCGGGTCGACGCCCTCAGCGTCATCGTCCACCGCAACCACGCCGAACAGCGCGGCCGGCGCCTGCTGGTCCGCCTCAAGGAGGAAATCTCCCGCCACCTTTTCGAGATTCCCCTGCAGGCCGCCATCGGCGGAAAAGTCATCGCCCGCGAGACCATCAAGTCGGTCGGCAAAAACGTCACCGCCAAGTGCTACGGCGGCGACATCTCCCGCAAGCGCAAATTGTTAGAAAAGCAAAAAGAAGGCAAAAAACGCATGAAACGCGTAGGCAGCGTAGACATCCCCCAGGAAGCCTTCATGGCCATCCTCGACCCGGGGGATTAGCGTGGTCTAACAACAGAATCGGGGTGGAATATGTCTGCTACAATAAGGCTGTTGACTGCCGAGGACCTGTGGAAGCTGCCGCCGGACCGGCACGTTGAGCTCACGCGAGGCGAGCTGCGGGAGTTGTCGTGGCCTTACGGGTTTGAGCATGGTGCCATTGCCGGAACCCTTGGCGTGCGGCTGGCAGAGCACGCAAAGCAAGAAAGTCTCGGTGTCGTCAGCGCCACTGGCACGGGCTTTCATCTGCGCTCGAATCCAGACACCGTGCGTGCGCCAGATATCGCCTTCGTCAGGGCCGCGCGCATTCCCGCCGCCGGCCTGCCCGAGCAGTACTTTCCCGGCGCACCCGATCTCGCCGTCGAGGTTCTGTCTCCTGAAGATCGCGTTGCAGATATTGACGAAAAAATTGAAGACTACTTCGCCGCCGGCACGCCGCTGATCTGGATCGTCAACCCGCGCCGCAAAACCGTCACCATCCACAAGCCCGACGCCAACCCCATTACCCTCGGTCAGGCGGACACCCTTGACGGGGGGGATGTTCTGCCCGGATTCCGATGTTTGATGAGTGAGATATTTGAATGAACAAATGAGGGGGATCCATGCCAAACTTATGCCGTTGTCTCTTCGCTCAACTGGGCGCCTTCGGCGTGGACCAGGTGCCGCGCGTTGCGCTCATCGCGCTGCACCCGGCCGTCGTGCAGGTGCAGCACGCGGTGGCAGCGGTGCGCCACGCTCGGGTCGTGCGTGACCATGATGATCGTCTTGCCGTCGGCCACCAGCTCGTCAAACAATTCAAGAATCTGCTGGCCGGTCTTGCTGTCGAGGTTTCCGGTCGGCTCATCCGCCATCAGGATCAGCGGCTCGTTCACCAGCGCCCGCGCGATGCAGACGCGCTGCTGCTGGCCGCCGGAAAGCTGCATCGGCCGGTGGTCATGGCGGTCGGCCAGCCCGACGCGCTCGGCCATTTCCATCGCCCGCCGCCGCCGCTCCGGCGGCGAAACCCCCAGGTAAAACATCGGAACTTCCAGGTTCTCCAGCACGGTGAGCTGCTGGATCAGATTGAAATTTTGAAAGATGAACCCAATCCGCTCGCTGCGGATTTCCGAAAGCTGGTCATCCTCGAGCTGGCTGATATCCATGCCGCCAAGGATGTAGCGGCCGGTGCTGGGCTGGTCGAGGCACCCCAGGATGTTCATCAGCGTGCTCTTGCCCGAGCCGCTGGCCCCCATGATGGCCGTGAACTCCCCCTCCTCGAAATCGATGTCGACCGCCCGCAGCGCCGCCACCTCGATGTTGGTCCCCGGCTTGCGGTAAATCTTGCTCAAATTCCGAACGCTCGCGACTGCGGCCATAGACTCATACTACTCCCCCCGCGCCCTTCCGTTCATTGCCGCATGGCTGAAAATTGTTCGGCTGAAACCTTTCAACATCGCCGGCGTCCAATCCTTCAACTCACACGGAAAGGTCAGTCATGACGCGATCTGGAATGTTGACAATGGCCGGCTGGAGCGTTGGAAGCTTCATGCTTACGTTTGCGCTGCTGTTTCCGGCGGCGTCCCAGGCGGACGGTCCGGCGCACAAGCAGGTGCTGAGCATCATCAACGAACCCCTGCTCACCGTGCAAGGTTGTGAACTGTCGCTACGGCTGGAAAATCCGCCGGAGCAGACTTCTGGCGGAACGCCACTTTTCCAACCGGGCGATGCGCCACTCTTGCAGCTTGTGGCATGGAACAATTCCGACCAGGAAGCTTCAATCGACTACTCCCTCGCGATGAATGCAAGGGTCAATCCCTCACGCGAGTCGCGCGTGCCGATCACCGTACCCAAATCACTGTGGACCCACGCCGACCATCTGATGCTCAAGCCACACGAGCAGGTGCAGGTCGAGCTGGCAACGGACGTGAAGCTGCTGCCCAGCCGGAGCGTCTCGGTGACGCTCAGCTCGGGCAAGCTGGGCATCATCCCGATCAACTTCGCGGTGACAGCGCCTCAGCCAACGACGCGTCCAGCCACCAAGTAATCCGATGAAGCATCCTCGTCCCCTGGGCCAGCGCGTGATTGGGATCGCCGTGGGCGTCGCCACGGCACTGGTGGTTCTGTCGCTGCTTACTCCGCGACTCCGCGGGCGCGGCCGGACCGGGCCGATTCTCTCGGAGAGCGAGGGCGCCCTTCGCTCGATCGTCATTCAGTATGTTGCGGATGCCAGCTTCGCGGTGTCGGTATACCGCCAGTTTCTCCCTGCGCTGCCGGCGAATGTTGTCGTACACGTCGTGTGCCCCGACGAGGCGGCTTATCAGCAGCTTCTCGCCGAGCTTCCGCCGGTCAAATGTTCGCTGCGGCCGCTGCTGGTCCATCATCCTATGACGGCATGGTCGCGCGATCGATGGGCGCTGTTGAGGCCGGGGCACGCGAACGGCCCGGTTACGCTGCTTTATTCGCGCGGCGAGGAAGCGGCCGCGAGTTGGCCGCAGCGCGCGGGGGATGAACGCATTGCGGCGTCGATTGCCGGGGCGCTTGCGCAGCAGGTGGAGTCACGTCCGAGTTCCCTGTTCTTTGACGGCGGGGACTTTTGCACCGATGACCAGGCCGTCGTCGCCATTCCACGGCTTGTCGAGCGCAACGTGCAGCACACCGTGCAGTCGAAGCAGGAATTGCAGAGCGTTCTCGCGGCCGAGCTGGGCCGGCGCATTATCCTCCTCGATGATGCCCCCGACCATCACGCGGGGATGTTCATGATGCTCATTGGCCAGCAAACCGCGCTGGTTGGCGATCCAAGCCTCGTCAAGCCACTGATTACGCCGGCCGTCGCCACTGCCCTGCTGGATGATCCAGATTACTCAGCGGCTACGCAGGCAAAATTTGATGCGGTGGCCAGGCAGCTTGAGCGCGAGGGTTATTCGGTCGTGCGCATTCCCACCGTCGCCTCGACCGATGGCAAGACCTACCTCACCTATCTCAATGGCTTGATCGACTGTCGCGATGGGCGCCGCGCCGTTTACCTTCCCGTTTACCGTGGCGCTGATGCGGTGAACGCGGCCGCTGCGGATGTCTGGCGAGCGATGGGCTTTGACGTCCACCCCATTGATTGCACAGACGTGTACCGCAATTTCGGCACGCTGCACTGCCTGGTGAACGTGCTGGATCGGTCGGCGGAGAAGTAATGCATCGGCCGCCTATGATGCGACTTTGGTGTCCTCCGGCACCGGCTTGCCGCACTCGGGGCAGGTTCCGCTGACGTTGCCGGTGAGGTCGTAGCCGCAGTAAGCACATTCCGGATGCTCCGGTTTCCGTTCCCACTTCGCCAGCGCTATCAGAAGCGGCGCACCTTGCAGCAGGTACACGCCTATCGCGAAATCGACCAGCGCGTGCATGATGTATGCTATCGGCCAGGTTCGCTGCAGCGTGACCAGGCCGAGCATCGCCTGAAGGAGAACTACCGTCTGCGCCACGCCCTCCAGCAGCATCCACACCCCGAAGAGCCGCACGCCAACGAGGAACCAATCCTTAGCTTTCATCCCGCGAATCCTAACCCGCCAAGTGCCAGTTCGCACTTGTCGCGGCCGATGCATCGCTGCTTTCTTCCCACAGCGCATTCATCCGCCTCTGGCGTATCACCGCAAGAAGCCCTAAATTGGCGGGAAATCCCCCTCATGATTCTTCCGATTTTGATCATCTTGATCGCGCTGTTGGCCGCCGGATGGGTGGCGTATGGGACCGTCGCGGGGTTGGGGGTTTATCCGCAGGGGGTGCAGTGGATCGTCTGGAGCCGCACTTTGCAGTGGCCGCTGGTGGCGGTGGCGATCATCTGCTCGATTGCGCTGATAGGGTTGGTGATATCCGGCAAACGGCGGGCGTGGTGGCTGATTGGGTTGGCGCCGGTGCTGGCGCTATTCGTACACCGTTTCGCCAACTCACCGATGAGGAATTTCGCCATCCTCGACAACCCAGCGTTTGTCGGCGCCGAGGTGGCGGCCATTTCTGATGATGATTTTGTGGTGGGGCTGGTTTTTGCCAACACGCCTTACGCCTATCCCTATTCAGCGCTTTATTCCAATCCGGTGATCATCCAGTCCGACCAGACCAAGCGGATGATGCTGATCTGGTCGGCGTTCGCCAATCGAGCTGTCGCGGCCAATATCGACCGCGAGTTCAGGGCGCGGGAACTGGAGATCGTTTCGATGCCGGCCAACGCGCTGCTGCTGTATGACAGCCGCTCGGGGCAGTTCATCAACGGGGTCACCGGGGCCAGGGCGGATGGGTCGAAGGTGATCGGCTTTTACGGGACGCTGGCGGTGACGAAGACCACGTGGAAAAACTGGCGGGCGCTGCATCCGGGGAGCAAGGCGCTGGCGGTGGCGCCGCTGCCGAGCGCGCCGGCCACGCCTGCAGCGCCGATTCTGCCGGTCTATCCGATGAAACCGCAGCCAGGGGGCGCCAGAGAGATGCGCATCATCTTTATTCCGGCCACCCAGCCAGCCGCGATCGCCGAAGAGCAAATCGGCGTTGCGCCGCTGAATCTGACTGCCGGCGACGTGCCCCTGCTGCTGTTTCGCGAAAAGGAGAGTGGGATGTTGCGCGCGTTCGACCGGCGTGTGGACAAAGACTTGATCCCGCGCTTTCGGCTCAACACCACCCGGCGGCCGGGGCTGCTGATTGATGCGGATACCAATTCCACGTGGAGCGCCGGCGGAGTGGTCGTCGATGGGAGCAAGGAGATGAAAGGCCGCAAGCTGACGGCGGTGGCGGCCGAGGAGGAATTGTTCTGGGGGGTGATGAAGAATTGGTATCCCACCCTGCAGCTTCTGAATCCGCCTGTTCCCGCGAATCCGAATCGGCCCGGCCGGTGATGGATCGTGGTCAGGCTTGGCATTGTGGGAAAATATGGCTGGATTCGGATGGATGACTACATCCACCACTCATCCAGCCATGGCAGACAAGAATGTCTGCCCCACCCAATGCAAGGCGGCTGTCACGCACCCCGTTGGAGAGCCTGCAGTGCAGAGTGGCCAAGGCACGGAGATCGCATAAGATTCATCATCCGCCAAGCCGTTGGCAGTCCCAGCGGCGAAAGCGGCACTGGAGGTGCATCGTGAGCAAAAAAGTGTTACTTGTCGGCCACTGCGGGCCGGACAGCAGTTACCTGCGCATGACGGTGAAAAATGCGCTCGGGGATGTAAAGATTCTGGCGGCGGATGACCAGCGCGAACTGCGGGCGGCGCTGGACGGGGGCGTCGATCTCATTCTTTTCAACCGCGAGTTGGGCTATGGATTTGATGAAGACCTGGGCGTGGATGTCATTCGCTGGTTGAAGCCGAATTATCCGTCGCTGAAGATGATTTTGGTGAGCAATTATGCTGAGGCACAGCGGGCGGCCATCGAGGCCGGGGCGCTGCCGGGGTTTGGCAAGCGCGAACTGGGGAGCAAGCGGGTGATCGAATTGCTGCGCGATGCGGTGGCGAAGGGGGCGGCGGAAGCTTCCAGGCCCTGATGGGGACAGGCCTTTGCGCAAAATAGTATAATTCTCTTGACAGATGCCCTCGATTGCGGCAGACTGTACAGCGTCAAGTCTTTAAGTGAATACAGATCTTTTGATGCGTTGAGGGCGGTCCGCAACGCGCGATGGATGGGCAAATCCCAAACTTCGGTAAAGGAGAGGACAAATGGACGCGAAGGGTGTTTTGACGTTCGGCATGGCGGCTTGTCTGTGGGGCGCTTCCGCCCAGGCGTACCTATTGACGGACGGGACTGACCCGAACGTGCATTACGAAGATTTTCAGGGACAGCCGGGAACGGCCTCCGGTTCCACGCCAACGGGAAACAATGTCGGCGGCGGCAGCGGCGCCACTTCGCCGACGCTGGACCCGAACTGGGATTATACGCTGGATACTTTCAGCGCCACGCAGCACATCACCAATCCGTCCAACAGCGATTATCTGCAGACCGGCGGCGTCACCTTATCCACGCCGCTGAACAGCATTCAGTTCGGCGCGCTGAGCTACGTCAACGATGGCTTGCTCTCGCGCAACAGCGATGATGCGGCCGTCGGGGATAATGGTGGCCGGATTTTCTCGGATAACAACCACGCCAATTACCGGATCCAGGCGGACTTTCCAGCGCTGCGGCAGGTGACTGAAGCGACGAGCTATTCCTGGCACGGCGGCTCCCGAACCATGCAGCGCTATACGCTTTATGGATCGAATGCGGCGACCGCTCCGCTCGCCGATGGCACGGTGACCGACGGCGCTGGCTTGATCGCGCAGGGCTGGACGAAAATAGCGAGCGTGGATACCGGCGTGTTGGATGCTGAGCTCAGCGGCGCCGGCAGCTATGATGAAGACTCGCGGCATGGGGCGGACATCGGCGGCGCGCTGGGCACCGGCAGCCTCGGCAACTATCAGCACCTGCTGTGGGATATTTTCACCCCCAATGCCAGCACCTGGTTCAATGAATTGGATGTGTACACCTCACCGGTTCCCGAGCCGGCCACGCTCGGTTTGTGCGCGATGGCGGGCGTGCTGGCGCTGCGGCGGCGGCGCTGAAGAAAATCCGGCCTCTACTGAGAAATTCTCGCACGCAGCATTCGGCCGGCCCCTGTTTGGGGCCGGCCGCACCGTTTTCCTGCACCTGTCTCACTGGAATAATTCAGCCAGCACGCGCTGGGCGGCGGCGACGCCTTTGCCGAATTCTACCGGTTTTTTCAGGGCGTGCAGGACGTGTTCGATGGCGGCGACGACGGCGAGGGCGTCGTAGGCGTCGCTGTAGCCCATGTGGTTGACGCGGAAGATCTGGCCTTCCATGGTGCCCTGGCCGCCGGCGATGTGGATGTTGTGTTTGGTTTTGAGCAGGCCGCTGAATTCCTTGTGGGTGATGCCGCCGAAATAGCGGACGGCGGTGACGGAGTCGGCGGGGTGCTGGCTGAAGAGGCTGAAGCCGAGGGCCTGCACGCCCTGGCGGAAGGCCTCGGCGGTGAGGTGGGTGCGCTTCCAGACGCCTTCGAGGGTCTCATCTGTCACCATTTTCAAGCTGACGCGCAGGGCGTCGATGAGAGTGTTGGCGGGGGTGAAGGGAGTGTCACCATCCTCGATGCTCTTGCGGTATTTCTTGAGGTCGAGGTAGAAATTGTCCCTGGCCTTGTTCTTGTCGGCGGCAGCCCAGGCGCGATCGCTGAGGGCGACGAAGGCGAGGCCGGGCGGGAGCATCAGGGCCTTTTGGCTGCCGGTGATGGCGACGTCGACGCCCCAGTCGTCCATGCGAAACGGCAGGGCGCCGATGCTGGTGATGCCATCGACAATGAGCAGGGTTTCGCCGGCGGCGCGGACCGCCTTGCCGATGGCTTCGAGGTCGCAGACGGTGGCGGTGCTGGTTTCGGAATGGACGAGGATGACAGCATCATACCGCGCGGCCTTGAGCTCGGCGGCGATCTGCTGGGGGGAGACGTGCTGGCCGTAGTCGAGCTTGAGATCCTTGTGCTCGATGTCGTAGGTGGTGCAGACCTGGCTCCAGCGCTCGGCGAATTTGCCGTTGGTCACGACCAGGGCGTTTTGGCCGGGGGCGAGGCAGGAGACGATGCCCGCCTCGGCGGCGGCGGTGCCGGAACCGGTGACGGTCAGGACCTTGTGTTTCGTCTGGTAGACGTACTGGAGCATGGCCTGCACTTCGGTGAACATAGCGCGGAATTCGGCGGTGCGATGGTGATGAACGGGCTTGGCCAGCTCGAGCAGGGTGGCTTCGGGAACGCTGGTGGGGCCGGGGGTGAAGAGACGGTATTTCATTAGCATTTTTGGTCCTTGGTCATTTGTCATTTGTCATTTGTGGAATTCGACACTTAACAGTTTTCCCACTGATTGCGTAAAAATTTCAGCACGCGCGGGCCGGCCTTTGGTATGTCGAAATTCATGGCTTCGACACTCATGCGGCCGGAGTAGCGGGCTTCTTTTAGAATTTTGAAGACTGGGCGATAGTCGGCTTGCCGGCTTTCGCCGGGGGCGAGGCGGCCGGATTTGTCGGCGAGATGGACGTGTTTGATCCAGGGCACGGCAGCGCGGAGGTTTTCCAGGGGCTCATCTTCCATCCAGAAATGATAGCTGTCGAAGAGGCATTGAAAATTCGGATGATTGACGGCCTGCACGTGCTGCATGGCCTCGGGAATGGTGTTGATGATGTTGCTCTCGGGGCGGTGCAGGGCTTCGGCGACGACGATGACGTCATGTTCTTGTGCAAGCGGCGCGAGCATGCTGGCGAATTCGACGATCTGGCGCTCGGCCGATTTGCGGCTGAAACCATCGGGGACATTTCGGGCGCCGGCGCTGCCGAAGACGAGCACGTTGAGGCCGAGGAGATGGGCCCGGCTCAGCACGCGGGTGATGTATTCGCGGAGCTTGGCCAGGTCGACGGCCGGGCCGGTGATGGGGAGATTTCCCGGGACGAGCATGTTTGCGCTGTGGATGGGGAGGGCGGCATTTTTCGTCCGTTCGATGCCTTTCCACTGGGCGTCTGGCACGGTTCCCTGGAGGAGGCCCTGGACGGATTCTTCGATAAAGTCCCAACCGGCGGCGCGCACGGCCTCCGCCCCTTCCACCGGCGAGCAGATCCCGAATTCCATAACCGTCCTCGATTTCGGAGAGGGGGAGATGATAGCAGAGGAATGCCCCGAAGCCACTACGAACCATGGGAGAACGGGTGCAGCGCTGGACTGTGGCGATTGTGGAAGGGCCCCCACCCCATCCCTCCCCCGGAGT
>DAIOHQ010000173.1:0-10904 GCA_036744635.1 Tepidisphaeraceae bacterium | reverse complement strand
GCCGTGTAGCAGGGCATCGGGGGAATTGATGGAGGCGATCTGGCGGGCCAACAGGTTATATGCTCGCGGGGCCGCACACAGTGGGAGGGTTGGGGTCATATGCATTCTCCGCCAAGGCCGGCCATCATTTATCAGATCGCCGAAGCGATCATCGGCAAATCGCCGGGGATCGCTGAATGGAAGAGCAGAATCCGTGCCGGAGAAAAGAATTGGGGCATTCGAATTGGGAGGTGAGCTGCAAGTGGAGCGTGAGCATTGGATTGCGCGACGGGAGGTGTAATCGCCCATTATCTGGATTGAAGCGCCATTCGGACTGTGTGGGCCGCTTCCGCCGCTGCAAGGCGGTTTTGTCCAAGCGCGGTGATATGGCCCATCTTACGACCGCGGCGGGGCTCGGCCTTGCCGTACAGATGTAATTTGATCAGGTCGTCGGCGCAGGCTTTTTCCCAGTTTGGCTCGCCGGCGTCCCAGATGTCTCCCAACAGGTTTGCCATGGCAGCGGGGCTGTGCTGGCGGGTCGATCCCAACGGCAGGCCGCACACCGCGCGCAACTGCTGCTCGAACTGGCTGGTGACGTGCGCATCTATTGTCAGATGCCCGGAATTATGAGGCCGGGGAGCGAGTTCATTGACCAGCAGCTTTCCGCTTCGGGTCAGGAAGAATTCGACGCACAGGACGCCGACCACATCGAGTGATTCAAGAATGCCGCGGACGATCGCGATGGCTTCTTTTTCTACCGAGGGTGGGACGTCGGCGGGGCAGATCGACAGGTCGAGGATATGGTTGTGATGCGTGTTTTCGATGACGCCCCAGTGGGCGAATGCGCCATTGAGGCCGCGGGCCGCGATGACGGAGATTTCCTTTTCGAAGTCGACGAAGGCTTCGTAGATTCGCTCGGTGGTGCTTGCGTCACCCCATGCAGTTGCGATATCGGCGGGTTTGCGAAGGGTGAACTGGCCTTTGCCGTCGTAGCCGAAGGCTGCGGTCTTCAATACGCCGGGCAGGCCGAGGTCTCGCACGGCCGTTTGCAGGTCGGTGATCGAACGGATGGTGCGGAACGGGGTTACGGGGAAGCCATTGCCCGAGAGAAACGTCTTCTCGCGGAGGCGGTGTTGGGTCGTGTGGAGAACAGAACCATTGGGCCGAACGAGGGCACATTCCGCCGCGGCTTGCGCTGTCGCGGCCGGGACGTTTTCAAACTCGAAGGTGACGACCTTGACTCCGCGCGAGAACTTCCGCACCGCATCGAGATCTTCATACGGCCCGACAATTTCGAGATCGGCAACCTGGCCCGTAGGCGTGTCTGAGTCGGGTGAGAACGTGTGGACGCGATAGCCCATCTGCCGGGCGGCGATGGCGAACATGCGGCCAAGCTGGCCGCTGCCGAGGACGCCGAGGGTGGAGCCGGGTAGGATGGGGGTTGAGCGTTGGGGCATTGGTTGGTCGCGTTGTCGGGGGACGCCGCGTAAGTACGGGTGGAATGGTCTTTGGGGTTGAGCGCCGCGTCAAGCTGCGAGTTTTGGGGATGCGCGGACAATGTAGAAGGTGGCCGACGGATCTGGGTGCGGGTATACTCCCGGCTTTAGGGGATCGCGGGTGCAAGGTCCTTATCAGCCCACGTCGCGTCGGCCCATCGCCGGCGTTTTCCGCAGCACGGCCCAGGCGGCGGTGCGTTTCTGCGTCCGGTTTGCCATTCATCCTGATGCCGTCTCCTACGCCTCTGTCATGGCCGCGGCCTTGGCCGGGCTATGCTTCTGGCAGGCGGGGCGGTTTCCCTGGCTGCTGCTGATCGCGCCAGGTTTCTGCTACGTCCGCTTGTGGTTCAACATGCTCGATGGCATGGTCGCTTTGGCCTCCGGCAAAGCCTCTCCGCGCGGCGAAATTGTCAACGAACTCCCCGACCGCGTTTCCGATTTGCTGATCTTCGTCGGCGTCGCTCATAGCGGCCTCTGCGCCCCACTAGCCGGCTACTGGGCCGCCATACTCGCTGTGCTCACGGCCTACGTCGGCACGCTCGGCCAGGCGGCGGGGGCGCGCCGTGAATATGGCGGCGTCATGTCCAAGCCCTGGCGGATGGTCGCGCTTCACGCCGGCGCCTGGATCAGCTTCGCCGGCATCCATTTCCACGGCGGTGATGTTCGGCTCGGACCTTTCACGATTCTCGACTGGACGTGTCTGATCGTAATTGTCGGCTGCGTTCAGACGATCGCCTTTCGTCTAAGGCGGATTCTGGTTACGTTGGCCGCCAGACAGACTCCGACATAACGCATCCCGACAAGAACCCATGCCCACCGACTCTCCGCAGCAAGACAAGATCTTCCTGGTCTACGTGGCGGTCTTGCTCGCGATCCTGATCGTGGCCGGCGGCGTTCTCGCCTTCCTCACATTTGTCATACGGCGCAACTTGCGGCCGGTGTGGGCGACGTACGGCAGTTGGTGGGTCCTGGCTCCCCTGGCGTTCGGCGCGATTTATCTGGGCCGCCGGCCCACGATCCTGCTGTTCATTCTTTTTGCCCTGATGGGATTCAGGGAGTTCGCACGTGCCACGCAATTGTGCCGCGAGAGGCTGATGACCGCCGCCGGGTATCTGCTCGTCCTCGCGGCAGGCATCGCGGCAATGATGCGCAATCCCCACAACGGCTCGACGGGCTGGTACGGCCTCTACATGACGCTGCCGGCATATGCGGTCGCCTTGTTCGTGCTCATTCCGATCCTCCAAAATCGCACTGAAGGGCAATTCCTGATCATGTCGGTGGCCTTGCTAGGTTTCCTTTACGTCGGATGGATGTTCCTTCACGTGGCGCTGATAGCCGACGTTCCGGGCGGCGGCGGGTTTCTGCTCTACCTGTTGCTGGCCGTCGAGCTCAACGACGTTGCCGCCTACCTGTTCGGCAGGCTGTTGGGCCGTGACCGAAAGCACCTTTTGCGGTCACAGGTCAGCCCCAAAAAGACGTGGGAAGGCGCCCTCGGCGCTCTCGTCTTTTCCATGATTTTGCCATGGCTCCTGCGTTTTTCCTTCCCGAACTTTGGACCCGTTCAATTGCTGCTCACGGGGCTGATCGTCGGCGTCGGTGGGCAACTGGGGGACCTGGGCATGAGCGTCATCAAGCGCGGGATCGGCGTCAAAGACATGGGCTCGCTCATCCCGGGTCACGGGGGAGTGCTGGACCGCATCGACAGTCTGATATATTCGAGCCCGCTGTTTCTCCACATGATCCGCTTTTACGGCAAACAGGGGTAAACATGACCGCGCAGTTGTCGCCACTTAGCTCCGCCGTCGAACGCAAGGTGCCGAAGCCCGGACGGCAAGTGACCGAGCACACCTTCACGTCCTGGGATGGCACAACGCCGTTCTACCGCGCGTGGCTCCCCGACCGGCCTGCCACAAGAGCACTTCTTCTGTTCCACCGCGGCCACGAACACTCCGGGCGCTGGCAGGAGACTGTCGACGCACTGAATCTCCCCGACGTTGCGATGTTCGCTTGGGACCAGCGCGGCCACGGGCGCTCGTCCGGCGAACGCGGACGCGCCCCCAACCTTGCCGGGGTCATCAAGGACGTCGACTGCTTTGCCCGCCACGTCGCCCGTGCACACGGCGTCGCAACCGAGAACACCGCCGTCCTGGCCTCCAGCGTCGGCGCGGTCATCGCCGCGGCCTGGGTGCATGACTTCGCCCCGCCGATCCGCGGCATGGTCCTGGCCGCGCCCGCGCTCCGCGTGAAGCTCTACGTACCGCTCGCAATCCCATTCCTCCGCCTCAAGGAGAAGTTCCTTCCGGGCGGCGCGGTCAAAAGCTACGTCAAGGCGCGGATGCTTACCCACGACGTCGCCCAGGCGGCCGCGTACGATGCCGACCCGCTCATTTTCCGCCAGATTGCCGTCAACATCCTGCTAGACCTACACGACACTGCGACACGTCTGGTTGCCGATGCCGCCGCCATCGGGACGCCGACGCTCATCCTCGCCGCCGGCAGCGACTGGGTCGTGCAGATCCCCGCCCAGCGTGAGTTCTACCGCCGGCTCGGGTCGCGGTTCAAGCAGATGGAAGTCTTCCCGGGCTTCTACCATTCGCTGTTCCACGAAAAAGAATGCCGGATTGTCGTGGACCGCGCCGGCAAGTTCCTCGAAGAATGCCTCGCCCGATCCCCTGTGGCGGATGCCTTTCTCGACGCCGACAAGGGAGGCTTCTCCCGCACCGAATATGACCTGCTCCGCGCGCCCGGCTCGCTGCGATGGCCGATTGCGCGCGCCGCGATGAAGCTCTACGGAGGGCTCTCGACCGGCATCCGACTTGGCTGGCGCGCCGGTTTCGACTCCGGCGTCACGCTCGATTACGTCTACGAGAACAAGCCCCGTGGCGTCACGCCCCTGGGCAGACTGATCGATTATTTCTACCTCAACGCGGTCGGCTGGCGCGGCATCCGGGTCCGACGGCAGAACCTCGAGCGCCTTCTCGCCGCCACCATCGATCGCGTCCATCGCTCGGGCCGCCCGGTCCACATCCTCGACATCGCCTCCGGGCCCGGCCGATACATATTGGAAACCATGCACCGCCTGGCCGGGATTCCGATCTCCGCCAGCCTCCGCGACTACCGCCAGGCCAACCTCGACGCCGCTCGCAAGCTCGCCGACCAGTTGCAACTGCCCGATGTCACCGTCGTCCAAGGCGACGCCTTCGACCGCGCGTCGCTCGCCCAGGTCACGCCCGGCCCGACGATCGCCGTCGTGTCGGGGCTTTACGAGTTGTTCCCCGACAACGCCCCGGTCCTCCGCTCGCTCCAGGCGATCGCCGACGCCGTGGAGGAGGGTGGCTACCTGCTTTACACCTGCCAGCCCTGGCACCCGCAGGTTGAATTGATCGCCCGGACGCTCACCAACCGCGAGGGGAAGCCGTGGATCATGCGACGGCGCTCACAGGGAGAGATGGATGCGCTGGTTCGGGCGGCGGGTTTCGAGAAGCTCGAGCAGGACATCGACCGGTGGGGGATCTTCACCGTGTCGGTCGCACGGCGGGTATCGCGATGAAGCCCTTCTGGAAGGCAGCCCGCACCGCCGCCGCGCTCTCGGCGTTGTTTCTAGTGGTTTACGGCGGCTGCAACTGGGTCACCAGCCGCCGGGCGCAGGTCCCGTCGTTCTATTTCGCCTGGGAACGCCACATCCCCTTTGTTCCCGCGATGATTCTGCCGTACATGTCGATCGATTTGTTCTTCGTTGCGGCGCCATTTGTGGTGCGCTCCGACCGCCAGCGCCGCACGCTCGCGGCCCGCATCGCCGCCGCGATCCTCATCGCCGGGGCGTGTTTCCTTCTGTTTCCCCTGCGGTTCGCTTTCGAACGTCCCCAGGTCAATGGCCCGCTCGGGCTGATCTTCAACAACTTCCGCAGCCTGGATCTGCCGTTCAACGAATTCCCTTCTCTGCACATCGCGTTGTGCGCGATCCTGTTCGATACGTACGACCGGAACCTTAAAGGTCAGCTTCGACGGGCCGTCGCCTTCTGGTTCATCATGATCGCGCTCTCGCCGCTGCTGACTTACCAGCACCACGTGATCGACATCCTCGGAGGATTTGCCCTCGCGATTCTGTGCTTCCATTTCTTCCGCGACGAACCCCTCCTGCAACGCTTCACCCCCAACCGCCGGGTCGGGATATACCATGCCGCGGGCGCAGTTCTCCTCACCGGGCTGGCGATGGTGTTCATGCCCTGGTCCGGCGTGCTGCTCTGGCCCGCACTTTCCACGGCGTTCATTGCGGCGGGCTACTTCGTCCTCGGCCCGGGCATCTATCGAAAGGAAAACGGCAGGCACCCATGGACGACCCGGCTTTTGTTGGGTCCGGTGTTGCTCGGCCAGCGTCTCTCGCTGATGTACTACGCGCGCCGGTGCCAGGCCTACGATCGACTGACCGACCGGCTCTTGATCGGCCGGCGTCTCTCCGACGCCGAAGCCCGCGCCGCCGGGGTCACCGCGGTGGTCGACCTGACCGCCGAATTCTCGGAGGCCGCCACTTTCCGCCACCTCCCATACCTTCAGCTACCGATCCTGGATTTGACCGCGCCAACGCCCGACCAATTCGACGAGGCAATCGCCTTCATCGAAGGACATGCCGGCGCGGGTACGGTCTACCTGCACTGCAAGGCCGGGTACTCGCGCACGGCCACCGTCGCAGGTGCGTATCTCCTGACTTCCGGCAGTGCGGAAACCGTAGAGCAAGCGCTGGCCGAACTGCGCCGGGCGCGTCCCTCAGTGATCGTGCGTCCGGAGGCGCTGAAAGCGCTCCACGACTTCCAGGCCCGTCGATGTGCCGATTCCCCCGTGCCCGCCCACTGATCTGTCCGGCTTCAGGCAACTCTCATCACTCCGGGGCAGGGATTGCATTTCGTTTCGCCCTCACACGGCGCAGCTCCATCGCCCAAATCGCTGCGATCGTCAGCGCATCGCTCGCGATGTGGAAATTCCGAACGCCCTCATACGCCGGGGCTACCAACGTGGGCTCCAGAAACTCATTGTCGCGACGAGTGTTCAAGGCATCTTGGCGGCCGGACGTCGGGTACTCGTGGATGGCCTGTAGCGTCGCCAATCGCTGAACGGTCGTATCGTGAATCGCCCCGAGGTTCTTGTAGGCAAACAGGACGAACAAAACGGTGACGAGAGTCCCGGTGATTGCATCCTGGCGCACGCGCAGCGAAGAAAACGCCAACAGCCCGCCGACCACGACCACGTACAACGTCCAATACCATTGCAGTGCATTGGACCGCTCGAAGAACAACTGAATCAATTCGGAATAGCGCATTTGGAGTCCTCGTGGTCGTGTCACGACACGACTGGCAGATTGTTGCCGCCACGATACTCCGACCCGCCGCCCTCCTCAACGGGCGGCACTAACCGCCGAGGGTGGATCCGCGGGGCATCAGCGGACGAAAGAACGTTACAGGTGAATGGAGCGACCATCGGCCAGTCCGGCGGCTTCCATCACGGCTTCGCTCATGGTGGGGTGCGGGTGCATGGCTTCGATGATTTCGGCTTCGGTGGCTTCGAGCTTGCGCGCCAGGACCAGTTCGGCCAGGAGCTCGGTCACGTTTTCGCCGACCATGTGGACGCCGAGGAGTTCGCCGTACTTGGCGTCGAAGATGAGCTTGACGAAGCCTTCGGTTTCACCGGCGGCGAGGGCTCGGCCGCTGGCGGTGAAGGGGAACTTGCCGAGCTTGATCTGGCGGCCCTGGTCACGCAGTTTCTTTTCGCCAAAGCCCATGCTGGCCACTTGCGGATGGGTGTAGGTGCAAGCTGGGATCTGGCTGTAGTCGATCGTGTGATCGGATATGCCGCAGATGTGCTCGACCACGTTCACGGCTTCGTGATGCGCGACGTGGGCGAGATCGGGATGGCGGTAGCCGGCCATCGAGCTGGTTGCTTCCCAATGGAGGCTCACGCAATCGCCGATGCCCCAGACATTTTCGAGATTGGTGCGATATTCGTGATCGACTTTTACCCGGCTCTTGAAAAGCTCGAGTTTGGCTTCGGGGGCCGCGAGGCCTTCGACGTATCCCGTGACGCCGATGGCCACAAGCACAACATCGGCTTCGATGGTCTTGGCATTCTCGCCGGACAGTGTGAGCTTTACGCCGGTGGGGATTTTTTCGACTTTGTCGGTTTTCGTACCGGTAAAGACGTTGATCCCGCGCTTGGTGAAGCTGTTCTTGAGAACGCGCGCGACATCATCGTCTTCGTTGGGGAGAATCTGCGGGAGCATTTCGACGATTGTGACTTCAGTACCGATCGCGTTGTAGAAATCGGCGAACTCGCAGCCGATCGCTCCGGCTCCGATGATTGCCATTCGCTTGGGCTGTTGCGGCAGCACCATGGCCTCGCGGGAACTGATGATCGACTTGCCATCAAAGGGTGCGAAGGGCAGCGGCGTCGCCCTGGCTCCGCTGGCGAGGATGACGTGCTCGGCGGTGATTTCGCGCGTGCCTTTTTCGGTCGTGATCTTGACGCGGTGGGGGGCGAGCAACTGGCCGGTGCCTTTTTCGGATTGAACGCCATATTTCTGGAACAGGTGGCCGACGCCTTTGGCGAGCTTGTCGGCGATTCCCCGGCTGCGGCCGATCAGCTTGCCGAAATCGATCTGAAGGTTTTGAAACGATAAGCCGTGCTTGTCGGCTTCGGTGCGAAGCCGGCGAATGAATGCTCCATCTTCGAGAAGCGCCTTGGTTGGGATGCATCCCCAGTTAAGGCAGGTGCCGCCGAGGCTTTCTTTTTCGATGCAGAACACGCGTTTTTTCAGTTGTCCGGCGCGAATGGCGGCGGCATATCCGCCAGGGCCACCACCGATCACAATGATGTCGAAGTTGTAGGTGCCCGTTGATTTTATCGGCTTTGGCGCGGCGGCCGCGGTCGCGGGTTGGGTGGCGGGGGCGGGCGAAGCAGGAGGTGCGGCAGGGGATGGCGCCTTGGAAGCCTGTTCCGCCGGCGCAGGCGCAGCTGCCGGCGGCTTATCCGCGCCCGATGCGTATTTCTTTTTGATATCGGCGACTGACTCGCTGCCGGTTGCGATCACGGCGAGCACGCCGCCCACCTTGGCCTTCTGCCCTTCGGGAACGAGGATGGCCGCGATTGTCCCTGAATCGAACGCCTCGCTTTCCATGACCGCTTTGTCGGTCTCGATCTCGGCAATGACTTCGCCCTGCTTGACCTTGTCTCCTTCTTTCTTGAGCCACTTCACGACGGTGCCTTCCGTCATGGTGTCGCTCATCTGCGGCATGGTGAACTCAGCGGACATTGATCGCCTTTCTTGAATAAGAGCCGGCGGATTGTAGAGATCGAACCCCGGTTTGCCCACTGGTCGGTAATGCACGGAAGATCGCCGCGGTGGTCGCACATGTTCGCGGACGACCGAGGGGGCGATAACCGATCTGGTGGCGTAGGATCGACCTGATCTTTTGGTGCAGGGGAGGGCTGGGATTTGCCTAGGGGATGAGCTTCGAGTTTGGCAATTGACTGGGATAGAAGAGGATGTTGGGGAAAGGACTGACGCTGGGATTTACCTGCGTGCCAGCTTCAAATTCGGAGTACGGATTCGAGTTCGCTCACCGCAGGCAAAACTGCGCTGTTCACGGTGATATTTTGGCTGCCTTGGGTATCGGGGCGGAAGACAATAAGGAATCGCTGCGCGATGCGGGTGGTGTTGGGCGGACACGGGGGCCCCCGTGTCCGCCCTCGTCGCCGCGTGTAGTAGATTCACCGCAGAGCCGCAAAGACCGCGGAGAAAGATCAAGAACTAAAGCCGCAGATAAACGCAGATGGCCGCAGATAAGAAAAGACCTGCCTTGTTTTCATCTGAGGTCATCCGCGTCATCTGCGGCTCTTTGATGTCGCCTTTCACGGCTCCTCCTCTTGAAAGGCATGATCTCCTCCTTATTGCAAGGCGGGTAGGGCGGAGAAGGAACCTGAAGAAGTTCCCACCCCGGCCACGCATCCGCGCCATCGGTTTGTATATGAGGGCATCGCCCCTTCCCTCCAACACACCCGATGCTGACGCTTATCCTTCCTCGGTCACGAGGTGATGCTCTGAACCACCCCGTCCACCCCCAAGCCGGGCAAACAAACCGTGGCGCCGTCGGACGTCGACCGTCCATCATTTCGCCCAACTACTCAAGCCGACTATCCAGCGTCATCTTTCGACTCCCATGTTGTTCCTCATCCGTGTTATCAGTGTAATCCGTGGTTCATTCTTCCCCCATTCCCAATTCTCATCTGCGGCCATCTGCGTTTATCTGCGGCTAAGTCTTTAACATTCAACCCAGCCGGTGGGCTGCGGAATTTCACACACCAAACCCGAAAGTCCTGCAAACCCTTGCAATCCGTCCGTGATTTCTTCTGTGCTCTCTGTGTTCTCCGTGCCCTCTGTGGTTAAACTTCTTGGACCGTCCTATTGTCCTCAATTCAAGTTGTTTTTGGAGACACGGATGTGGGTTGAAGTATGCATTCTGGCCAGCGGCTCAAGCGGAAACTGCGCGATCGTGCGCACAGAGTCCGGCTCGATGCTGGTCGACGCCGGCCTCGGCCCCCGCAACACCGCCAAGCGGATGAACGGCACCGGTGCATCCATAAAAGACATCTCCGCCATTTGCCTCACCCATCTCGACAGCGACCACTTTTCCTCCGAATGGGCCAACACCATCCTCAAACAGGACATTCGCGTTTACTGTCATGCCGACGGCGTGGCGAAATTACTTGAACTGACCGGCGACCACCTGGCCCCAAACGTCGTCATGTTCACTTCCGCATTCGACCCACTCCCCGGCTTAACGGTGTACCCCATCGCCGTCGCCCATGACCAGAAATGCTGCAACGGATTCATCGTCGAAAGCGACGGCTGGCGCATGGGATTCGCCACCGATCTCGGCCACGTACCCGCTGATCTGATCGAGCAATTCATCCACCTCGACGTATTGGCCATCGAGGCCAATTACGATCCCCGGATGCAACTCGACAGCCTCCGCCCGGCGTTTCTCAAAAACAGAATCATGGGCGGCCGCGGACATCTCTCCAATGAACAATCCTTCGACGCAGTCCGGCAAATCCTCGACCGCCATGAGCGATCCGGGGCGTCACTTCCCTCCCACATCGTGCTGCTCCACCGCAGCCGCCAGTGCAATTGCGCAAAACTGGTTCGCAAGCTTTTCCTCACCGACCGCCGCCTCTCAGACCGCCTCGTGCTCTCCGAGCAATTCGTCCGCTCCGATTGGCTCCGCGCAAGAAAGCTCCCACCCCTGATCGGCGAGCAGCTCGTCCTGGGCTGGGGCTGACACCGCCGCCATGCGATCTAACCCGAATAATTCACCGCGGAGCCGCCGCCTTCGGCTCGACTCGACCGAGCTCGTCGCGGGCTGAGGCTCAGGCTCGAAG
>DAIOHQ010000172.1:0-10960 GCA_036744635.1 Tepidisphaeraceae bacterium | reverse complement strand
GGTCGAACGCAGCACGCTCTGGAGCGCCATGGTGCGGGAAGAGAGCCAATACGTCCCGGCCGGAAATGAGGAGCGCTGATGGCGGCAACCGGCCAACTTGATGCGAAGCCCTCGATCGCCCCAGCGCCGCTGCCGCTGGATTATGGCATTGGTGCCGACATCAATCATGAACCCGGCCGCCGCGAGCTGACGTGGATGTTCGCCGCGGCGGTGGCGCTGCGCCTGGCAGTGTTCATGACCGTGCTGGCGGTGCTGCACGTCTCGGTCAAGGATTTCGCCGACAAGGCGGACGGGAAAAGCTATCTCCGCTATGCCCAGGTCATGTGCGGCGAAAAACCCGCCGAGCTGCGCGATTATGACATGCGCGTCTTTCCCGGCTATCCAGCCCTGATCGCGCTGCTGCACCATGCCGGCCTGCCGGTGGAATGGGCGGCGCTCGGCATCAGTTGGCTTGCCGCGGGTGCAGCCGTGGTGTTCGGGGCGCTGCTCTTTCGCGACCGCCGCATCGGCTGGGGCATGGTGATGCTGACGCCGCAGTATCTGCTTAACGGCGGCATGGTGATGACCGAGTCGCTGCTGCTGGCCCTGCTGGTTGGCGGACTTTATTTCGCCATCCGTGGCCGAACCGCGTGGACGGCAATCGTGTTCGGTGGAATCCTCGCCGGCGCGGCCGGAGTCGTCCGCCCCATGGCCTGCTTCGGGGTTCTCGGAGTGATTGCGTATGAATTCGTCAGACGCCGCGGGTGGCGCGGCCTCGCCTTTGGCGCCGTCGCGGCCGCGGTGGTGCTGGCCGCGATGCTGGTGATGCACCTGCTCTGGGGAGACGCCCTGCAAAGCGCCCACATCTACTCCAATGACAAGTCCGCCTACAACGGTGAGTTATTCACCTGGCCGTTTAAGTCGCTGGTGACGACGGTGCTGTTTACTCAACCCCGGCCACGGTTGTGGAAAATTGCCTACATTCTTCCCCACGTTCCCCTGGTGCTGGCGGCGTGCGCCATCGTCCTCTGGCGCTGGCGAAACGATTGCAAAGAACCGGAACCGCTCGCCGCGCTATGCGGGCCCTGGCTGCTGGGCAATACGCTGTTCGTTCTGTGCGTCGGCAGCGTGTGGGGATTTGCCGTCTTTCAGCGGCTGATTCTGGTGGCGCTGCCGCCAATGTTGTGGGCATTCCAGCCGCTGCTTCCCAAAAAACCGTTAGGATGGTGGGCGCTTGGTGCGATTTCATTCGCCATCGCCGTCTGCTTGTTCAAGGGAATCTGATCAGACGTTCCACCCAAATATGAAGTATAATCTGCCGTCGCAGCATGGGTTTTCAACCCGTGCCAAAGGACTTTATGACGCAGTTAGACGTTGAAACCTTCAAAAGTAAGGATGCCCACAGCTACGATCCGGTGATCGAGGAATTCGACCGCTTCAGCAACCGGTTTTCATTGGTGCTGGCGCAGCGCGTCGTTGAATTGGCGCAGCTTCAGCCCGGGCAGCAGGTTCTTGACATCGGCACCGGCACCGGCATCGTCGCCCTCCAGGCCGCACAAAAAGTAAAACCGGGCGGCAAGGTGCTGGGTGCGGATTTGTCCGAAGCCATGCTCGCGGCGGCGGTGCGTAAGGCCGAACGCGCCGGCTTGGCGGATGTGTTGGAATTTCGCCAGATGGACGCCGAAAAACTTGCTCTCCCCGATCAATCCTTCGACGCCATTGTCTCGCTGTTCGCCCTGATGCACTTCCCCAATCCGCTGGCGGCCATCAAGGAAATGTTTCGCGTGCTCAAACCGGGCGGCAAGCTCGTGCTGGCCGTCGTCAGCGGGCCGCCGCTGTTGTCTCTCAATGGTATTCTGCATCGGCTCAAGCGCTCGCCGGAAGTATTGCAGACGCGGAGGAGCCGGCATCTGAACGCGCCGGATTTTCTCGACAAGCTGGTCGAGAAGCACCTGCCGAAACCGTCGGTTGAGCCGGAAGAAAGCGCCATCGCGGCCAAGGGCAAAAACCGCTCCGCCAGCGTGCCGCGCCTGGTGCGCCAGGCGGGGTTTACCAGGCTGAAGACGAGGTGGGAAGGACACCAGGGATTGCTGGCGACGCCGGAAGAGTTTTACGAGCTGCAGCGCACCTATTCCAGCATCGCCCGCAAGCGGCTGGCCGATGCGCCCAAAGAGAAGGTCGACGGCCTGCGGCAGGAATTTTTTGAGATGGCCCGGCGGGTGCAGAGCCGCGGGGGCAAGCTGGCGTATCCCTATGCGGCGTTCTTCGTGATCGCACAGCGGCCGGGGAAATGATGGAAGAGGTGTTGCAGCCAACGCTTTCGGTCGTGGTGGCCGCGTGGCAGGATGCCGACGGGCTGGAGGAATGTTTGGCCGCGCTGCACGGGCAGCAGGATGAAGGTGTGGAGACGATAGTTGTTGCAACAGGCAATTGCGCGCGGGACGCGGTCGCGCGGTTTCCATGGGTGCAGCTTGTTAAAGCCGGCGATGCGCTGCTGACCCCGCAGCTCTGGAGCATCGGCATGGCGCGGGCGAAGTGCGAGTGGGTGGCGATCACCACCGCGCATTTTGCGCCGGCGGCGGATTGGGTCAGGACGATACGGCAGACGGCGGCGCGAGCGGAAAACGTGGCCGGAATCGGCGGGGCGATCGATCCGCCGCGCACGAGCAACTTGGTGGATTGGGCGACCTATTTTCAGCGCTACAACGCTTACCTGCATTTGCGGCAGGAGCAGACGGTCAATGACATCGCCGGGGATAACGCGGCATACCGGCGAGGCGATCTACTGCGGCAGGCGCGGTTTTTGCGCGATGGATTCTGGGAGCCGGATTTTCACCGGCTGGTGCTGGCCGAGGGCAAGAAGCTGCTATTTACGCCGGCGATGCGGGTGACGATGATTCGCTCCTTTGGGTTTTGGCGATTTATAGGCCAGCGGTTTCACCATGGCATCCAGTTCGGCCAGGCGCGGATGCGCGGGAAGCCGGCGGGGAAGAAGGCGATTGGCGTGCTGCTGTCGCCGCTGATCCCGGCGGTTTTCTTTGTGAAGATTGCCCGGAGGGTGATCGGCAGCGGGCGCAACATCGGGATGTTTTTCGCGTGCCTGCCGATCTTGTCGTGCTTCCTGAAGGTCTGGGCACTGGGTGAAGTGATTGGATATGTGACGTGGGAGCGGACGGCCGAGCCGGTGACGCAATGAGTGACAGCAATCCGACAAATTCGCCGCCGCTGGTTTCGGTGGTCGTGGCCTGTGTAAACGGGCTGCCGTATATCGCTGAATGCTGCGAGCATCTGCTGAAGCAGGAAGGGAATGTCACCGGCGAAATCATTGTTGTGGATTGCTGCGGCGAGGTGGTGCGCACGGCGTTGCGCGAGCGCTTTCCGACGGTAAGAGTGATCGGAGTCGAAGAGCGGCTGTCGATCCCAAAGTTGCGGGCAATCGGGATGGGGCAGGCCAAGGGGCGGCTGATCGCGATTCTGGAGGACCACTGCAACGTGGCGCCACGCTGGTTTGAGGTGATCGAGCGGGCGCATCGGGCGGGGTATCAGGCGATTGGTGGTGCGGTGGAGAACGGCAGCACGGAGCGCACGGTGGATTGGGCGGTGTTCTTCTGTGAGTACGCGCGGTTCATGCTGCCGGTGGCCAAGGGGGTGGTGCCGGAGATCACGGGGAACAACAGCGTGTACGACCGGGAGGTGTTGGAGAAGCTGGGCCCGGAATTTCTGCAGGAGGTGTGGGAGGCGTTTCTGCACCAGAAGATGCGCGAGCTGGGGGTGCCGTTTTACAGCGATCCGGAACTGGTGGTATCGCACAAGAAGGAGTTCGGGTACGGATATTTCGTGTCGCAGCGCTATCACTATTCGCGGTCGTTCTCCGGCATGCGAATGGAAGGGGCGCCGCTGTGGAAGAAGCTGGCGGTGGCCGGGGCGACGCCGATTTTGCTGCCGCCGCTGCTGCTGTGGCGGATGACCAGGACGGTGTGGAAGAAGGGGAGGCATCGCAAGGAATTTCTCAAGAGCGTGCCGGTGATTTGCACGTTCCTGCTGCCGTGGATGTGGGGAGAGGTGGTGGGGGCGCTGTGCGGGCCGGGGACGAGTTTGCAGAAAGTGGAGTAGGGTCCGCTTTAGCGGACGGAAGATTGCGTCCGCTGAAGCGGACCCTACATGATGACGATGAGCAACATTGCGAATATTCCAGAGTTGTCAGTGGTGATCGCCTCGTTTTCCGGCGCGGCGGCGGTGGTGCGCTGTCTGGAAAGCATTGTGCCGCAGTGTGAGGGGGCAGGGGGGGCGGAGGTGCTTGCTGCAATTGATCAGGATGCGGAGGTGGTGAAGCGGCTGGAGGGGCGGTTTCCATCGTGCCGGTTCATACGAGCGCCGCGGGGCACGAGCGTGTTTCGATTGCGGACGATAGGGGTGAGCGAAGCGCGAGGGAAACTGGTGGCGCTGACCGAGGACCATTGCACGGTGTCGCCGACGTGGGCGGAAGCGCTGCTGAAAGCACATCGGGAAGGGCATGCGATTATTGGCGGGCCGGTGGAGAACGGCTTGCAGGAGACGGTCTACGACTGGGCATTGTTTGCCTGCGAATACCTGACGTTCCTGCCGCCGTTGCCGGACGGCCCGGCGGGGGTGCTGTCGGGGGTGGATGTGGCATACGACCGGGATGTACTGTTGTCGGTCCGGCAGACGTGGGCGCAGACATTTCACGAAAACGAAGTACACGATGCCCTGCTGGCGAAGGGACAGACATTGCACCGCGTCGGTGAGGCGTGGGTGAAGAGTCATCTGGTGATGCCGCTGCCGCAGGGGATGTCGCATTTGTTTGGCGGGGCGAAACACTACGGCCGATATCGCAAGACGCACACGCCGGGAATGAAGAAATATCTGCTGCCGATGGGGATTCCGCTGGTGCCGGCGGTGCTGCTGTGGCGGATTTTCCGGGCGGTGATCGCGCGCCGGCCGGGGCGGCTGGGGACGATTCTGCTTGGGCTGCCGTATATTCTCTGCCTGATCGGGGCATGGACGGCCGGCGAGGCGCTGGGGTATCTGTCATGCAACGGCAATCCGCGCCTGGCGGAACAGCCGCAGGGGGGATGAATGCGCATCGGCATTGACGCATGTTGCTGGTCCAATCGCCGCGGGTTCGGGCGGTTTACGCGCGAGCTGGTGGGGCACATGGTGGCCGAGCATCCGCAGCACACATACACGCTGGTGGTGGACCGGGCGACGGCAGCGGGGGCGCAGTTCCCTGCCAGCGCGGCCATCAAGGTGGTCGAAACGAAGGAGCAGCCCACCGAGGCCGCCGCCGCGGATGGCGCACGTTCTCCGGGGGATTTGTGGCGGATGGCGCGGGCGGCGGCGAAGCTGGATGTTGACGTCTTTTTTTTTCCGGCGGTCTACTCGTTCTATCCCATCCTCAATCGCGTGCCGACAGTGGTGACGTTTCACGATGCCATCGCCGAGCAGCATCCAAAGCTGATCTTTCCCGGCTGGCGGTCGCGGATCTTTTGGAACCTGAAAACCTGGTTGGCCCGCCAGCAGGCGAATACGGTTTTGACGGTTTCCGAGAGCGCCAAGCGGCAAATCATCAGCGCCTTCAACTATCCCGCGGCCAGCATCCGCGTAATTACCGAAGGCCCCGGCGAGGGATTCTCGCCGATGAACGATTCGGCCCGAATCCAGCAGGTTTTGCGGGAATATCAACTGCCGGCCGACAAGCCGCTGATTGTTTATGTCGGTGGAATCAGCCCGCACAAGAATCTCCGCGGCCTGCTGGAGGCGCTGCATCTCCTGAAAAATATCGCGATCCCCTGGCACATGGTGATCGTCGGCGACTACAAGGGCGACAGCTTTTTTGGCTGCTATCAGGAGCTGATCGAGCAGCGCCAGGCGCTGGGGCTGGAGGGGGATGTCACCTTTACCGGTTTCGTGCCGAACGATCACCTGGTGGCGCTGTACAATGCCTCGACGCTGGTGGTGCTGCCATCGTTCAACGAGGGATTTGGATTGCCGGTGGTGGAGGCGATGGCGTGCGGGGCCGCGGTGGCGGCCAGCAATCGTGGGTCGTTGCCGGAGGTGCTGGGTTCGGCGGGGATTTATTTCGATCCGCAGAACAGCCGGGAGATGGCCGAGGCGCTGGCGAAGGTGTTGACCGATGAGGTGCTTCGCGAGCGCATGCGCCGCGAAGGGCTGCAGCGGAGCGAGCGGTTTTCGTGGAAAACCGCGGCCGCCCAGACGATTGCGGTGTTTGAGGACATGACACGTGGCGCTGCAAAAACGGCTTAAAATCTGCATGGTTTCCACGTTTTACCCGCCATACCACTTCGGCGGAGACGCGGTGTACGCCTATCGCCTGGCCGAGGCGCTGGCGGGGCGCGGGCACCGCGTGGACGTCATCCATTCGCTGGACGCCTATCACCTGTCGCACCCGGCCGATCCGGAGGTCAGCTTCACGCATCATCCGAACGTGACGCTGCACTCGCTGGCTACGGTGGCGCCGAGGGCGGCGGCGCTGCTGTCGCACCAGCTTGGCCGGCCGGGATTTTATGCAAAGCAGCTCAAGGCGATCTTCGCGCAGAATCAGTATGACGTGATTCATTATCACAACGTCTCGCTGATGGGCGCGCCCGGCCTGCTGCGGCTGGGCAACGCGGTGAAGCTGTACACCACCCACGAATACTGGCTGATCTGCCCGACGCACGTGCTCTTCACGTTCGACCGGGAGGCGTGCGTCGAGAAGAAGTGTCTGCGCTGTACGCTGCACTCGCGCCGGCCGCCGCAGTGGTGGCGCGGCACGGGAATGCTGCGGCGGGCGCTGCGTCACGTGGATTGCATCATCACGCCTTCCCGGTTCGCGATGCAGCGCCACCAGGCCGAGGGAATCGACCGGCCGATCGTACACATTCCCCATTTCGTCCCCGAGCCGACGGCGGCGGAAGTTGCCGGCCGCGCGGTGGTGCATCCACGGCCGTTTTTCCTATACGTTGGCCGGCTCGAGAAGCTCAAAGGCGTACAGGACCTGCTGCGGATTTTCAGGAACTATCGGGAGGCGGATCTGCTGATCGTCGGCACTGGCGGATACGAACAGACCCTGCGCGAGCAGGCCAGGGACCTGCAGCACGTGAAATGTCTCGGCAAGCTGCACCCGGGGGCCCTGGCGAATCTGTATCAGCAGGCGATTGCGGTGCTGGTGCCGTCGTTGTGCTATGAGACCTTCGGGCTGACGGCGGCCGAGGCGCTGATGCACGGTACGCCGGCGATCGTGCGGAGGATCGGGGCGCTGACGGAGATCATCGAGCAGAGCGGCGGAGGGTTCAGTTTTTCCAATGATGCCGAGTGCGTGGCGGCGATGGAACAGTTGCGCACGCAGCCGGAGCTGCGCAGCAAGCTGGCCCTGGCGGGGCAGGATGCAGCACGGCAGTTGTGGTCGGTGGGGGCGCATCTGGAGCGGTATGAACAATTGGTGGCGTCGCTGCTGGCAAAGCGAAAAGATGCGGTGGGGAACGCGGCGGATGCGCGGGGTCAGGGAGCGGCGACGGCGTCGATTGTGCACTAAAGGGGAAGTGGTATTTGGGTATCGAGTTCCAAAGAGCGCTGCGCTTCTCGCGCATGGGCTGGTAGCCCATGCCACGGGAATGCGATGCGGAAAATTATGACTAATGGGCAGCAGAAAAAATTACGGGTTGGGTTGATCGGGGCGGGGATGATCGGGCAGCTTCGGGCGCGGGCGATGGCGGAGGTGCCGCAGATCGAGTTCGTTGCCGTGGCCGATGCCCGCGAGGAGCTGGCGCGGAAAGTCGCCGCGGGTGATCCGGTCATCCGCGTGTATACCGACGGCCTGGCGCTGGCGGCCGATCCGAACGTCGATGCGGTGATCGTCAGCACGCCGCCGGCATCGCATGAGAAGCTGGGGGTGGCGTGCCTGAACAACAAGAAGCACGTGCTGTGTGAGAAGCCGCTGGCGACGACGGTGGCGGCGTGCGAGGCGCTGGTCAATGCCGCCGAGCGCAACGGGGTGACGCTGGCGACGGGTTTCAATCTGCGCTACACGCGGGCGGCGGCGCTGGCGAAGAAGATCATCGCCGAGGGGGGCATTGGCGAGCTGGATCACATCCGCGCATTCCATGGCCATCCCGGCGGCAAAGAGTTCGGCCACGACTGGGTGTTCGACCGCAAAGTCACCGGAGGCGGGGCGCTGATGGACAACGGCATTCATCTGATCGACCTGACCCGCTATTTCCTCGGCGACGTGCAGTCCTGCAAAGGGTTCGCCAGCAACCACGTCTGGCACAAGCCGGGCTGCGAGGACAATGGCTTCGTGCTGCTGAAAAACACCAGCGGGCGCATCGCCACCCTGCAGGCGTCATGGAGCGAGTGGCGCGGTTATGGCTATCGGCTGGAAATTTATGGCACAACGGGATTCATCCGTTTTGGGTATCCTCCCATGAAGCTCGTGCATGGGCTGCGGATCGGGGAAAGGACCCGCATAAAGCGCCATATCTTCCCAGCCTATCAGGTTCTGGAGCGGGTGAAGGGATGGGAGTGGGGACTTATCGAGACGCTGTCGGCCGATCTGTTACACTGGGCGGATGCGCTGTTGCAGCGCCGGCCGGCGCCGATCAGCGGGCGCGATGGTTTGGAGGCGGTGCGGATTGCTCAGTCGGCGGAGTTTGATGATGCGTGAAGCGGCTGGTGAATCTTTGGTTGGAATTCCGTAGCACGCGTGTCTTGCCCGTAATCGTCGAGCAGACGCACGGGCGAAATGTCCGTGCTGCGAACGCTGGTTGTGGGAGCATGCTGTGATGTCTGTTGCCATCTCGCCTGGGGAAGTTGCGCCGCTGGAAGCGAACGCGCCAGCGCGGGAAAAGCTGATGCTGCTGCTGATCTTCCTGTTGGGCGGCATCCTGCGCCTCATCGGCGCCAACAACGAGTTCTGGTACGACGAGATCGTCACCATCCAATTGTATGTGCGCAAGCCGCTGCATCAGGCGCTCACCACGTACATCGCCAATAATCACGTTCTGAATTCCATCCTTGCCCACCTCGCGGCATCGCTGCACCCGACCCAGCCGGAGCAGCCCTGGCTCATCCGCCTTCCCGCCATCCTGTTCGGAATATTCACCGTACCCGCCTTCTACTATCTCGTGCGGCAGCTTTGGCCGGGGAGGATCGCGCTGCTGGGAACGTTGCTGCTGGCAGTGTCGTATCCGCACGTCTATTACACCCAGCAGGCCCGCGGATATTCGGCGTTTATTTTTTTTGCGGTGATGGCCTGCGGGCTGTTGCTGAGGATGGAAAGCGCGGGCGCCTCGCGGGGCGCATCATGGCGCGGCGCGGCCTACGCGCTGTGCATCGCGCTGGGCGCGTATGCGCAATTGCTCATGGTGTTCGTCATCGCCGGCCAGGGCATGGCATTTCTTCTCCGGCAGCGCTGGCGCGCGCTGGCCTGGCTGGCGGCGGGATGTGCGCTGGCGGGCGTTTTGTATCTGCCCATGCTCGCGGCCGTGCGGGAGTATTACGCAACCCACAAGCACGACACCGGCGTGCCGTTTTTCTCTCGCGCCTTCGTCGGTGAGCTCAAGCCGGTGCTGCCGATGCTCATTCTTGGTCTCATCTTCGGCCCGCTGGTGCTGTGGCGGATGTGGAAGCGCAACGCCTTGGCCGCGCTGGTGCTGCTGGTTCCACTGGCGCTGAACATCATTATCCCCGCCGCCCGCGGCGAGGGCGTGCATCCGCGCTCGTTGATCTACGCATTACCGATCGCCTACCTGTTCGTCATGGAAGCGATCGACTGGACGGGCAGGCGGCTGCGCTGGGCGCCGGTTGCGATCACGCTGCTGCTGGCAGCGCTGAATCTTGTCGTGCTGGCGATGTATTATCCGCTGCCTAAGCAGGGATTTCAGGCGGCGCTGCGCTATGTCGATCAACATCGCGCCGCCGATGAGGGGCGCATCGGCGTGTCGCTGGCGGGTAAGGCAGAACGCTTTTACGATCCCACGGTCGACTATGCCAAGTCGCTGCCCGAGCTGAAAAAGCAACTCGACGCAGGCGGAAAACCCGCCTGGGTCATCTTCACGTTCAGTCAGATCATGGGGCGCGAGGACCCGGAACTGCGGCGCTGGATCGGCCAGAACACGAAGCGCATGGCCGACTTTCCCGGGGCGATCGGCGACGGCACCGTATTCGTGCAATATTGGCAGCCGGCGCAGCCGAACGTCGGGGAATGATCGTCGCCATCCAACGATTTTCCGATCCAACGGAACTGCCTCGCCCGCGAGTTTGCCGATAGAATCTCAGCCGATGCCGCTTGCCGTTCCCATCCTGACCTACCATTCGCTGGATGCCAGCGGCTCGGTTATTTCCGTGCATCCCGATGCGTTCCGAATGCACATGGAGATTCTAAAGAGCAAGGGTTATCGCGGGATCTCTTTGGCGCAGTTGCTGACATATTGGGAGGCGGGGCGGCAGGGGGGGAATGGAGATGCCGCTGAAAAACTGGTCGTGCTCACGTTCGATGATGCGTTCGCCAATCTGCTCGATCATGCGGTGCTGCCCATGCTGCAATTCAGCTTCTCAGCGACGATTTTCGCGATTTCCGGATATCTGGGAAAGATGAACAATTGGCCGACGCAGCCTGCGGGAACGATCAAACTGCCGCTGATGGGGGCGGGTGATCTGCGGGAGTTGGCGGAGCAGGGGTTTGAGATCGGCGCGCACACGGTGAATCATCCGCCGCTGGCCACCTGCTCGCCGGCCGAGGCGGAGTGCGAGCTTGTCGAGTGCAAGCGTGCGCTGGAAGACCTCATCGGCAAGCCGGCGAAAGCGTTTGCCTATCCCTACGGCTCGGCCAGCGCTGCCGCCAAGGCGCTGGTGGCGAAGCATTTCGACGCTGGATGCAGCGTGGAGATGCGCACGGCCCGACCCGGCGACGAGCGGGCGTTTCTACCCCGCCTGGACATGTACTACCTGCGCGATCCGGATG
>DAIOHQ010000171.1:0-11026 GCA_036744635.1 Tepidisphaeraceae bacterium | reverse complement strand
TTGAAGAGCATTATGCTCTCCTTCCGGCGCGCCCACCATTTGTGGGGAAGGTCAGCACGCCACACAAAAAATTCTTCTTCTCCTTCCTCTGTGTGATCTCCGTGTCTCCGTGTCCTCTGTGAACTCCGTGGTTGTCCGCGCTCACCATGGCGCCGACGCCTTCCCCGCAGCCCACCGCAGGTGTTGCCCACCGCAGGTGCCTCCGGTACGCCGGAGGAATTGCCCTCCGCAGGAGCTAAACCACTTCCCCCGCCACATAGATGCCCTGCAGGTTGTCGATGGAATAGCCGAAGTAGCTTTGGATGGGCGTTGGGCCGGAGGGGGTGGTGGAAGTGGCCCCGTCGAAGATCATCAGGTTCGAGCCGCCGCCGAAGCCCGGGCCGGTGAGGATATCCGCCCGGCCGTCGCCGTTGACGTCGGTGGCGCCAACCCGGACACCGCCGCCGAAGGCGGGGTCGTAGGCGAAAAAGCTTGCCAGCAGCGTGCCGTTGCCGCCGCCCCCCCCACTGAAGGCTTTGACGTGCGGCGGCCCGGTGCCGGTGCCGGTGAGGATGTCCACCTTGCCATCGCCATTGACATCGCCGGCGGCCACGTAGATGCCGCCCTGGAAGCCGGGGTCGTAGGCCATGAAGCTGTAGAGCATCGCACCATCGCGGCCGCTGAAGACGCGCACGTGCGGGGCGGCGGCGCCGGCCCCGGTGATGATGTCGCAAAACCCGTCGCCATTCACATCGCCGGCGGCCACCCGCACGCCGGACTGGAAGCCGCTGTCATAGGCGAAGAAGCTGCGGATCAGCGTGCCATCAGCCCCGCTGAAGACCTTGACGTGCGGCCCGGCGCCGGCATCCGCGGCGGTGATGATGTCGGCCTTGCCATCGCCATCGACATCGCCGGCGGCGATGAACACCCCGCCGAGAAAGCCAGGATCGTAGGCGAAGAAAGATCCATTCGGTCCAGTGAGTTGATTGCCATTGCGGCCGTCGAAGACCCGGACATTGGGCGGCCCGCCCTTGCCGGGGGCGGTCAGGATGTCCGGTGTGCCATCGCCGTTGACATCCCCCACCGCCACGCGCACTCCGCCTTCAAAGCCGGGGTCGTAGGCGTTGAAGCTGAAGCGCTGCGAGGCGGTGGCGGCATCGTAGCCATTGACCAACGGCCCGCGGCCGGGATCGGTGCCGCTGACGATCGCCGGGGTGTTCATCCAGGTATTGGCGCGGTCGTTGTCGGCGATGGTGATGGTGGCGGCGGATTGGGTGGAGCTGATCGAATACATCCCGTTTGCGCTGGGAGAGAGGGTTAGGATGACGGTCTCCGTCCCCTCCACCGAGGTATCGTTGATGGGGGTGATGGTGACGGTGGCGGTGGCGCTGCCGGGGTCGAAGATGGCTGTGCCGCTGATCGGGTCGTAGTCCACGCCGTTCTGGGCAGTGCCGGCGGCGCTGTAAGTAACTGTAAGCAGATTGGCGGGGCTGCCGTTGCGGGTGAAGGTGAAGGTGGCGGTATTGGCGGAGGGGGGGTTTAATTCGGCGGCGCTGGCATCGGTCGCCGCGATGGAAACTGTCGGCGGAATCGCGACCGTAAAGCTCTTGAGCGCCGCGGCGGCGGCCTGGTTGCCGGTGGTGTCGGCGACTTGGCCGGGGAGCAGGGAGATGGTGTACTGGCCATTGTCGAGCGGTCCCCAGTCGCCGCCGGGCGGGGTGAACCGGTAGGTGGCGACCCGCGAGGGGCCATTTACCTGTGCGTCGAGCGACTGCAGCGTGGCGAGACGGCTGAAGCCCCCGGGGCCGGTCACCCGGATGTCATTGTTGTCGAGAGTGGTGGCGTCGACCGCGACGTCATCGCCGTAGGTGATGGTGAAGGAATAGCTCGTCGGCCCGGCGGCGGAGACGTCGGCAGCGCTGATGGCGCTGGCCACCGGGGGAAGGACGTCGATCGGGGCGGTGGGAACGAAGTCGCGCTTCACGTTGTCCGCGGCGAGGGTGACGTTGCTGTAGATGATCGGCGTGGTAATGCCCCCACCGCTGGCGGTGACGGTGTATGTGCCCGATGCCAGGGGAAGGGTATAGCCGCCGGTGGACCAGGTGGTGGTGGTGAAGCTGGCGTTGTCAGAGTCGCGCACGGCAGTGATGGTGACGCCGCCGAGCCCTTCGCCGGGAGAATAGAACTGGTCGGCGAGCACGTTGTCGTCATAGGCCACGCCGGTGAGGAAACTGGCCGTGCCGGTGAAGGCGAAATCCTCGGTGGCCATCACCGCGTTGTAGCCTTGAAAATCGCCGGTGACCACGCCGGTGCCGATCTCCTTCATGACGGGATCCAGCATGTTGGTGCGATGGCCGCGGTCGGCGATGCCGGCATCGACGAACAGGTCCTGGTGCAGTTCGGCGGTGGTAATGACGGGGTCGGGGATGCTGCCGGTCTGCCCTTTCCAGGCGATGTTTTCTCCCCAGGCGTAGGGAGGGACAAAGTTGTATCCCTGCGCGGCCATGCGGTCACCGGGATCGATGGGGCCGGTTTGGATAGTGCCGGGTTCGTCATGGGCAAAAATGTCGTTGTCGATCATCCACTGGCTGTGGCCGCGGGCGGCGGTGACCAGGTTCAGGTTCAGCGCCAGCGGCTGCTTGGGGTCTGCGGTAATGGTTTCATCGGGCAAACCTTCATTGAGGTCGATGCCGAAGGTGGAGGCTTCGATGATCGGGTTGGCGCGGGCGCGGTTGATCAGTTCCAGCAGGTATTGCTCTTCATCGTTGGGAAGAGATGCCGACAGCAGCGTGCGCCGCTCGAGTAGTTCGAGGTGGGCCAAGGATGCGGCGCCGGCGACCGAAGGGCGGGGTTTCCCGCGCAGGCTGTGCAAATGAAAAGAGACAGGAAAACGCATGATCTCCACAATCCTTTTAGCTTACATTGACCGAACAAAATATCCGTCGCGGGCGGACACGAGTCCAGCGAACCCCGCCCTCGCGATGCCCTTCACCGGATAACATTCGGAACGGGGAAGCGTAGCAAAGCCACCCGCGGAGTCAACGTAAGGCTCTTGGCGGATGCTGGGCGATTCTGCTTTGTTACGGGAGTTTTTGCTTGAGGTTTAGAGTTTTTCATGCAAGAATGCCCGGCTGGTTCGGTCGGCGCCCGGAACATCCTAAGTGAAATGTAGCGGCCAGCGGCAGTCTGAACCGCACTCAGTGCCAGTCGAGCGAGAAAGCGACGCACCAATGCGACTGCGTGTCGTATACAAGTTGGGGGGCCAACATCAGGTGGGGTAACGCAGAAAAATTTGTGGCCAGAGCGCAAAGGGGTTCGGAATCGACGAGGAACGCATGACGCCAACTGTCAAGAAGCTTGTGGCCGTGTTTTGTGCAATTGCCCTGATCTGCGCCGCCGCGACCGCGCCCGCCCGCGCCGCGACGCCGGAGCAGGTGGATGAGGCGATCAAGAAAGCCATTGCCTACCTGTATGCGGCGCAGTTGAAGGATGGGACTTGGGAACCGGGAGGGGTGGCCGCCAACAACCACGTCTATGGCGGCTACACCGCCATCGCGACCTACGCCCTGCTCGCCGCCGGCGAAAGCCCGCAGGATCAAAGGCTCAAGCCGGCCATCGACTGGCTGCTGCAAGCGCAGATGAACGGCACCTATGCCGTGGCCCTGCGGGCCAACGTGTGGAACCTGATTCCCAAGACGCCGGAAGTGAAGAAGGCCATCGGCCGCGACTGCGCCCTGCTGCTCGGAGGGCATGGGGCGGGCGGCTTCTATAACTACAATCTCAGCGGCGACGGCGACCATTCCAACAGCCAGTATGGCGTGCTGGGCGTGTGGGCATGTGAAGAGGTGATGGAAATCCCCACCGAGTATTGGGAACTGGTCGACAAGGGGTGGAAAGCGCAGCAATACGATGATGGCGGGTGGACGTATGGCGCCAAGGATGCGACTGACACGCCGAAGGCATCGATGACCGCCGCCGGTGTGGCGACGCTCTTCATCACCCAGGATTATCTGTTTGGCCAGACCGTGAAGGAGTGCAAGGGAAACATCAGCAATCCCAACATCGAAAAGGGCCTGAAGTGGATGGCCAAGAACTTCGCCCAGGTAATGGGCGGCAGCAGTTATACCCTGTATGGCGTCGAGCGCATCGGGGTTGCCAGCGGATACAAGTATTTCGGCAACGTCAACTGGTATGAGGCCGGTGCTGAGTACCTGGTCAATGGCGCCAACAAGCAGACTGCCAGCGGGGCTTGGGGAGGCGGCTTTGGAGCGATTCCAGAGACCTGCTTTTCCCTGATCTTCCTCGTGCGCGGCCGCGCCCCGGTAGTCATGAACAAGCTCTCCTATGACATCGACACCAACGGCGACAAGCCGGTGATCGGCAACTGGAACCAGCGCCCCCGCGACGTCGCCAACTTCGGCAAATGGCTCAGCAAGCAGCTCGAGTGCGACCTGAACTGGCAGATTGTCTCGCTGAAGGCGAACGTGGACGAATTCCACGATGCGCCGATTCTGTATATTTCCGGCAATCAGAGCCTGAATTTCAGCAAGGAAGACCTGGCGAAGCTGCGCCAATTCGTGGAAGAAGGGGGAATGATCCTGGGCAATGCCGACTGCGACAGCGAGGCATTTGCCAAGAGCTTCAAGGGATTGGGCAAGAAGTTGTTCCCGGCCTATGAGTGGCGCACGCTCAAGCCGAATCATCCGATCTACAACGAAACCTTCAATGACCGCAAGAAGTGGAAGGGAGACCTGCCGCTGGAAGGATTGAGCAACAACGCCCGCGAGCTTTTGCTGCTGATCCCCAAGGGCGATCCCGCGGCGTACTGGCAGACGCGCTCCTACAAGGAAAACCGCGGCGCCCATGAGCTGATTGCCAACTTGTTTCTCTATGCGGCCGGCCGTCGCGGAAACCTGCGGGTCAAGGGCAAGTCTTATCTGGTGAAAGCTGACCCGGCGGTAAGTCCGGCGGCGACGGTGAAGGTGGCGCGGCTGAAATATGCGGCCAACTGGGACCCCGAGCCGGCTGGCTGGCGCCGTCTGGCAAATGTCGTGAACAACGAGCAGGCGACCAAGCTGGCGATGGATGTGGTCGATCTGAGCGCCGACGACAAGAAGCTCACCGACTACCAGATCGCCCATCTCACCGGCACCGATAAATTCAAGCTGACCGACCCCGAGCGGCAGAAGATCGTGGCATTCGTCGCCGGCGGCGGGACGTTGATTATCGATTCCTGCGGCGGCGGTGGAGACTTCACCGCGTCGGCCGAGAACGAGCTGCGGACCATGTGGCCGAACGACCCGGCCAAGGAACTCAAGAAAACCCACCCGGTGCTGCAGGACAACGGCAAGGATTTCCCGATCAAGTATCGCGAATTTGCCCGCAAACAGCTCGGAAACCTGCAGCGGGCGCGGATCAAGGGCATCGACATCGGCAATCGAACCGCGGTCTTCTTCAGCGGCGAAGATCTGAGCGTCGGACTGGTCGGCCAGCCCATCGACGGAATCTTCGGCTACGAGCCCGAGGTGGCGACCAAGATCGTCGCCAACATCGTGAAGTACGCCAGGGGCGGAGGCGTGGCCGCCAATCCAGCGCCGGCCACCCAACCGACGACCGCCGAAGCCAGCGCCCCCCCGGCTACGCAAACCGCCAAGAAGTAACCCCGATCCAAATCGCGTCCAATGTGGCATGGGCTACCAGCGCTACCAGCCCATGCGCTCGAAGCGCAGCGATCTTCTCCCGTAGCATGGGTTTTCAACCCATGCCGAGCACCGTGGCCAGCGCGAGCGATGTGATTTCTCGAACGACGCGCCGTGAGAGAATATGGACCGCTATGCACGGGTTCAGGAAAACCCGTGCTACGCAGGAGCGATACGCGTCCTACCCCCCCCGCCCCGCCATTTCTTTCTGAACACAACTCCCTAGAATCCCCCGGACCATGGCCAATTATAACTTCGACATCATCGTCATCGGCGGCGGACCCGCCGGATATGCGGCCGCCATTCGTGCCGGCCAGCTTAAAAAACGCGTGCTCTGCGTCGAGAAGGAAAACCTCGGCGGCACCTGCCTGAACTGGGGGTGCATTCCCACCAAAGCCCTGCTGGAAGATGGCGCATTCATCCGCCGCATTCGCACCGAGGCCGCCGATCGCGGCGTAACCGTCGGCGAGATCAAGGTCGATTTTTCCAAGATCATCGCCCGCAGCCGCGGAATCGCCGAGAAGCTCTCCAAGGGGATCGCCCACCTCTTCCGCAAGCACGAGGTGAAGCACGAGATCGGCGTCGGCCAGCTCATCGGCGCCCATCGCGTGCGCGTCACCAGCAAGGACGGCCAAAAGGAATACACCGCCGAGCACGTCATCCTGGCCAGCGGCGCCAAGCCGACGCCGCTGCCGGGCGTGGCCTTCGACGGCAAGCAGGTCATCACCTCGCGCGAGGCGATGAACCTGCCCCAGCAGCCCAAACGTCTTGCCATCATCGGTGCCGGCGCCATCGGCTGCGAGTTCGCCGATTTCTACAACGCCGTCGGCACCGAAGTCACGCTGATCGAGATGCTCCCCCAGCTTCTGCCCATAGAAGATCCGGATGTGGCGTTGGTGCTGCAGCGCAGCTTCCAGAAGCGCGGCATCGCCTGCCACGTCGATACCAAAATGGAGAAGCTCGAACAGTCGGCCGCCGGCGTGAAGCTGCATCTCAAAAGCGCCAAGGGCGAAGCCAGTACCGTCGAGGCGGATGTGGTTCTGGTGGCCATCGGCGTCATCGGAAACACCGACGCCCTGGCCTGCCCGGAGGCGAAGCTGGAACTCTTCAAAGGTCGCGTCCAGACCGATCAGGAATACCGCACCAGCGTCGAAAACGTCTGGGCCATCGGCGACTGCATCAGCATCCACTGGCCGGAGAAATCGTTGATGGCCGGCTACCGCCATCCCGATCTGGCTCACGTCGCCCACCATGAGGCGGTCTACTGCGTCGAGCGTATCTGCGGCGTTTCCGATCACCAGATCGACTACCGCTACATTCCCGGCTGCACCTACACCCACCCCCAGGTGGCCAGCATGGGATCGATCGAGAAAAAGCTGCGCGAGGAGGGCCGGGAATTGAAGATCGGCAAGTTCCCCTTCAGCGTCAGCGGCCGAGCCCTGGCCGCCGGCCAATCCGAGGGATTCGTCAAGCTCATCTTCGACAAGCAAACCGGCGAGCTGCTCGGCGTCCACATGATCGGCGAAAACGTCACCGAGCTGCTGGCCGAGCTGGTCCTAGCCCGCAAGCTGGAAGCCACCGAAGCCGAAATCATCGAAGCCATGCACCCCCATCCGACGATGTCCGAGGCGGTAATGGAAGCCGCCGGCGTGGCGGACGCGCGGGCGATACATCTATAGCAACCGAATCCTCACATATCCTCGATCATTGTCCCGCATTCCGGACAGCGCCCCGGCGTTTCCTGCAAGTCGTATCCACCTCCGCCGCACAGCCCGCGCCGCATGCGCCACAGCCGGCGGCTCTCTCGACAAAATCGCTTCACGCGCAGCGCAGGAAGCATCATGCACGCGCAAGCGCCGCAAGCGCCGAGCCAAATCATAGATTTTGCTGCCTCCGCGCCGGCCGACAGAACCGTCTACTTCAGCTCCACCGTCCAATACGCGGTATCCAGGAACTGCTTCCAGCTCGAATAGCGCTCATCGGCGAGGCGAATGTTGATGACCGGGCTGCGCTTGGGCTTGACCGGCTTGGTGATCAGGTGCAGGTGGGCCTGCTCGGGGGTGCGGCCGCCTTTCTTGACGTTGCACTTCACGCAGCAGCAGACGATGTTTTCCCAACTGCTCCGCCCGCCCTGGCTCTTGGGCACGACATGGTCCAGCGACAGCTCGCTGGTGGGCATGCGCTTGCCGCAATACTGGCAGCGGTTGGAGTCGCGGGCGTAGATGTTGCGCCGGTTGAACTTCACTTCCTGGCGGGGCAGCTTGTCATACCCCAGCAGGCGAATGATGCGCGGCACCGCGATCTGGAAGCGCACGGTGTGGATCCAGTCGTAGCCATCCGGCTCGAACTCGGCCTTCAGCGCTGACAGCTCCTGCCATTCGACGAAGGCGAGATTCTGCCACTTGCTCTCGCCCTTGGCGTCGGTCTCGATGTGTACCACCTCGGCCAGATCGCGGCACAGCAGCGAGAACGCCCGGCGCACGTTGACCACCCGGATGGCCTGGTAAAAGCGGTTCAGCACCAGCACGTTGGCGCTGAGCGCCGGTGCCAGCGACGGCCCGGCCGCGAAGCTGGGAGCAGGCGGGTTGGAAGCTGCAATGCGGTGCATATCGTCTCTGGACTTACCCTGGCCGTTCTTTTGTGAGCGTCAACCGCAACACTTGGGTTTGGTCCGACGGGGAGGAAGCCTCCGCCATCGCCCCATACGCCCGATTATTGTATCGAGCGCGGCCGGGAAAGGAAAGAGAAACCCGACGCGTTTGCACTGGTCCAATGCCGGCGGGCAGGCGCTAATCCCGGATAAAGATCGCGTGTTTGCAACAATAGTCCGGATGGTGTGTCGTTGTGATAGAGGCCGCGCCTAAGATTGGTGGGATTGAGCAGCATGAAACGAATTCGGCTGATATTGGCATGGGTTGCAGTGTTTGCTGTGTGCGCACCGGCGCGGGGAACGCCGGAAACACCCCCCGACGGCGCGGTGTATGTCAGCCTGCTGGCCGATGTCAAAAGTATCGCCCCCGGCCAGACCTTCACCGTCGGCGTACTGTTGGAGGTTCCTGATGCCGGCTGGCATCTCTATTGGAAAAACCCGGGAGATTCCGGCCGGCCGACCACCGTGCAATGGAGCCTGCCAGAAGGGTTTGTAGTGGAGGAGCTTCCCTATCCGCTGCCGATGGAATTTTCCCAGGGCGGTGGAGCGGTGATGTACGGCTACGAGCGCCAGGTGATGTTGACCGCCCGCATCACAGCGCCTCCGAAACTTGAGCCTGGCATTCCCGTCGTGCTCAAAGCCAAGGCCACATGGCTGGCCTGTAAAGATGTCTGCATCCCCGGCTCGCGAGACCTGTCGCTGCAGCTTCCGGTGGCGCAACGCTCGGAGCCGGCCAAGACTCCGCTGTTCGCCGAGTGGGCCCGCCAGATGCCGACCACCGCCGCCGTTGCCGGCGCCACCGTTACCGCCAACACCCTGACGCGACCCAGCGAATCAACCGCCGGCCGCGCCGAGATCGAGCTCGCCTGGGATGGCAAGATTGAGTCGGTCAAGCTGTTTCCCGAAGAGGTCAAGAACCTGCGGGTCGAGGGGATTGAGGTCAAGCACGATGGCCGGCACACCAAGATCGCCTTGAGCGCCCGCGTGCTGAAAGGCCAGGCGCTATCGACTCGGGTCTTGCCGATGCTCGTGGTCTGCGAGTATACCAATCATGAACGGAGGGGGTTTGTGCTCGATGTGTCGCTGGATGCACTTCGCTCGGCTGATGCGGCGGCGACAGAACCAAGCGATGAAATTCACCAGGAGAAATGATATGCGCAAGATTCTCTTCCCCATGGCACTCATCGCCATCGTCTCCCTCTCGCTGCTCGCCAAGAACGAGCCCGCCGCAGGCGGGAACAAGGCCGCCCTCGGCCAGGCCGCTCCCGACTTCTCGCTGACCAACCAGGAGGGCAAGGAGATCAAGCTCTCAGAGTTGCAGGGCAAGCTGGTCGTGCTGGAATGGCTCAACCCGGCCTGTCCCTATGTCCAGCGCCACTACAAGGCCAAGACCATGGCAACGCTCGCCGACAAATACGCCGAGCAGGGCGTGGTCTGGCTGGCGATCAATTCCACCGGACATTATTCCGCCGACGCGATGAAATCCTTCATCGACGACCACAAGCTCAGCTACTCGATCCTCAATGACGTCAAGACCGATGTGGCCAAAGCCTACGGCGCCACCACCACGCCCGACATGTTCGTGATCGACAAGGATGGCAAACTCGCCTACATGGGCGCCATCGACAACGATCCCGACGGCAAGGCCACCGAGCGCACCAACTACGTCGATCAGGCCCTGCAGGAGCTTCTGGCCAGTAAGTCCGTCTCCACTCCCGAGACCAAGAGCTACGGCTGCCACGTGAAGTGGGCGGACTGACCCAAACCCGCGCCCAGCGTGGCAGCAGCATCGGCGGAGAGAGCAATATCGGCCCCGGCTTATCGCCGCCCCGCTCAGTCGTAACCGCCGCCGCCAAACCGCCCCAGTTCCTGCGTCTGGGCCTGTACGCCATCGCCGAAGGTGATGCTCCACCTGCGAAAGGCGCCCCCGATGAGGTGCCACTCATAGAACCGCACCACCGGGGCGGATGCGTCGGCCTGGCCGCGCTCCACCACCGGCGCCTTGATCTGCTGGGCCGCCTGCTGCTGCTTCTCCACCCCCGGCCCCACCGCCGCCATGTTCACCTCGATTGCCGTGAAATCCTCGGGCCTGGCCAGCACCTTCCATCCATCCTGACTGGCCGTCGTGCTCAGGTGGACGTACAGATACGCCGCCTTGAGGTATTCTTCATCTTTCCACTGCCGCTTGTCGGCGGCCACCAGCAACTCACCCAACTGCTTGCTGTCGAACGGCGTCGTGACCTTGCCGGATCGGCTTACGGCAATGAACTGCCGAGCCGGCGCCGCGTTCGTCTCCCGCAAGGTGGCGCAGTAAAACCCATAGTCGGCCAACGGGCTGGCGAGCTCCCACATCCCCAGGTGCGCGTTGCTTGAGCGAACTGGCACAACCATCGCCTTGGGATTTTCCTTCCTGACCGACTCCAGCGCCCGCTCAAGCATCTCCTTGTCGCTTGCCCCGTTCGGTTGCGTTGTAGACTCCGTGGCGGGTGGCGCCGAGCTGACCAAACTTGCCATGAACCCCAGCCCAAAGACTACCGTCACCCCAAGTGCGCTCTTCCGCATTGTCATCTCCCTGAGATAGCCGAACCGATGCCCGCAGTCAGGCATCACCAAGGGTGGGACGAACAAATACCATCAAAGTTCCGGCAGTGGGTCAGTTTGGGTGCCACAGGTCGGCGTACTCGCAGACCTGTGTCTT
>DAIOHQ010000170.1:0-11089 GCA_036744635.1 Tepidisphaeraceae bacterium | reverse complement strand
ATGTCTGCCCCACCAAGATTGAGTACACCTACCACTCATCCAGCCATGACAGACAGGAATGTCTGCCCCACCAAAGCAAGGTAAAGCCGCCTAAAGTGTCACGCACCACGCTCGGTCCCCCCTTGCCCCCCTGCCCCAGCCGGGATTTTCCTTTCCTTGACCTGTGCCGCCATTGCGAATAATTTCGCGGCACTCATGCTCAAGCGGACGCCATTTTATGAATTCCATGTCTCGGCCGGGGGGCGGATGGTGGATTTTGCGGGGTGGGAAATGCCGATTTTGTACCGCGGCATCGTGGAAGAGCACGAGCAGACCCGCAGCAGCGGCTCGATCTTCGACGTGTCGCACATGGGCCGGCTGCACTTCAGCGGCAAGGATGCGCAGCGCTTTCTGGATAAGGTGGTCACGCGCAAGCTCGACGACCAGAAGGTGGGACAGTCCCGCTACAGCCTGGTGTGCAACGAGGCCGGCGGGGTGATGGATGATGTGATCGTCAGCAAGGATGCGCGAAGCTGGATCATGGTCTGCAACGCCTCCAACCGCGAGAAGCTGGTGAAGCATTTCGGGGAGATGCGGCGGGCGGGGGATTTTGATTTTGACATGGCCGACCAGACCGAGGGGACGGCAATGGTGGCCATCCAGGGGCCTAAGGTGATCGAGCGAATTGATGGAATGGTCCCGGTGAAGGATTTGAAGCGATATCATTTCCGCAACGACAGCGTGATGGGATTGATCAAGTACACGGTGTTTCGCAGCGGGTATACCGGCGAGGATGGGATCGAGCTGATCATCCCGGCCAAGATGGCGGCGATGGCGATGAAGATGCTGGCCGGCAAGACCGACCGGGCGGATGCCACGATCAAGCCGGCGGGGCTGGGGGCGCGGGATACGTTGCGGCTGGAGGCGGGGATGCCCTTGTATGGGCATGAGCTAAATGAGACGCTCAACCCAATCGCGGCGGGGCTGGGGTGGGCGGTGGATTTGAGCAAGGATTTTGTGGGGTCGGGGAAGCTGCGGGAGATTCACGCTGCCGGCCCGGCGCGGAAGCTGGTGGGGCTGGAGTTGGAAGGCAAGCGGATCGCGCGGCAGGGCACGGCGGTGGGGAGAGATGGAAAACCGGTGGGAGAAGTCACCAGCGGGACGTTCGGCCCGACGGTGCAGAAGAGCATCGCGATGGCGTATGTGGATGCGGAACATGCCGGGGAGGGAACGGAATTGGCGGTAGATTTGAAGGGAACGATGAACCCGGTGCGGGTGGTGAAGCTGCCGTTTTATAAGAGAAATCAATGAGAAAAGAGAAGTCAGAAGCGAGAAGTCAGAAGTCAGGGGTGTAGCGCTGGACTGTGGCGATTGTGGAAAGGCCCCCACCCCAACCCTCCCCCGGAGTACCTGGAGAGGGGGTAAATGGTGGGGCCGCCACAAACAAGAGTTACGCCGGAAGTCAGAAGAGAGGAACAGATGATGGAAGCGCCCAGGGATCGACGGTATTTGCAGACGCACGAGTGGCATTGGCCGCAGGGAAATGTGGTGACCATCGGCATCACCCAGGTGGCCGCCGATGAGTTGACGGATATCACCTTCGTGCAGTTGCCCAAGATCGGGGAGAAGATCACCGCGGGCCAGCCCTTTGGGGAGATCGAGTCGGTGAAGGCGACCAGCGACTTGTATAGCGGGGTGAGCGGGATGGTGAGCGAGGTGAATTCGGCGCTGGCGAGCAATCCCGGCGTGATCAACAGCGACCCGTATGGGGCGGGGTGGATGATCAAGGTGAAGGTGGAGGATATCAAGCAGGTGGAGGGACTGCTGTCGGCCGAGGAGTATGGGAAGAAGGCAGGGCATTGATGGGTCGGCAGTGGGCGGTCGGCGGCAAAGGCTCTGCACTGCTGACGGCGGAGTATAATTCTGGAAGTCAGCGCTGACTACCAACTATGGACTACGTACAAATCACGGCAAAGCAGCGGGAGGAGATGCTCAAGGCGGTTGGCGCTGCGAGCATGGAGGACCTGCTGCGGCAGGTGCCGGAGGCGTTTCGGCTGAAGGAACCCCTGGATTTGCCGCCGGCGCTGGATGAGCTTTCGCTGCGAAAACATCTGGGCGAGCTGGCGGGGAAGAATAACTCTGTCGATGAGAAGGTTTGTTTTCTGGGGGCGGGGGCGTATGACCACTTCATTCCGGCGGTGGTGGATTTTCTGGCGATGAAGGGGGAATTTCTCACCGCCTATACCCCCTACCAGGCCGAGGCTTCGCAGGGATCGCTGCAGGCGTTCTTCGAGTTTCAGACCATGGTCTGCCAGATCACCGGGATGGAGGTGGCCAACGCATCGCTGTATGAAGGGGCGACAGCGCTGGCGGAGGCGGCCTTGATGGCGCTGAACATCACCGGCAAGCGCGAGATTATCATCAGCGAGGGGGTGCATCCGCATTATCGGCAGGTGCTGAAAACATATCTTTCCGACCTGCCGGCGCGGTACACAGAAATTCCGCTGAAGAACGGGGTGATGGATACGACGGAGCTGGAGAACGAACTGGAGGATGATACGGCCGCGATCATCTGCCAGTCGCCTAATTTCCTGGGGCACATCGAGCACGTGGAGACGATCGCCAAGTTCGCCCATGCCAATGAGTCGATGATGGTGCAGTCGTTCAACCCGATGAGCCTGGGGTTGCTGAAGCGGCCGGGGGAGATGGGGGTGGACATCGCGGTGGGAGAAGGCCAGCCGCTGGGGATTCCGCTGCAGTTCGGCGGGCCCTACCTGGGGCTGTTCGCTACCCGCACGCAGTTCATGCGCAAGATGCCCGGTCGGCTGGTGGGACAGACGACGGACCTGGATGGCAAGCGGGCGTTCTGTCTGACGCTGCAGACGCGCGAGCAGCACATCCGCCGCGAGAAGGCGACCAGCAACGTCTGCACCAACCAAGGATTGCTGGCGCTGCGGGCGAGCGTCTATCTGGCGGCGATGGGGCCAAAGGGATTGCGCGAGACAGCGCAGTTGTGTTTCAACAAGGCGAATTATTTGGTGAAGGAGCTGGAAGCGCGCGGAATCAGGCGGAAGTTCGAGCAACCCTTCTTCAACGAGATAGTGGTGCAGTTGAATCGGCCGATCGAGCGGGTGCTGGAGGAGGCGGGGAAGGCGGGGGTGCTGGCGGGATATGATCTATCGCGGGAGTATCCGGAATTAAAGGATTGCCTGCTGGTGGCGGTGACCGAGAAGCGGACGAAGGAGGAGATCGACCGGCTGGTGGGGATATTGGCCGGACAAGGCGAGACGGCGGGGAAGGCCGGGAGCGGACATGATGCCGAGCGGTTGGTGAAGGTGGATATACTGGAGTGATCATGGACAATCAATTCACTGCGGTCTTTGAGAAACACGATGAGTGGTGGGTGGCATACGTGGAAGAACTTCCGGGCGCAAATACGCAAGGTAAAACGATCGAGGAGGCTCGGGAAAATCTGAAGGAGGCGGTGCAGCTTGTCATGGAATGCAATCGGGAGATCGCCGAAGAAGATTTGGCGCGGCGGCAAACTGTGGTTGATCAGGTAGTGAAGGAAGAATTGCTGGTGAGCACCTGATGAAACGGCGGGACTTGCTTGCACACCTCGAGAGAAATGGCTGCAGGCTGCGCCGCGAGGGTGGTAACCACCCGGTCTATTGGAATCCAGTCACCAGGAAAGTTGCACCGATTCCCCGGCATACTGAAATTGATGAGAACTTATGCAGACGCATTTGCAAACAACTGAGCGTTCTGCCCACTTGAGCTCATTGGCTGGACACTTGAACAACACTATCGGCGAAAAGCTTCTCTTTGAGATCTCCACCCCCGGCGCGCGGGGAGTGGACCTGCCGACATCCGATGTGCCGAACGTCGAGATGGATCCGGCGCTGGCCTCGTTCACCGAGACGGGATTGCCGGAGGTTGGGCAGCTTGAGGTGGTGCGGCATTACACCCACCTGACGCAGCGGAATTTTTCGGTGGATGCCAACTTCTATCCGCTGGGCTCCTGCACGATGAAGTACAACCCCAAGGTCAACGAGTGGGCGGCGGCGCTGGCGGGATTTGCCAATCTTCATCCGATGCAGGATGAGGCGGACTGCCAGGGGGCGCTGGCGTTGCTCTATCATCTGCGGGTGATGCTGCAGGAGATTTCCGGGCTGGATGAGGTGTCGCTGCAGCCGTGCGCGGGGGCGCATGGGGAATGGACTGGGCTGAAAGTCATCCGGGCGTATTTCAAGGACCATGGCCAGGCGAAGCGCACGATCGTGCTGGCGCCGGATACAGCGCATGGGACAAACCCCGCGAGCTGTGCCATGTGCGGGGCGGGGGTGGTGACGATCAAGTCACGGCCGGATGGGCTGACGGATCTGGAGGATCTGAAGGCGCACCTGAACGATGAAGTGGCGGCGGTGATGATGACCAATCCCAATACCATCGGGAAGTTTGATGCCCACATTGTTGAGATGGCCAAGCTGGTACATGAAGCCGGGGCCTTTTTGTATCTCGACGGGGCCAACATGAACGCGATCCTCGGCATCGCCCGGCCGGGGGATTTCGGCGTGGACGTCATGCACTACAACACGCATAAGACCTTCAGCACGCCACACGGCTGCGGCGGGCCGGGGGCGGGACCGATCGGGGTGCGCAAGCAATTTGCGCCATATCTTCCGGTGCCGCAGGTGGTGGTGAAGAGTGGAATCGGCGAAGCGGCGAAACGGCGAAACGGCGAAAGGGATGGCAGCAGCACGGCGTCCGATGATGCTATGAGATACGGCTGGGACTTTGACCGGCCCAAGAGCATCGGCAAGGTGCGGTCGTTCTCCGGGCAGTTCAACGTGCTGGTGCGGGCGTATGCGTATATCCGGGCGTGCGGGCCGGAGGGGTTGCGGAATGTTTCGGAGATGGCGGTGCTGTCGGCCAACTATCTGGCTCAGCGCATCAAGCACGTCTACCCGCTGCCGTACGGGCCCAAGGGGGATGCGGCGATGGCGAGCAATCCCTGCGCCCACGAGTTCATCACCGTTCCCCGCGCCATCATCGAGCGCGGCGCCAGCATCATGGATATTGCCAAGAATCTCATCGACCGCGGCTTTCATCCGCCGACGGTGCATTGGCCGGTGCATGATTGTTTGATGATCGAGCCGACCGAAACCGAGAGCAAGGCGACGCTGGACGCCTTCGCCGACGCCCTGCTGGCCATCGCCGAGCAGAGCGAGAAGGATGTCGAAGGGCTGAAGGAAGCGCCAACCGAAGCGCCGGTGCTGAGGCTGGATGAGGTGGGGGCGGCGCGCAAGCCGGTGCTGAGGTGGGAGATGAGCGGGGCGTGATGGATGTCATCGCGCCGGCGACTCGGCCAGCCGCCGCCGAAAACGGAGCACGCGTAGAGAATTCTCATCCAAGGGGATTGCGTCGCGATATAATGATTTTAACGGTCATCGAGGTGACACATGAAGCATCGCATCTACCATGCCATCATCAACGGCAACCAGATCACGTGGCCGGATGAAGCGCCACGCCAACAGGGACCGGTCGCCGCGGAAGTGACGCTTCTGGAAGAGGAGCGGCAGACGCCGGCCGATCGCGAGGCGATGGTGCGAGCGCTGGAGCGGGTGGCGGCAAATGGCAACCTATCCGAAATTGATGCTGTGGCGTGGCAACGCGAAATACGTAAGGATCGAGAGTTGCCCGGGCGCGATTGAATTCCAGCATGCTTCTCGACAGCAACATCATCATCTATTCCGGCCAGGCAAGGCATGCCCGGCTTCGGCAATGGATGCTGGAGACTGCGGCATCTGTCTCTGCCATCAGCTATGTTGAGGTTCTGGGCTTTCATCGGATTTCTGAAGCAGATCGCATCGCTTTCACCGACTTCTTCGACAGGGCGATTATTCTGCCCATCACCCCTCCGATTCTTGACCAGGCCGTCGCGCTTCGCCAATCGCATCGCATATCACTTGGGGACTCGCTCGTCGCCGCCACCGCCATCGTTCAAAACCTCCCGCTGGCGACCCACAATTTGAAGGACTTCTCGTGGATCAACAATCTGCAATTGCTCGACCCGCTGACCCTGCCCTGATGAGTGACCACCGCGCCGAGCTCTATTCTCTCCTCGGCGACCTTCCCGACCGACATCGGCCGATCCAAGTAACCAAATTGGCGGAGGAGCGGCGCGGGCATTACGTGCTGGAGACGCTTTCGCTGGATCTTAACGGTTTTGAGCCTGTGCCGGCGTATTTTACGCGGCCTGTCAACGCGAAGGGGAAGGCGCCGGTGGTGCTCTATAATCACGCCCATGGGGGCGCGTATGAGATCGGCAAGGAAGAATTCATCGCCGGCCGAGCCAGTCTGCAATCGCCGCCCTACGCCGAGGAATTGGCGCGACGCGGGATCGCAGGGTTGTGCATTGACCACTGGGTTTTCGGCGGGCGGGCCGTCCGCAGCGAACAGGATTGCTTCAAGGAGATGCTGTGGCGCGGGCGCGTGATGTGGGGGATGATGGTGTATGACTCGTTGCGAGCGGTGGATTATCTGGCCAGCCGCGGCGATGTCGATGCTTCGCGGATCGCGACGCTGGGGATGTCGATGGGCAGCACCATGGCGTGGTGGCTGGCGGCTTTGGATGAGCGCGTGAAGGTGTGCGTCGACCTCTGCTGCCTGACCGATTTCCAGGCGCTGATCGAAAGCGGCGGGCTGGGGAGACACGGCATCTATTATTATGTGCCGGGGCTGCTCAAGCATTTCACGACGGCGCAGATAAACGCGTTGATCGCCCCGCGGCCGCATCTGGCGCTGGCGGGATTGCGCGACACGCTGACGCCGGCCGCGGGACTGCAGCGCATCGACGCAGAGCTGCGAACGGTGTACGCCCAGGCGGGGGCGCCTGATCGGTGGAAACTGTCAGCCTATGATTGCCAGCACGAGGAAACTCCGGAAATGCGGCGAGAAGTGATTGCCTGGCTGGGGAAGTGGCTGTAGGCGCTGCTCGGCCCGCTGAATAAATTCGCCAATCGTTGTATCCATATCGTTTTTATCAATTGGCCGGTGTGGTAGAGTGTTCTATTCCCGTTTCGGTCCGAAGTTGGATCGCGGAAGTCGCCGATCTGGAATCATCGAATGAGCAATGAATTTCAGCACGTCCCTGCACAGGAGATTGGGGGGTATGCGGTGGTGCGCGTGCTGAGCGAGGGGAAGTCGCACCTGGCGGTGGCCCCCCCTGCGCCGGGGGGCCGGCGGGTGGTGTTGAAGGCGCTGGAGGAAGATTGCCTGGTGCGCGGGCGCGGGGAACACGGGGAGCGCGGGCAGGGGGGGCTGCATCCGAGCATCAAGGACCGGCTTGGCCGGGTGCGCGAGCTGGCCAATCCGCGGGTGGCAAACTTGTTCGGAGTCGAGCGCGATGGCGGCTTTGCGTTTCTGGTGTGGGAATACGTCGAGGGAACGACGTTTGAGGAATATGTGCAAAAGGGGCAGCGCACGCCGCAGCAAATCCTGGCGCTGGCGCGGGAGGTGTTGCTGGCGGTGGAATCGATGCACGCGCTGGGGATCGTTCACGGGGCGCTGCATGGCCGCAACATCATCATCGAACCGGGCGGCGGCGTGCGCCTGACCCACGTCAGCCCGCTGCTCTACGCCGAGCCAAGCCATGACGTGGATGCGATTCTGCAACTGCTGCGCCAAACGGTGCGGCAGCGCGGGGAAGCGGAGTGGCCGCTGGGGAAATTCCTGGACGAGGTGGATGGGCGGGAACTGACGCTGCGGCAACTGGCATCGCGGCTGGCGGGCGTACACGAGAAGCGTGATGGTGAGAGGGAGCAGGGTTCAACGGATGGCGATGGCGGCGGTATTCGGCGCAGGGCGCTGGTGGGCGCGGCGGCGGCGTCGGTGCTGGCGGTGGGGATCGCCTATGGCGTGCAGCGCATGGTCAATGAGGGCACACCCAAACCGCCGGCGCCGTTTGAGGCGGGATCGAACGCGATGCAGCCGGCGAGCCGGCCGGGGCAGTAGTCGGAAGCTAGAAGTTAGAAGCCGGAAGTCAGAAGTCGGTAGAAATTTCCCCTTGCAGCTTTTAACTTCTGACTTCTAGCTTCTGGCTTCTGCATCCAGCCGTTTGCGGAACAGCCGGAGCTTGTTTCCATGAGTTATGTCAGCCGCTATCTCGACGGGGTGTTGATCGAGCGGTTGAATCACCTGCAGCTTTCGGCCCGGAGCGTGGTAGAGGGGAGCACGATCGGGTTGCACAAAAGCCCGGTGAAAGGCGCGAGCATCGAATTTCGCCAGCACCGGATTTACGTTCCCGGGGATGAGCCGCGGCGGCTGGATTGGCGCGTGCTGGGGCGGACCGACCGTCATTACATCAAGGAATATGATGAGGAGACCAACCTTCGTTGCGTGATCATGCTGGATGACAGCGGGTCGATGGGATACGGAGGCAAGCACGGCACCAAGTTTGAGTATGGGGCAAAGCTGGTGGCGGCGCTGTCGTATTTGATGTTGGGGCAGACGGAAACGGTGGGGTTGGCGCTGTTTGGCAAACGGCTTAACCAGTGGCTGGCTCCGCACGCGGGGACAGCGCAATTGTCACGGGTGATCGAACTGCTGGAGCGGGCGACCCCCCCTAGTCCTCGCGCGGATGCATCCGCGGCCGGGTTGGTAAAGGCAGGGGGGGCGATGCACGATGTGGCCGACCGGCTGGGGAGGCGGTCGCTGGTGATCATCATCTCCGATTTGTTCTCACCGGCCAGCCTGCTGCGCGAAGGGTTGGCGCATCTGCGGCATGACCGCCATGAAGTGATCGCGCTGCGGGTGCTGGATGCAGATGAGTTGGAGTTTCCCTTCCGCACCTGGTCTCGCTTCCGCGGGCTGGAGGGAGAAAAGCCGCGGCTGTGCGAACCGGCCCTGGTGCGCAAAGCGTATCTGGCGAGCTTCAACAAGCACAGGGAAGAGCTCGAGCAAAGCTGCCGCTCGCTAGGCGTGGAGTTTCAGAGCTTCATCACGCAAAAGCCGCTGATCGACGCACTGACGGCGTTTTTGCACCGGCGGGCGATACGAAAGTGAGAGTTGCTCGTTGTTGTTAGTTGCCAGAAAGAATGTCATCACTGGCAACTGAATTGGAATCATGTTCCTGAACATCACCATGCTCGCGGGAATTGGGGGGGCGCTGGTTCCGCTGGTGCTGCACCTGCTGAGCCGGGCGCGCTACCGCAGCGTGGACTGGGGGGCGATGATGTTTCTGGAGTCGGCGGAGATGCGGCAGCGGCAGAGCACGAAGTTGAAACAGCTTTTGTTGCTGCTCTTGCGGATGGGGATGATCGGCGCGCTGGCGGTGGCGCTGGCCCGGCCGGTGGTGCGCGGGCACTGGGGGGGGTTGGCGCAGGAAGGGCGCAGCACCGCGGTGATCATCGTCGATCGCTCGGCCAGCATGGGATTTGACGAAAACGGGCGCACGCGGCTGGACATGGCGCGCGAGGCGGTGCTGCAGATTCTCTCCAGTCTGAAGAAGGGGGACCAGGCGGCGTTGGTTTACATGGGCGACATGAAGCCGCAGGAGGCCGGGCGCCCGACCCCCCCTACCACCGATGTGAAGCTGCTGGCGGATGAGGTCTTCAAGCTGCTCAAGGTTTCGTATGGGCAGGCGAACGTCGCCGATGCGCTGAAGGATGCGGCCGATCTCCTGGATCGCTATGGGAGCTACAACCGCGAGCTCTATATCGTCACCGACCGCCAGGCCCTGACTTGGAAAGACCTGGACAGCGCCGCGGCGGCGATCTGGAAGGATCGACTGACGGCGAGGGAACCCAGAACGCGTTTCGTGGTGATCCCGGTCGGCAGCGAAGAGAGCGGGAATGTGGCGGTGGAGTCGGTGGAGCTGATGAATCCGCCGGCGATTGTGAATCAGGCGGCGGTGGTGGAGGTGACGGTACACAACTATGGTTCATCGCCGCGGGCAGCGTTGCCGCTGGCGCTGACGGCGGGAAAGGGCGCCGCGGTGCAGGCAACAACGGTGACGATTGCGCCAAACGCCACCGAGACAGTGAAGCTGCCGGTGCGGTTCGGCGCGGCCGGATCGCAGGTGATTACGGCTTCGGTGCAGACGGCGGGCATGACCAGCGATGATTCACTGGATGCCGCGATCGACGTGGGCGAGCCGGTGAAGGTGCTGATCGTCAGCGGCGATGAGCGGCAGGTCGCGCCGACTGCGCAGGGGGGGCAGGGGGCGTTTCGCAGCGAGAGCGATTTCCTGCGATTGGCGCTGGCGCCATACCAGTTCCTTGGGCGCAAAGGCCCTGATCCTTCGGCGGTCACGGTCTTGCCGGCGGAGAAATGGGTCGATCAGGACCTGCGGGCGTATCAGGTGCTGGTGCTGGCGAACGTGCCGCAGTTCAGCCCAGTGCATGTGCGGGCCATCGAGCGCTTCGTCTATGGTGGCGGGGGGCTGCTGATCGCCCCGGGAAATCTCGCACGGGTAGAAAACTACAATTCCATGCTCTATCGCGACGGCACGGGGATCATGCCGGCACTGCTTCAGCCACCGACGGCGAACGACGGATCGGAGGCCACCGCGCTGCTGGGCATCAACCTGTCGCATCCTGCGGTAAAGTTTCTGCGCGGGCGCCCGGACCCGGTGCCGCGGGCGACGATCGGGCGGTATTTCCCGGCGACGCGCCGGCCGGATGCTTGGGAAATCGCCAGCTATGCCTCGGGCAAGCCGTTCCTGGTGGAAGCGACCGCGGGGCGCGGGCGGGTGATGCTGCAGACGACGCCGCTGGATGCCGATTGGAGCACGCTGCCGCTGTCGCCGTTTTATCTGCCCTATGTGCAGTCGATGGTGCGCTATCTTGCCGGCGGGACGCTGGCCCGGCGCGACCTGACGCCCGGGCAGCCAATTCAGGCGATCTTCGAGGAAGGGACGGTGGAGAACGCGCGGGTGGTGCTGCCGGATGGAGATCGCATTCCGGTGGATGTGGTGAAATCGCCGGAGCGCACGGAACTGCGCTGCGGCGACACCGATCAACCCGGCATTTATACGTTGAGCGCAACCGTCAAGCTGCCCCCCCCGCCCCCCCTGCCGCCTCCGGCCGTCGGCGCAGCACCCCAAGCA
>DAIOHQ010000169.1:0-11103 GCA_036744635.1 Tepidisphaeraceae bacterium | reverse complement strand
AGTAAGACACAGGTCTGCGAGTACGCCGACCTGTGGCACCCAAACTGACCCACTGACGCAATTTGCCCTTCCGGACGTGCCCCACAAGGAGAAGCGGGGTGTTGGCCGATAAACATTATAGGGTTGTGCGAATTCATCTGCCGGTGGCAGATTTTGCAGAGCGGTGCGGCCATGCGGCGATTGATTTCCGGACGTCCGTTCCACGTGCAGGTGATCTTTGTCGGCGCGCTGTGCATCATCCTGACGGCGGCCACGGGCATTCTTATCCTTGGTCCAGCCGTGTTCCACTCGGAACCGGCCAACGGCGTGGCATTGCGCATGAAGCTGATCGCCGGCGTCGCATTCGCGGCCGTCATTGGTTTGGCGCTGGTGGTGCTGACCGTCCGCCAGTTCCTCAACAGCCTGCACGGCCTGCGCGATGCCCTGACCAATGCGATGGAAGGCCATGCGGATGCCGCGTCTCTGATGCCGGTCGATCCCGAACTCCGCAAGCTGAAGGACACCTTCGAGCAGATCGCCTCGCAACTTCGCGAAGCCCGCGAGGCGCATCGCGAGGCTCAGGATACCCTCGCCCGCCGCACCCAGACCATGGACCGGCTGCTGGAGTTTTCCCAGACGATTCAGGGCGCTGGACAGGCTGATCAGGTCTTTGCGACGCTTAGCTATTTTCTGCAAACGGAGCTGAACCTTGCCGGGGTTGCCATTCTGGCGCACGAGCCGGATACCATCCCCCCTACCCTGCTCAAGGCTTCGTTTCCGGCCGACTTCGTCAAGCTGCCGCCGGTCAACCCCCTCGCCCAACCGCCAGCCCAGGCGAACGGGCTGGAATTGGATAGCACCTTGTGTCCCTGCCTTCGCCAGGCACTGCCGCGACAGTTTCGCGCTGATGGTTCGCCGGTGCGCTGCGGCATCGACCAGCATCTGTCCCTTCCCATCGCCCACCCTGCTTACTGCATCCCGTTCAACGTCGGCCGGCGCATCCAGGTGCTCGTCCACATGCTGCTGCCGATGGCCGAGGAATGGACCGAAAGCCGCCGCCAGCTCGCACAGACGTATGTCAACACCGCGCAATCCTCGCTGGTTTCGCTGCAGATGCTCAGCGAAGCGGAAAAGCAGAGCATGACGGATGCCCTGACCGGGCTGTTCAATCGCCGCTCGATGGAGCAGCTCATGCAGCGCGAGGTGGCCCTGGCCGAGCGGCACGACCACACCCTGTCGATGGTGATGATCGACATGGACCACTTCAAGGAAATCAACGATGCCCATGGCCATGCCGCCGGCGACCACATGCTCCGCTCCTTCGCCGACTGCGTGCGCATCACCCTGCGCAAGACCGATCTGGCGTTTCGCTTCGGCGGCGATGAGTTCGTGATCGCCTTGCCGCAAACCCCGATTTCCCAGGCCCAGCAGGTGGTGCAGAAACTGCGCCAGGCTTTTGCCTCGGTCGATTTCTCCCACGCCATCACCAAGCTCGATCATCAGCCCACGCTCAGCATCGGCGTAGTGGAGAGGTCGAAGGCCACCAACGTCCTCACCCTCTCGGCGTTGCTGGGCGCGGTCGACCAGGCGCTGTACGACGCCAAGAATTCCAACCGCAATTGCGTGAAGGTCTATTCCCCGCCCAAAGCCGCGTAAGAAGCTGACGATGGATATCATGCATGGGATTGGAGAACGGGAACCGATTGTCGTGCGTGATGCCGCGGTCGATGAGCTTGCGGCAGTCGCGGCGGTCATGGGCGCCGCGACTGCGCAGTTGCGGGGGGTGTATCGGCCGACTCAGGAAGCGATAGTACGGGCGCGGGCGGCGCCGGTGCGGTGGCTGGTGGCGCTGCGCGGCGGCGAGATGGTTGGCGTCCTGCGCTATGGGGTCGAGGAGGATCGGCTTCATCTGGGGTTGGGCGTTCGGCCGGAGCATCAGGGGCGCGGCGTCGGGCGGGCGTTGATCGAGGGACTCACCCGCCGGGCCATCGAATTGGGCCTGAGCCGGCTATCGCTGTACACGATCGAGGAGACGGGGAACGTCCCGATCTTCGAGCGATTGGGCTTCAGATCGCTTCGGAAGGAACCGGCGCAGGGACTTCAAAGCGTGGACGGAGGAACGCTGACGGATGTGTATATGGAGCTTCCAATCGCCCCGCCGGATGACCGCATCGATAGGAATTGAAAAAACCATTCTACGGAAAGCCGCGCTTGGCCATGTTATAATGCGGCGACGGGAGATTGGTGATGACGGAAACGGCCAGCCCGGCAACATCCACCGAGCAGCGGCAATGTCCGCGCTGCCATGAGGACCTGTCCTATCTGCTGGCGACGGCGCGGTTCTGCCCGCAATGCGGGTCATCGCTCTACACGGACAATTCTCGGCCGGCGCCTGAGGCCCAGTCGCCGGCAATGCCGCCGGGGGTGTGCGGCTGGTTTGATCGGATGAGGCAATACGCGATTCTGATGGGAATTCTGGACCCCGATCTGCCGCCGTCACCGATGTATCAGGACCGCTCGGTGATGATCCGCGGATACGGCAACGCCCTCTATCGACTGGGGGAAAAGTATGAAGCCGGCCTCGGCGCCGCCGCAAATCGGGATGAAGCCCTGCGCTGTTACGGCAAAGCGGCGCGGCTGGGGAATTCGCTGGCTAAGGCGCGAATCGGGGAATAATACTCTACTTGTTCTGCTCGGCCTCCGCCGGCAGATTCCAGTGCTTGCGCACCAGGTCGATCACGGCGTCCTTTCCGCCGGCGCGCTTCTCGGCCTCGTTCAGATAGCCGGCCGCCATCTGCTCATTGCCGGTGTTGTAGGCGATGTACGCCAGCAGAAATACCGGGCGGGCCTGCTTTTTGTCCTCGTTGGCGATCTTCTTGAGGTCCTCGACAATCGTCTGCAGCCGCTCCTGGCCGAACCAGGAGGCGATGTTGTACTGGCCGTGCAGAAGCTGATAGCTGTTGACGAACGCCTGGCGCAGGTGGTTGTCGGCGGGAACGTAGAATTGTCCGCCCAACTCGGCATTGGCGCGGCCCAATAGGATCAGCGGATTGTTCGGGACTGCCCGGGCGGCCACATCGTATTCCCCGATCGCCTTGGCGAACTGGCCATCCTGCATCAGCTTTTCGGCGCTGGCCAGGGCATCGTGCAGCGCCTTGGCCTTTACCCCATCGGCCAGGCTGTTCACCTTCACCGGCGCCAGCGCCGGGTTGGTCGCGGGCGCCACCGTTTCCGGCGATGCCTGATTGCTCGGCTTGGGTTTGCGGTTGGCGATCTCCTGACTCATCTTCACATAGTCGGGAATTCCCATTGCTTCCAGCCCGGTTTTCGGCTGCTCTCCGGTCTTCTGCTCGGGGTTGGGTTTGACATTCTTGCCGGGCTCGCCGGCGCGCTGGGCCTGCCACTGCGCCTGGAATTGCCGATGCGCTTCCTCATCAGTCATCTTGCGCTGCGCGTAATAGTCGTTGAGGCGCTTGTTCAACTCGTTGTACTCCGCGCTCTGCTGGGTTGGGGAAACCAGCCGCTCGCGGGTGCTCTGGCCGGTGTTGATGTCGCCGCTGAGCGCGGAGGCCTTCATCTGGCCTTCCATCGCCTGGCCGCTCATCGCCGGGGATGCGGGGCTGTCCAAAGGCTTGGGCAGGGGCTTGCCTAGATTGTTGTCGGTGTTGGGCTTGGTGTTATCGGGGTTGTTGGCATTATTGGGCTGATTGCCTTCAGGCTGAGCGCTTTGCTGCAGCTCGCTGCGCATGCGCTGAATCGCGGCGGTGTCCAAGTCCGTCTGGGGCGGACGCAGATAGTTATCGATGAAGTTCGACCCGGCCGCATCGGCGGGATTCCATTCACGAATCCCGTACAGAGGCGAGGCGGACAGGATGCTCTGCTGCGACGAAGGATCGACCGGTCCGGGCAGGACAAGCTGCCCCGGTGCTGGGAGATTCTCCACGCCCGGCATGGTCTGATTCATGATGCGGGCATCGCCGGATATCGGCTTATTGCTGATCGTGCCGGGGACGTAGCCAGGGTTGAAACCTTCGCGCACGTATCCCAGCGGCGGGGCCACGGCGCGCGAATCGCCGTAGTACGGCACGGGGATATAGGCAGGAACGTTGGGCGCGCCGGGCGTTGGAGCGCCGGCGGAATTGGCGGTGAAGCGGTCTACGCCGATCGAACCGGTGGGCGCGCGAAACTGCCGGGGGTCGCCGCCCTGCACCGCGCCGCGGAATTCGCGACCGGCGGTGACATTGCCATAGACGATGTCGTTTTGGGTGACCCCGGGCGCCGGTGCGCCCCCACCACCGTTGTAGCCGTTGGAACCGATGCGGTTATTGGCATCAAGGGCATGCCCGTCGTTGCCCACCCGCTGCTGGCCAAACGACACCGCCGGCAGCGCCGCCAGCGCCGCAAGAACGATCATGTGGGACTTCAAATTGAACCTCATGGCATCACCTCGTTGGGAACCGCTCGCAAGCATCGAACAAATCTTATCGTCACATTATATGGAATCATTTGACGCATAGGCGAGGGGCAAGTTGCAAATCGGATCATTTTGAGTCTCCGTACCAACCGTTAAAACTTGTGCCGGACCGTGCCACTGGCTTTTTTCATGCTCTTGATTTCGGCGGTTTTGGTGTTGAAAACCAGTTCTTCGAAGGAGCCGCGCGAGGCGCCTTTGTCATCGTACAGCTCGCCGGGGACGCGGTCCTTGCCGGTGGCGGTCATCAGGTCGGTTTGGGGATCATATTCGACGCGGTTGGCTTCAAACGAAAGCTGCTGGGCGGTGACTTTCACCTGATCTTCGGCGATTACCCGGCGGACTTCCAAGCGGGGCAAATCTGAAGGAGACGTGGACGGCTGCGAGGCAGGTCTTGTGGTGGCCCCCTCGCGCAACTCGGCGGTGACTTTCTGGGCGTCGAGCCGGAAGCTGGGCTCGTTGGCGCCCTGGGCCTGGTGAACAACGGCTACGTCGCCGGTCATCCAGGCGAGTTGCTTGGACTCATCCAACTGCATCTCCTTTTTCCATTCCATCGCCACCGCGCCACGGGCTTTGCCGATTTCGTCCGCGGGGGCGGATTGCTGATCCTTGCGGTGATCCTCATACAGCAGCCTGCCTTCACACGGAACGACCAGCCGTTTTTCGCGGGGATGATATTCGATGGTCGCGGCGGAAAGATTCAGCCGGCGGAGCAGCGCACCCTCTTCCGTGGTCAGCAAGGAATTGACTTCCGCCTTTTCCTGCAGCGTCACCTGCGTGATTTCGCGATCGCTGAGAAAGCGATTCTCGCCGGCTTGATTTGTTGTCGGTTTCGTCGACGCGGCTGGCGACTCCGAAAGGTTCAGGGTCATTTTCTGCGCGGAGGCTTTGTCGAGCGATCCATCGGCCTGTTTTGACACCGCCTCGACGTTGCCGGTCACCTCGATCAGATTCTTGCTGCCGTCGACGGAGACGCCGGTGTCCCATTTTACATCCAGCGGCTGGGCGGTCGCCTGGCCGGCCTGGTTCTGCATGGTGTGCAGCGTGCCAGCACCCAGGACGCTGGCCTGCTGATCGTCGGGCCAGAGGGTGATGATCGGCCCGGTGAGCGTCGTTTGCTTGCTGATGACTTGCGCGTTCGGCCGGCCGAGCAGCTTGACCTGTCGTTTGCCATCTTTGGTTTCCAGCGTGATCTGGTCGGCTTTCGCTATCGTGCCATCCTCCATTTTGACGAGCACATCCTGTTGTGCGACCAGGTTCTTAAGCACAACGCCGGACGTATCAAGGCCGGCGGATTGCGATGGCTTGCTGGTACTTTCTCCTGCCTGTCCGAGGGTGGCATCCAGCCGGCCGGCCTTGAGGTCCTGTTGGTCATCAAAGACGTGGACGTTGCCTTCGGCATTGAGGCTGCTCGGATAGAGCTTGCCGTCAGCGCCGGCGGCAGTGGCGAGCTCCAGTTTTTCGCATTCGATATGTTGAATCTTTGCCGCGGGGTCCTTGAGCGGAGTGCTGCCGCTTGCGATGGCACAATTCACTTCACCACTGGCGATCACGCGCTTGAGGGACTGTTGTTCGAGGGCCGCGGGGCGCGTGCTTGTGGCCGGCTGGGTGGTTGCCTGCGCCTCGGTGAAATCCAGTTCCAGTGACCGGGAATTGAGCGACATCTGCGGGTGCTCGACATCCACATCCCCTTCAAACAGCGCCGACGTGATCGTGAGGCGCTCCTGGCTTTGGCCGGAAAAATGCAGGGTGCAGGATTTGGACCAGTCGGTCTTGAGCATTTCCTTGCCCTGGGGAATTTCCGCCCGTCCGCGGCCGGTCAGCACCGCCTGCTGGTCGGCCTGGCGATAGTCCATGCGCCCGGTGCGGATGATGGCTTGGCCGCCGTCGGCCAGGATCGTCTTCATGCGGACGCCGCCGTCGAGTTGGATGCTGGCATCGTGGGTTTGGTAGATGAGGGACTTGCACTCAATGGCGCTCTGGTCGCGATGCACCAGGACGTGGTCGCCTTCGATGGTGATGGCGGCCTCGCCGGGGAGCAAGGGGTGCTCGATCGGCACCGGAATCACCTGCATTTTTCCCGTCCAGAGCACGCGCACGGGGCCTTGGGAAGCGAGAGATTTCTGATCGGAAGGCATGGTGGCCGGCGCGGCTGCCGGCTGGGATGTCGCCACCGGCAGCGTGGTCGCGGCCAACAATTCGCGTGTTGACGGCGCGGGCGCGGAAGTGGGATGCGGCGGCTTCTTCTCCTCTTTGGGAAGAAAATCCACGTGCATGACGTCGCCGCGAGCGAGTTCCGCTTCGCGCTGGGTGGCGAGATCGGTCTGGAGGATTCGCACGTCATCGTAGAAGGTGGCGCGGTAGACAAATGGGTCGGTATCGTGCACCGGCTTGGGCCGGCTGGCTGCGCCTTTCTTCTTATGCAGTTCAGGCGGCGGCGCCGCGGTTTCCGCTCGTGCCGCAATCGTTTGATCGCCAACTTCCCGCTCTGGCCGGGATGTGGAGGCTTGCGACGCCGGCGCGCCCTCGTTCTTCGTCAGCGCGCCTAAATGTTTGATATTGAGTTGCTTTCCATGGGCGATTTCGAGCAATTCAAGCCGGTGGTCGCGGTCATTCCAGCGGATCGTCAGCCCCTGGCCGTCGAAGTCATAATCGGCGCCGCGCACCTGCACCGGCACGCGGTCGGCCGGAACCGTCTGGCCCTGATCGTCCACGAATGATTCGGTCGAGATCACGAAGGTTTCGCTGTCGAAGCTGGCATTGTTCAGGTCCAGGGTCAGGGCGACGTTTTCGCCGGCGGCGTCGAACATTAGGATGTGTACCAGATGGAGTTTGCCGCGGTTGGGCGTCTTGGGCGCCGCGGCGCCCAGTACCTGCGACTTGCCGCTCTCGCCGCTCATCACGAAGGTGCCATCCTTGCCGGTCATGCGCACCGAGAGCTTGCCTTTGCTGAAAAACTCCGCCTCGGGATCGGTGACGTTGACCGTGTTGTCGCGCTGGGGGTCATAGCGCTTGGCCCGGAAGCGGGTAAGGAGTTCGTTGGTCTTTGTGTCGTATTTTTCCACCCAGAGCTGCTCGCCGGCGCCGGCGCCGGAGATGTTGCCGCCACCGCTGGTCGGCCGGCTCGCGGGGACGTGCTGGGTTGTGGATGGCGCCTGGGCGCTGAGCTCGGGCTGGAGCGACCAATAGAGGATGAATCCTCCCACCAGCAGCCCGATTGTCACCAGCACAATCATGATCGATCGCATCAACGCTCCCCGTTTCAGGAAGGAAGAAGCTAGAAGCTAGAAGTCAGAAGCAATCAGACACCGTGGAAACGTTTTCCCCTTCCAGCTTCTGACTTCCAGCTTCTCCTCTCCTCCATGCCTTCCAGCTTCAGGCCTCGATATCCAGCATTTTGAGCACTACCAGGTCCTGCACGTCAATCAGGCCGACTGGCCGGCCATCCTGATCGACCACGGGCAGCTCGTCGATGCGCAGCGGCCGCATGATCGCCATCGCCTCGCTGGCAAGCTGCTCGGCGTGGACACGCTTGGGATTGCGGGTCATCACCTCAGACACCGGCCGCTTCAGCGCTGCCCCCTCATCCTGGGTGACCAGCCGGCGAAAATCTCCATCGGTGAAAATTCCGCTCAGTAAACCCCTCTCATCCACCAGCACTACTGCCCCGCTGCGGCGTTTGATCGCGCTGACTTCGTGCAGCACCTGCCCCACCGTCAGCCGGTCGGAGGCCAGGGCCAGGTTCTCGCCCGTGCGGAAGGTCATCGCCTCCTTCACCTTGATCAGCTTGCGGCCAAGCTGGCCGGCGGGATGAAACAGGGCGAAATCCTCCGCCGTGAAATTCCGCAGCTTCATCACCGACAGCGCCAGGGCATCGCCCAGCGCCAGCATGGCGGTCGTCGAGGCGCTGGGGGCCAGTCCCAGCGGACAGGCCTCTTCGATCTTCCCGAGCTGCAACACCGCATCGGAAAACCGCCCGAGGCTGTTGCCCTTGGAGGCGGTGATGCTGATGACCGGATGATCGAGCTTTTTTACGATCGAGAGCAGGCGCAGAATCTCATCGCTCTCGCCGCTGGCGGATAGGAGCATCACCACGTCGCCGCGGCGGATGGAGCCGAGGTCGCCATGGACGGCGTCGGCCGGGCTGAGAAAATGGCTGGGCGTGCCGGTGCTGGAGAAGGTGGCGGACAGCTTGCGGGCGATGTGGCCGGCCTTGCCGATCCCGGTCACCAGCACCGCTCCCGGGCAGCGCAGGACCAGATCGACGGCGTGCTGAAAATCCTCACCGATCCAGCGCGTCAGCGAGCGCACCGCCGCCGCCTCCAATTCCAGCACTTTGCGGGCAAATTGTGTGATGCTTTCGGACAACGTCTGGATTATCCGGCGGGCTGCACTAAAATCAACCCGCGGGAGGAGAAGCAAGAATTCAGAAGCTAGAAGCTAGAAGCTAGAAGAAATCCAGGGTTGCACCCTGCCGCCCCACCTTCTGGCTTCTAGCTTCTGACTTCTGACTTCGACTTCTCCCCATAAAGGCACCCATGGAATATCGCGTCGAACTCGAAGTGTACAACGGGCCGCTGGATCTGCTGCTGTATTTGATCAAGCGCGATGAGCTGGACATTTACGACATCCCGATTGCGCGCATCACCGACACCTACATGGGCTTCATCAAGCTGATGCGCGACATGAAGGAGACGGATGGTTTTGACATCAACGTGGCCGGCGATTTTCTGGTGATGGCGGCGACGCTGATGGAGATCAAGTCGGCCATGCTGCTGCCCAAGGCACCGGCGGCCGAATCGGGACTGGGTGGAACCACCGCGGCGCAGGACCTGGCCGATCCGCGCATGGAGCTGGTGAAGCAGCTTTTGGAATATAAGCGCTTCAAGGACACCGCCTCCGCCCTGGAGCGCCAGCAGCACACGCACCAGGAGCGCTTCGCCCGCTATCCCGCTCCCCTGCCTGGGCAGGCCTCCGATGAGCCGCCGCCGGTCGATCTGGAAGAGGTGCAGGTCTGGGACCTGCTGGGCGCCTTCAGCCGGCTGATGAAGGAAGTTGGCGGGCGCAAGAAATTTCACGAAGTCACCTACGACGACACGCCGATCGATCTGCACGCGGCCGACATCGAGGATCGCCTGAAACGCGACCACAAGCTCACCCTGCGCGACCTGATCGTGGGGCGCAAGTCGCGCAGCGAGATGATCGGGGTATTCCTGGCGCTGCTCGAACTGATCCGGGAAAAGAAAATCCTGGTCAGCCAGCCGGAGGCGCTGGGAGAGTTGGAAATCGTGCCCGCGCCCCCCGAGCATCGCAAGACCTACGAGCACGCATCGCTGCACTTGGCGCCGGAGGACGAAACCCCCGCCGCCCCCCCTGCCGCGCCGTCCGAACGGGAAGATGCGTAATGCATGAGAACGTCGATTCCAATCTCAACGCGCTATTTAACCGTGCGCGATTACGCGCCATTCAATAGGCGCTGGTGTCATTCTGAAGTACTCTGAAGAATCTGGCTGGATCGCAATTCAAGGCCAGATCCTTCAGAGTACTTCAGGATGACAGATGGCGCCGAATCACGCACAGTCATTTTGGCGCACGGCAGTTGTACGCGTCACATCGTGAAGTATTACGAGCGCTGCAGGCTCCGTGGCGCGATCTTGCGGATGAACTAAAGTTTCGGGCGCGGCGAATTTTCAGAAGCGCTTGGCGACTCTAACGGGACCTCTTCAACCGTCACATCATACAGATTGCGCAGGCGCAAAATTTGCGCATCGTGCTGCGCCGCCTCCAGCGTGGGGCGCAATTTCCCGTAGATGTTTCTGCGCCCGGCCGGCGCGGCCGAATCCCCTTCCCCGACGATTTCCTGATAAACGGCGCGGTATTTCTTCATGGCGATCACGGCAATGGAACGAAAGGCCCCTAGGGTCTCCAACTGATGAATATCCAGCCTTGCCGCTGGAGATCATCAACCATTTTTCTTCCCATTCCAGCCGGGAATGGTACGGATAAGTCACTCCCGCCGTCAACTGCGAAAATGCGCAGAAACGCTTTTTGAACAATCAAGCCAGTTCCGGGATGACGCGGGCGCACTGATCGCCCCGATGGGGTGGAACTCCCGGATGGCTACCCCATAAACGGCAGATTCAAATCGGTCACCCCCGCCCAGGTTCCACCATCATCGACGGCCACGATGCCGGTATCAGCGCTGGCGGTGAGCTGGTAGGCAAGTCCGGCGTAGGGGCCGGTCTCGACCAGGAAGATGCGGGCGACGTTGACATCCATCAGGCTGATCGAGTCGCCGCTGTAGGTCTTGCCGGGAAAATGATCGACCATCGTAAGCTGCGTGGGGTCGAAGGCCGAGATGTCGATTGCCCGATCAAAGGTCAAGGTCACATCCATGCCGCTGTGGTACTCGGCAGTCGTCAGAACCAAAGCCACGCCAGGCGGGGCGGGAGGGGGGGTTGATGCGCCGCCGCGGCGGCTGCGGGGTTTGCGAAAGAATGGTGCGGGGATGGTGAGCATGGGAAATCCTAAAAAAGAAAAGCCACGGATGAACACAGATGAACGCGGACACTCTCCGCGCCCACCTCTGCTCATCCGTGCTTGGAAGACGCTCTTGCTCATGAAGACCAGGCCGAGGCTCAGCATCATCACCA
>DAIOHQ010000168.1:0-11130 GCA_036744635.1 Tepidisphaeraceae bacterium | reverse complement strand
GAGTACACCTGCCACTCATCCAGCCATGACAGACAAGAATGTCTGCCCCACCAGAACGATGGCAGACAAAAATATCGGCACCGCAGTGCTCGACGCCCGCCGAAAATATCACGCACTCGGAGCAAATTAGTGCCAATTTAGCGTTGCAAACAGCACTATTTCGACAGTATATTTTGCAATGGTTTCGGTTCTGTAAACGCGGATCACCATGACGGAGCGCGCTGACCTCGAAAAGTCCAAGGAGCAACTGCTCGAAGAGCGGCGGATGGTGGAGCAGGCGCTGCGCGATGCATTGGCGCAGATGCAGGGCGTCATCAACACCGCGGTGGACGGAATCATCGCCATCAGCGAACGGGGGATCCTGCAATGGCTGAATCCCGCCGCGCTGCAGACATTCGGATACACCGCCGGGGAACTGATCGGCCGGAACATCAAGGTGCTGATGCCGGAGCCGTATCATTCGCAGCACGATCAATACCTGCTCAATTATCTGGAAACCGCCAGGGCGAAGATCATCGGAATCGGCCGCGAGGTGCAGGGGCGGCGCAAGGATGGCAGCGTTTTTCCGCTCGATCTTGCGGTGAGCGAGGTGAAGCTGGGGGACCGCCGCATGTTCACCGGGATCGTGCGCGACATCACCTTGCGCAAGCAGGCCGAGAGCGAATTGGTGCAGGCCAAGGACGCGGCCGTTGCCGCCAGCGCCGCCAAGGACCAGTTCCTGGCGGTGGTTTCGCACGAGCTGCGTACGCCGCTGACGCCGATCCTGGCGGCGGTCTCGTTTTTGGAAAGCTACGAGGACCTGCCCGACGAGGTGCGCGAGGAGATCGTTTCGATCCGGCGCAACACCGAGCACGAGGCGCGGCTGGTGGAAGACCTGCTCAATTTCATGAAGCTCGCCCGCGGCAAGATCGAGCTGCACCAGGAGGCGGTTGACGCGCATGCCCTGGTGCGGACGGTGCTCACCCAGTTCCAGAACGACATCGATGCCAAGGAAGTGCAGTTATCCACGGCGCTGCGGGCCAGGCAGCATTACATCTGGGCCGATCCCACGCGCGTCCGGCAGGTGCTGACCAATCTGGTGGACAACGCCATCAAGTTCAGCCATCGCGGCGGGGAGATCAGCGTGCAGAGCAGCAACGTCAATGGCCGATTTCACGTCGAAGTCATCGATGGAGGGATCGGGATCGAGCCGGAGGTGCAGGCCCGGCTGTTCAACCCCTTCGAGCAGGGCGAGCAGACGATCAGCCGCCGCTACGGTGGACTTGGGCTGGGGCTGGCGATTTCCAAGGGGATCATCGATCTGCACGGCGGCAAGTTGAGCTGCCGCAGCGCGGGGCGCGGCACGGGGGCCAGCTTCATCGTCGAGCTGGATGTCGTGCCGGTGGTCAGCGAGGATGCGCTGCCGCCCCCAGCAGTGCCGCCGGCGAATGGGTCGCTGCGCGTGTTGCTGGTGGAGGACCACCATGACACGTTGCGGGTGATGAGCAAACTGCTGCGGGCGCTGGGGTATAGCGTGATCGGCGCCACCACCGTCGCGGCAGCCGTGGAGCTGGCCGACCGGGAGGCGTTTGACGTGCTGGTCAGCGACATCGGCCTGCCGGACGGCACGGGGATGGACCTGCTGCGCAAGATCAAGTCGAAGCGCCCGTTCAAAGCCGTGGCGGTAAGCGGATTCGGGCAGGAGGAAGACCGGATTCGCAGCAAACAGGCCGGATTTCTCGAACATCTCACCAAGCCGGTTGACTTTCAGCGCCTCCAGGCCGTGCTCAAGCAGATGCAGAACGTGTCCTAAAGCGTCCGCTTGCATCGGCGCGCCGGACGACGATATTGCCTGCTTCTCTATCTCGGAGCGCAGATGAGCATCGTCGTCTTCTGGGAGGCGGATTTCCCTTTTATCGACACCCCGCCGCTGGCGCGGGAGCGCCTGCCGGAGGCGCTGGGACAGGGGGTGCAGTTCGTGTCGGCGGCCGATCTTGCCGCGGCGCTGGCGAAGGGGGCCGACCTGGTAATCTTTCCGTATGGATCGGCGTTTCCGAAAGCGGCCTGGCCGGCGCTGATGCGCTATCTGCGCGGCGGGGGGCATTTTCTCAATCTGGGCGGCGCGCCATTTACCCGGCCGGTGCGGCGCGAAGGCGGAACCTGGCGGGCGGAACTGCCGCAGACGGCGTATGGGCGGGAAGTGATGATCCGGCACACCTGGCCGATTGACATTCCACCCGAGGCGATGCCGGATTTTCCGGCGCCCGAAGCGGCATGGCGCGCGGCGCTGGGCGAATATCGGCCAAGGCGGAGCTGGGCGCTGCAGGTGAAGCTGACCGAGACGGCGCTGTACCCGGAGGAAATCGGTTCGCAGGGGCCGATGACTTCGACGATCAAGCCGCTGCTGCGGGCGATCCTGCCCGCTTCGGCGGCGACCAACGGCGCAGTGGCCAAACACGCGGCGCCGGTGGTGGGCATCGATCATTTCAGCGGGCCGTTCGCCGGCGGGCGATGGGTGTTCGCCGCATGTGAGGCGGATTCGCCGCTGCCGACTGCGTTCATTGCACAGCTCTGTCAGCATGCGAGCCGGCCGCTGCTGCGGCTGCGGGTGGCGCCGGCGTACGCGGCGTATCGCGGCGGCGAGAAGGCGGCGATTGCGCTGCGGGTGCACGCGGCGAATCCGATGGAGCTGACGGTGCGGGTGACCGTGACCGGAGAGGATGGGAATGGCATTTACGGGCTGAACTATCAGGTGGATTGCGGGGAGAGCGAGACGACGGTGAACGTGCCTGCGCTGGCGCTGCCGCGGCCGGGGCTGTATCGCATTGCGGCGGTGGCGCATCCGCGAAATGAGATGAAGGTGGTGCTTGGGACGGCGCGGAATGCGGTGTGGCAGACGGATGAGACATTCCTGCGCTCGGCATCGCCGCTGAGCGTGAACGAGGATTATTTTCTGCGCGATGGCAAGCCGTATCCGATCACCGGCACCACCTACATGTCGACGACGACGCACCGGTTGTTCCTGGTCGAGCCGGATGCGCAGAGCTGGGATGCGGACATGGCGGCGATGAAGTCGGCCGGGGTGAACATCATCCGCACCGGCATCTGGATGGGGTGGAAGCGCATCAGCGGCGACGATGGCAGCGTGGATGAGGCAGCGCTGCGGGCGCTGGAGGCGTTTCTGCTCTGCGCCCGCAGGCACGACCTACCGGTGATCTTCACCTTTTTCGCGTTTCTGCCGGAGCGGTGGGCGGGGGTGAATTCGTATCTCGATCCGGTGGCGCTGGCGGCGCAGGCGAATTTTCTGGCCGGGTTTGCCCGCCGCTTCGCGGGAGTGAATCACCTGCTGTGGGATTTGATCAACGAGCCGTCGGTTGCCCCGCCGACGCAGCTTTGGAGCTGCCGGCCGAGCTATGACACGTTTGAAGCTGCGGCGTGGCAAAAATGGCTGGCGGAGCAGGAGATTTCGGAGGATGAATGGCGCGAGCGCTGGCGGCTGACGCCGGGCGATGCGCTGGATCTTCCGCCGGCGGCGGATTTCGCGGATTCGCACCATCTGGACAGCAAGCATCCGGTGCGGGCGTACGACTTTGGCCGATTCGCCCAGGATGTCTTCACGCAGTGGACGCGGCGGATGGTGAACATCTTGCGCGAAAATGGCAATGCCAACCAATTGATCACCGTCGGGCAGGATGAAGGGGGCACCGGGCGCAGCCCCAGCCCGTGGTTTCATGGGGAAGCGGTGGATTTCACCAGCAACCATTCGTGGTGGCAGAACGATGACCTGCTGTGGGATTCGGTGATCAGCAAGACGCCGAATCGGCCGAACCTGCTGGAGGAAACCGGCGTCATGTTCGTCGAAACGCCCGATGGCCGGCCGGGGCGCTCGCTGGAGCAGATCCGCGACCTGCTGGAGCGCAAGATGGCGCTTGCGTTCGCGGGTGGATGCGCGGGCTTCATCCAGTGGCTTTGGAACACCAACCATTACAACAATTCCGACAACGAGGCGGGGATCGGCTTTCTGCGCGCCGATGGCAGCGAGAAGCCTGAATTGCAGGCGTTTCGCGAGGTCGCCCGCTTCTTCGCGGCCAATGCCGAGCGCATGGTCGGGCGGGTGCGCGAGCGGGTGTGCATCGTGATTCCGCACGCCAACATCTTGAGCGTGCGCGACACCGCCGACGCGGCGACCCGGCGGGCGGTGCGAACGATGGAGTATCGCCTTGGCGTCGCCTGCCGCGCCATTTCTGAATTCCGCGCCGGGGAAATGGGCGAGGTGGATCTGATCGTGCTGCCCAGCCCGCGCGTGCTGACGCGGCCGTGCTGGGAGGCGCTGCTGGGCAAGGTGGAAAGTGGGGCGACGCTGCTGGTGAGCGGGTTCGTCGAGGCAGATGAATACTGGCGGCCGGTCGAGCGGCTGGCGCGGTTCGGTCTGCGAAGCGTGCCGCGGACGGTGCTGCACGAGGAGTCGATGACATCGGCGAATGGCGCGCTCCTGCGGGCGACGTTCGCGACGGTGCAGATGGGGATTCTTCCGCGGTTCGAGAAAGCCGCGGCGGCGGATGGGGCGCCGCTGCCGCTGACGCAGCTTGGCCACGGGCGCGGCAAGATCGTGTATTGCCCGCTGCCGATCGAGCACGCCATGGCGGAGGAGCAGACCGAGGCGGTGTATCGCGTGGCGGCCGAAGCGGCGGTGATCGCCCTGCCGCGTCCCGTTGCCGCGGGTGTGCTGATGCGGGAGGTCCGCTTCGAGCAGGCCACGCTGCACCTGATCGTTTCCGAATCCGCAGCCGATGAGGAGGTCGCGGTCGGCTCGGCGCGCATTACAGTACCGGCGGGGCGGATCGCACTGGCGTTTGTTGACGCTCACGGAAACCCCCTTTCGCAATACGCCAGCGGAGCGGCGCTTAGCGCACGATGAAGGCGCGGCTATCGGTGCCGCCTTCGCCGACGGCGAAGGTGACGGCCAGACCGCATTTCGGGCAGCGGCCGCGGTAGGCCTTCCCGTCAGCGCTGCGGTAGATGCGCTGGTAGACGTTACAGCAGGCGAATTGGACGCTGAGGAAGGGGCGGGCAGAGGCGGGCGGCTGCGCCGTGGCGCCGGTGACGTCTAACTTATAATCGCGCGGGTCACTCATGGGGTGTCACTCCCAGGAAACGATTGTCATCCTGAAGTACTCTGAAGGATCTGGCATCGAATGGTAATCCACGCAGATTCTTCGGAGTACCTCAGAATGACAATTCCGTAAACAAAAACACCAACCATCACACTCCTTGTCGTTGGCGCTCCCAGATTCTGGGGGCGACGCGCTGGATGAGGGCACCGGCGTGGCTGAGGATCTGGCCGATGGTGGATTCGATGGTGCGGCGATCGGATTCGTCCGTGAAGTCATTGAGGTTGGCGCGGACGTTGTAGATGGCGCAGCGGGTGGTGGCCATTGCCAGGTCAGCGCAGACGGCCAGGTCGGAGAGGAGGAATCGGTTGACGAAGCCGACGATCTTGTCGCAGATTTCGAGGATGGCGACGGCGGACGCGGCCATCGTTTCGGGGACGCGGATGGAGGCGAGCAAGGCCGCGGGCATTTTTTCGATGCGCTCGGGGGAAGTCTCCGGCAGCTTGCGCAGGGCGGTGAGCAGCTCGTAGGCGGCCTGGTCTTCCACCACCAGGGCCTGCAGAATTTGGCGGGCGCGATGGAGCTGATCGAGGGCGGGCTTGAGCTCGCCGGCATACATCTCCAGCGATTTCTTGCCGAGACTGTAGTTGACCACCATTTCCCCCATGGAGGCGGCCAGCGCCCCCACCAGCGCCGCCACGCTTCCCCCGCCGGGGGTGGGCTGCTTTGCGGCGGCGGCATCCAAGAACTCTTCAACGGATGTTTTGCAATCGGTCATGAAACCTCTTTGCGTCGCTTATCATTTGCCCGCCCCGCCGGGAGTGTCATGCTGAATCCCGCGCGGGGTCAGGTCGACGGTCGGGAACGAATTATATTCGCGCCGGCCGGTCTGCACGTTCACGCTGTCGGGGTCGGGCGTAGACACCGTCACCACGCACTGCCGCAGGCGGCGGGCGGCGGTAATTTGTACCTGCGGCAAGGTCACCGCGTTGATCTTATCGGCAAAGCGGTCGTGATAGTCGAAGCCCAGGCCATACAGTTCATCCAGCGCGGCGCTGGTGGCCTGGGAGGCGGGGGTTTCGTTGTTCAGCGCCTCGGCGGTGGTGATGAGCTGTTTGGAGCGGGCAAACCAGCTTTCCTGCATGTCGGCGGGCTTCCCCTGCAGGCGGGCGATGTTCTGCAGAATGATGTCGATTACTTCATTCACCTTGGATGCATCACACCCGGCGATGACGTAAAAGGTTCCGGGAATGGAGGGGCTGCGTCCCGGCCAGCTTTGGGCGGCGACTTCGTAGACGTAGCCGCGGCCGCGCAGGGTCTCGAAGAGATAACCGGTGGGATAGTCATATCCGCTGCACATTGTGTCGGCGACGTCGATGGGAAAGTTGGCGGGATCGCCGACGACGCTGCTGCTGTTGAAGCCGATGACGATGCCGGCCAGAGGCTGTTCGGTTTTCTGGACGGCGACGCGCTGGACTTCAATGGCGGGAGTTCCGCGGACGAAATCCTCGGGGATGCTTGCCTCGCCGTGCAGCGCCGGCGACGCCGCGGGGATGGCCGCCTTGGGAAGCTTGCCGAATTGATCGGCGGCCAGCTTCTTCGCCTGGTCGGCGTCGATGTCGCCGTAGATGGCGATGACGCGGGTGGCGGCCAGCACCTTCTGCTGATACCACTGCCTGAGCTGATCGGCGGTGAGCTTCTTGACGTTTTCCTTCATGCCGGTGCGCAGGAACTGATAGGGAGACTTGCGCGGGCCGAAGTATTCCTTCATGAAGTAGTGCATCGCCTGGCTGTCCCACTGCGAATCCTCGCTCTCGATGGCGGCGAGGATGCGCTGCTTCATGGGGGCCAATTCGCCGTCGGGGAAGCTGGGGTGGGCGACGATGTCGCCGAAGACTTCCATGGTCTTGGCGAAGTCGGCCTTCATGCACTCGGCATTCCAGTACCAACTGTTGTTGCCGCAGGCGGTGTCGATGGAGCCGCCGGTGGAATCGAAGAATTCGGCGATGTCGGCGGCTTTGCGCGAATCGGTGCCGCGCGGGAGCATCTCCATGGCGAGGTTGCCGATGCCATTGCTGGCCGCATCCTCGGCCGTCACTCCACCGTGGGCATACATGCGGATTTGCACCAGCGGGGTGGTGGCGTTGCGCTTGAGCAGGACCACCGTGCCGTTTTCAAGCTGCATGCGCTCGACCTTCGGCGCTTGCGCCACGGTCTTTTCGCCGCCCGGCTGGGTGGTCGGCGCCACCGGGCGAATGAGGTCCTCGGCCGCCGGCAGCCCCTTGGCGCCGACGTATTCGCTGGGCAGCAGCGCGGTGGTGATCAGACGGCCGGCGACGAAATATTTCTGAGCCGCGGCCTGCACCTGCTCGGCGGTCACCTTTTCGATGCGCTCGACGTAGCGGTCGCTGAAATGCGGGTCGGCGGTGCTCATGTAGTCGCTGGCCAGTGAGGAGGCGATGTCTTCGGAAGTCTGCATCGACTTGACGCGCTGGGTGCGCATCTGGGTTTTGGCGCGGGCGAGGCGGTCGGCGTCGATGCCGTTGGCCTTGAGGTGGGCGATCTGTTCGAGCAGCGCGGTGGTGGCGGGGGCGATATTTTTTGGATCGAGGTCCATGGAGAAATCGAAATCGCCTTCGACATAGCTGGGGGTGTTGCTGGAGGCGGCGATCGAGTTCACCAGTTGCTGCTTGTCGCGCAGATCTTCGACCAGCAGAGCGCTTTCGCCGCCGGCCAGGGCGGTGGAGAGCAGATCCAAGGCGTAGAGGTCGGGATCGGAAAGCTTGACGGTGGGAAAGGCGATATTGAGCTTGGCCTGGCCGAGCTTGGGAAACGTCGCCACCAGCGTGCGCGGTGCGAGCACGGGGGGCTCATCGGCGACGTCGCGGGAAAATTCGCGGCCGGGCTTGGCATCGGCGACATTTTTCTGCACCGCCTTGAGCATGACCTCGGGATCGAGGTTGCCGGCGACCGAGAAGATCATGTCATTGGGCTGGTAGGCCAGTTTGTAATAGCTGTAAACATCATCGCGAGACAGGCCCTGGATGACTTCCTGGTAGCCGATGACCGGCACCCTGGCGGGACTGACGTGGTAGCGGTTGATGGTGGCCAGCTCGTAGAAGACCCAGTCCGGTTCGCCCTTGTCCTTTTCGAGTTCGCGCTGCACGACCTGGTATTCGCGGCGGTATTCTTCGGGGGTGATGAGGGCGCCGAGCATCCAGCCGGTGACCAGGTCGACGGCCGGCTCCATGTGCTCGGCGGTGGTGTTGATGAAAAAGGCGGTGTGGTCTTCGCTGGTATAGGCGTTGGAGTTGTTGCCGATCTCCTGAAGCAGGTCGCGGTTGTGCGCCTCGGTGCGGCGCTGGTTGGAGCCGCCGGCGACGAGGTGTTCGAGGAGATGGCTGAGGCCGCCGCCGAGCCACTTGCCTTCGTAGACGCCGCCGGTGTTGACGTAGCCGCGCACGGCGACCACGGGGGAGGGGACGCGCCTGACGATGACGGTAGCGCCGTTTTTGAGGATGGAGACGATCTCATCGCGTTCGTTGACGAGGCGGCAGCGCTCGGCGCCATAGTCCTGTTTGGCGGCATCGGCGGCCGACGGCGGCGGAGCGACGTCGACGATATCGCCCTCGGCCATTGAGGAACTAGGCCGGGTAGTGCCGGAGCGGCAACCGGCGACAAAGGAGAACGCCACCACCGCGAAAGTGATCCATCTGCTCATAAGCCTGATCTCCGTTGATTGCTGCGTGTGTGAATTGTGAAGGTACGGCGGGGCTGGAGGATTGCAAGGAGGGATTTTGGATTCGGGCGCCCTTTGGGCGTGGCGGATTTTCGGTCGGGGAGAGTGAAAATGAAATGTGGGACATTTGGGGACATTTTGGGACATGGGGCTGTCGTTAGTCGTTTGTGCTTCGGCACTTGTGAATGACGTGGCATGTGGGACATTTTGGAGAGAGTGGGACATCTGAGAGCAGGGAGATTGAAAAATGGAAATTGCAAATTGCAAAAATGCTGGAGGGGGCGCGGGAGTTGTGCTTGGTCCGTCGTCCTTGGTTGATGGTCATAATGCTCTCCTCTCTATAGAGGGGCGGAGTTGCGCTGGCGGCGCGCCGGGCGCGCAACGCGCGGGAGGAGATGGCGGGATTTACGGGGAAATCGGGGGCAAAATTTTTTGAGTTTTCGGATTTTGTGTCTGGAAGGCGTTGCGCTGGCGGCGCGCCTGGCGCGCAATTGACGAGTTGCGCGCGTGGTTGGGCGGGGGAGGAATGGAAGGTACGATGGGGGGGGAGAAGGTGACGGACATCGAATGGGCTGAAATTCGCATCTGGGGCGTTCTGCAGAACTGGATGATGCCACCGGCCAGGCAGCGGGGATCGGCAATGGCGGGTTTGATTGCGCGGCCAGTGTTGGTGTGCTACAGCACTTCTTCATCCTGCTCGATTTCGTTGAGATAGGTCAGGGCGCGCTCCAGCTCGTTTTTTAGGTGGCGGACGCGGAGGAGGCTTTTGACTCTGGTGAGCAGCTCGAATTTGTTCACCGGCTTGCTGACGAAATCATCCGTGCCGCAGTCGGAGGCGGCTTCGATGTCGCCGAGTTCGTTGAGGGCCGTCACCATCAGGATTTGAATGTCCCTGGTTTTGGGATCGCTCTTGAGTTTTTTGCAGACCTGAAAGCCGCTCATGCGCGGCATCATGATGTCCAGCAGAATCAGGTCGGGATTGTGCTGGGCTACTTTTTCCAGGGCGTCTATGCCATCGATGGCCGTCACCAGCTTCACTGGGAGAGATTCGAGAAAGGCCTGGAGCAGCTCGACGTTTTGCGGGTTGTCATCGACGATCATCACCGTCGATTCCGGGAGGAACGACTCGGCGGGGCCGGCCGACGCCCGCGGCGCGTCCGATCCGCCCGATGGTTGTGCTGCTGGTTGTGCTTCGCTCATCGCATCACCTTAAAACGGCAACTCTATCGCGGGGCGGATGGTTTGCAATTGCTGGAGCAGGGCGCGGTCGGAGGATTGGGTCGAGGTGGACAGCCGATGCAGCAGACGCTGCAGGTCGGCGGGATGATCGACATCATCCCATTGCTCCCCCACCGCGGTGGCGTAACCGAGGGCATCGGCGCGCTCCAGAAGCTGGCGCATCTCGACGCCGCTGGACCAGCGAATGCCCGAGAGCAGCGCCGACGCGTCAACGCTGTTGCACAATCCCAGCGACCAGAAACCGCCGTCGGCCGTGGGGCTGACGGAAACGGCGGCCTGCTGAGTCAATTCGATGGCGCGATCAATGTGTGAGTCGGGCAGATCGGGGCTGTCGACGCCGAAGAAGAGCATGCGCGGGTGGCGCTGGCCGACGGTGGCGGCGGCGCTGGCGAGGCGGGCGCCGAGGTCGCCGGGGGATTGGGGGAGATAGCTTATGAGGAATGGGTCTGGACGATCGTGTGCGATTTCGCCCCGTTCCAATGGAGTGGATGTCATTCTGAGGTAATCCGAGGAATCTGGCCGGATTGGCGCTCGAGGCCAGATCCTTCGGAGTACCTCAGGATGACAGGTGGCGGGAAGATGACAGGCGGTTTGTGCTGCATCTTCAGCGAGCAGTTCCCGCATCGCGGCGGCGCGATCTGGCGGATCGAAGCAGATCACCATTTCGTCGCCATCGAGCGCGCCCAGGCGGGCGATGCTGTGCAGCAGAAACGCGCGATGGATCGCGGCGGCCTGGGCGGGGGCGAGAGCGGGAGTAAGGCGGGTTTTGACTTTTCCCGCCTCGGGGAACTTCGCCATCACGACCAGCGCCAGGGAGTCCTTGGCCATGTTGGCAGTATAGCCCATCGCCAGCCCGAAGCGGGTGGGGTGACCCCCGCCCCTACTATCAGGTGCAGGGATTGCAAAAAAGAGGACCGTCCGCAGTCACCGGGGGCGGTCCTCACATTCAGTAAGACGTTCTCGCGCCCGGCAGGAGTCTGCCCGCTTCGAGGCTGTTTCAAAAATCAGCGGAGGACGGGCCAATGAGTACATTGTCCCGTGGCAGACAAGAATGTCTGCCCC
>DAIOHQ010000167.1:0-11144 GCA_036744635.1 Tepidisphaeraceae bacterium | reverse complement strand
CGGTAGGTGTACTCACCTGCCCGAATCCAGCCATATTTATCCCGGCCGCCCAAAGCGTCACGCACCCCGAGGCGGAGGTCGAACGGGCGCAGGTTTTCCTTTGAACCGCATCCGGGTATGCTCGCCCAACCGTTCCAAGTGAGAGGCTCGCACCATGAAAGTTGCCAACCTGTCCTGCAATGACCTGCATGATCCGCTCGGCGTGGAAACTCCAAACCCGACGTTGAGCTGGATGCTGATCAGCCCCGCTCGCGGCGCCCGGCAGACGGCCTATCACCTGCTGGTTGCATCCTCGCGCGCGATTCTCGAACGGGATGAGGGCGATCTGTGGGATTCAGGGCGGGTTGAATCCGATGCGGTGCAGATCCGCTACGGCAGGGGGGGCGGGCGGGAGTTGACATCGCGCCAGGCGGCGTACTGGAAAGTGCGGGCGTGGGATGCCCCCCCTGCGCAGGGGGGGGCGACTGTCTGGAGCGAGCCGGCGTGCTGGGAGATGGGACTGCTGCACCCCGCGGATTGGCAAGCGGGCTGGATCGCGCCGCGGCGAGTGGATGGCGGCGAGACCGGGGTGCCGCCGGCGCCGTTGCTGCGCCGCCGGCTCACGTTGGACAAGCCGGTTGCATCCGCGCGCGTTTACGTCAGCGGCCTGGGATACTACGAGCTGTCAATCAATGGCCGCAAGGTCGGCGATGAAGTCCTCGCCCCCGCTTTCACCCGCTACGACCACGCCGCCATGTATCAAACCCATGATGTCACAGCCCATCTTCAATCCAGGGGGGGTGGAGAGAACGTGCTGGGCGTGGTGCTCGGCAACGGCTGGTACAACGCCAGCACCGAGGTGGTCTGGGATTTCCAGCACGCCCCCTGGCGCGACCAGCCCAAGCTCCTGCTGCAACTGCACATTCGATTCACCGACGGCACCGAGACCGTCATCATCACCGATCCGCAGTGGCGCTGCAGCACCGGCCCGACCACCTTTGATGCCCTCCGCAATGGCCAGCACTACGATGCCCGCCTGGAGAAACCCGGCTGGGATCGTCCTGATTATGATGACAGTGAGTGGATGGCGGCCAAGCTCGTTCCCGGTCCCGGCGGCATCCTGCGCAGCCAGCAGATGACGCCCATCCGCGTCACCGCCACCCTCAAACCGGTGGCGCTCCAGCAAGTGCGATCGGGCGTGTGGGTTTTCGACATCGGCCAGAACCTCTCCGGTTGGGCGCAGCTCAGCGTTAGCGGGGCGGCCGGAACCATCATCACCCTCAAGTATGCCGAAAAGACCAAGGAAGATGGGGACATCGATCAATCCAACATCGACGGCTTCATCAAGAGCGGCGAGTGTCAGACCGACCGCTACACCCTCAAGGGAGATGGCGCCGAGCTCTGGGAGCCGCAATTCACCTACCATGGCTTCCAATATGTCCAGATGACCGGCTTTGCAGGGGGGGCAGGGGGGGCGGGCACGCCCACGCTCGACAGCCTGCGGGCGCGGGTTGTGCATACCGCCTTCGAGCCGGCCGGCGCCTTCGAGTGCTCCAACGAACTGTTGAACAAGATTCAGCGGGCAGCGCGCTGGTCCACGGTCTCCAACTACCACGGCATCCCCACCGACTGCCCGCACCGCGAGAAGAACGGCTGGACCGGCGATGCATCTCTGTCGGCCGAACAGGTGCTATTCAACTTCGACGCCGCCACCGCCTACCGCAAATGGATGGCCGACTTCCGCGACATGCAGCGGCCCAGCGGCCAGCTTCCGGGAATCGTGCCGACCGGCGGCTGGAGCTTCAACTGGGGCAGCGGACCGGCCTGGGACAGCGCGGCGATCCTCATCCCATGGTACCTCTATCTGTATCGCGGCGACGTGGCAGGGTTGGAAGAGCATTACGACTGTATGCGGCGCTACGTCGATTATGTGGGCACAATGGCCACCGGCCATATCGTCGATTTCGGCCTGGGCGACTGGTGCCCGCCGGACATGAGCAAGGGGCCGGGTGGGCACGCCTGCCCAACAGCACTGACCGACACCGCCTATTACTTCGTCGATGCCACCATCCTCGCCCAGGCAGCAGCGCTGCTCGGCAAGATGGAGGATGCCGAAAGGTATCAGCGTCTGGCGGCCGAGATTCGTGCGGCCTTCCGTGGACGGTTTCCCATTGCAAGCGGGGACTTCGGCGAGAACGATCAGACGTCGCTGGCCTGTGTTCTCTATCAGGGTCTGGTTGATCCCGATGAGCAGGCGCGGGTTCTGGCGGCGCTGGTGGCGGCGGTGGAGAAGAAAGACCGCCACATCGACTGCGGTATCCTCGGCACCAAGTACGTGATGCAGGCGTTGACCGATGGCGATCGGGCGGACCTGGCCTACTCCATCGCCACTCAAACGACTTTCCCGAGCTGGGGCCACTGGATCGCGCAAGGGGCAACCACGCTCTGGGAAACCTGGGATGGCAGCTCTTCCCGGAACCACCACATGTTCAGCGATGTCAGCGCCTGGTTCTACAAGGCGCTGGCGGGGATCAATCCCGACCCAACCGCGCCCGGTTTCAAGAACGTGATCATCCGCCCCAATCCGGTCGGCGACTTGCGCTGGGTGAAGGCGTGGCATCGCGGGCCGTTCGGGATGATCGAGTGCAACTGGACCCGCGAAGGCGCGCAGTTCGCGCTGGACCTGACGATCCCGGCGAATTCGACGGCGCTGGTATTGCTTCCCACCCGCGACCCGGAGACCATCCGGGTGAATGGAGAGCCAGTCGCCCCCTCCGTCGGTCAGAGCGATATCCATGCCGGCGCCTTCCGGCGCGGACGGATGGAATTGTCCATCTCCTCCGGCAACTACCATCTCACCACGGATCTTTGATTGGTAATCCATCTTTGTAACAGGAGCAGCACAATGCGAAACGGCCTGAGACTGATGTGGTGCGTGGGAGTGATGGCGCTGCTGCCCCCTCTGGCAATGCCCGTAATGGCGGAAGAGCCGAAAGCGCAGGGCACTCCCGCGAACGGGCTCATTACCCTGATCGCGCCGGACGCCCAGGTGGTTCTCGGCGAGAAGGCCAGCCCGGGGGAAACCCGGGCGGCGAACCTGATCGTCAAGGCGCTCCACGAGGGCGGCGGTCCTGAAGACAATTTGCGCAAGGCGGAGGCGGTGGACAAGCCGGACGCCGCCGCCGACGCGGGACGCAAGCATCTGATCGTCGTGGGCACGGTGGCCTCCAACCCCGTGCTGCGGCACTATCCCGGCACCTGGTTTCTCGACCGCGAGGCCTACTACAGCGGCGTCTATGCCGGCGGATACGACCCCGCGCAGGGCAAGCCGCGCGAGACGGTCAGGGACTGGCAGGAGAAGAAGGGGTTTTTCGTCGGCGGCTTTGGCACCTTCCGCGCCGATGGCCGCGAGGCAGGTTACATCGAGTGCGACCGCAGCGAATTCTTCATGTGGGCGCGCAATCTGGCGGGGGATTCCAGGAAGCCCCACGACCAGCAACTCCCGCTTCGGCTGATGATCCGCATCACCGGCAGCAGCCCCGCCGGCGTGGAGGCGGCCGCGAAGGCGTTCGTGGAAAAGGGACTGCTTGGAGGCATCGCACCGGTCGAGCCCAAGCCATCGGGCGCAGCCACTAAACGCACCATCCTTAGCGTCGGTAGCGACGACTTGGGAATCGACCCGCCTGCCGAGCCGCCTGATGGAAAGCTCAAGGGAGAAGGCCCGGCAGCCGGCAAGTCGCTGACGCGCATCGGCTGGGTGCAGGCCGACGCCCAGGATTACGATGGCTTCCTGCAGCAGACCGGCGTGCCGGCCGTGCGGATGTGGCGGGTGAAATATGTCCCGGAGACGGGAATCACCAACTTCATCACCTCGCCGCATCGGCGGAACAGCATCTACGAGTTGCTGGTTGTGGACCTGCCCGCGGGGACGGATCGTTCGGCGGTCCTCAAGGGCCTGAAGGCCACCGAGAAGTACGAGATCGCCGGCCAGACCTTCGCGGCGACGGCGCCGGTGAAGTTCAAGGATCCGCTCCTGGCGAAGATCGCCCTCGCCAGCGGCACGCACGTGCTGTGGAAGGGCGACCGGCTCTATCTGGAAAGCCTTCCGCCGGTCTACGAAGATATCCTGCTGGCGGCACTGGCTCATAACATCACGGGAGGTGGCAAATGAGGAACGTGATTACACAAGTGGGCACGAAGGCACAAAGGCACGAAGGCACGAAGGGAAGAGGGAGTATTCACTTCGTGCCTTCGTGCCTTCCCCTCGCGACCTTGGTCGTCGTCTTTTGCTTGTTCTCTAATGCGGCGTCGGCTGCAACCACCAGCCCCGCGCCGCCCGAGGTAAGCATCTCCTTCAACTGCTATCGTTCCGATGCCAGGGGCGCTGGTGGCGAGAGAATTTTCAGCCGCCCCGATGAGCCCTACGAGAAGCTGCTGGTTGAACGCACCGGCACGGCCGAGGACTACACCTTCCTTCCCGGCGAGTCGGTGACGATCACAGCGCACGTGGCAGGGGGGGGTGGCGGGACGCTGGCCATCCGGCTGACCGGGCTGCTGCACGGGGTGAAGAAGGAAGGCAAGCCGGTCGATGTTGCCGAGGCAGGGGGAGCGGGCGGGAAGGCCGTGCTGACCTTCGACGTGCCGAAAGATGTCCCCGACTTCGAGGTCTATCGCACTGAGGCGCTGCTGAACGGCAAGAGCGTCGCGAGCAAGGCGTTCTACGCCGCCCGGCCCGGGCGCGGACAGATCGAGGGGGACACCCTGGCCCCGCGTCTGACCGTCACCATGTACAGCGGCTACGTCAACACCTTCGACGCCGGAAGCATCATGGGCTTTCGCGCGGGCGGCCTGCCTACCACCGATGACTACTCCACCTTCTGGGGCTGGCGGGTGCAGGGCAACGAGGATCTGCAGCCCACGGCCGAGACGAAAGAGGCCAAGGACAATGTGCCGGCCCATCCTGAGCGTCTGCCCAACCGGCCGGGGGATGACTGGAACTGGTACTGGTCCTACTACGCCAATCAGCAACTGGGCTTCAGCGGGGACTTCGGCAACTGGCAGTGGGGTGAGTACAACCCGTTTCTGCACGAGAACCTGCCGCACCGCGGCGCCTATCCCAATGCGATCTTCGGATATTACTCCCCCGACTGGTATGCCGCCGGCAACTGCCTGCTGCACCATTACGGCACGCTGCCCAACGGCCTGTACATCCGCGAGTGGATGAACCCGATCTGGCGGCAGTGGGCGGCCGCGGCGCACGCCAAGGACCCCGCCGCCAACGTGAACGTCAGCGGCATCGACTTCTGGGGCGAGGAACTCGGACCCAGCGCACCCCAGCCCAGCCATATCGCCGGCTTTTTGGCCCATCTGCAAAAGACGGAGGGAGCCACGGTGGAAGCCCGCACTGCTCGCGAGCTGTACGCGAAGATCCAGAAGGAGCACACCGATAGTTTCGCCGTCTGGTCGCAGAGCAACCTGACGCTGGCCTCGCAGATCTACACCAAGGCGGCGGTCGAGAAGCAACTGGAAGGCCGCAAGGCCATCTGGTGGAACCAGAACACCGGCCCGAGCATCTGGTTCTACACCGGCGGGTTGTGGGGGGGTAAATACTCCTCTCCGCCGGACCTGGAGGATTGGGGAAAGGAGTGGGCCAAGCTGATCGACTACGTCTCGACCGATGGGAGCATGGTTGGAGGCATGCCCAAAGGCCGGGAGTATCGCTGCTGGAGCGTCTACGAGACTTTCTGGAAGGCGTGCATCCCGCAGTCCAACCGGGCCTGGATGTGGAACACCGCCGGCAGCTACGGGGGGCAGCCGGGAATCGAGCTGGTCAACCAGGAAATCAATTCCAACGCCCGCATGCGGCGCTACTTCCTGCAGCCGGCTTTCACGGCCGTGTATGACGCCGAGGGCAAGATCATCCCGGTGCTTAACGTCTCGGTCGGCCACGTCGGCGGCACCGGCTGGGAATTCCTCATGACCTACTGGGACATCCGCAAAGCTGGCGGCCCGGCGGACAGAGTCACGGATGTGGAGATCTGCCGGCGGGCGTGGGAATTGGCCGAGGTGATGAAGCCGATCGATCCGTTGGGACCGGTGCTGATCGTCTCGTCGCGGCGCACGGCGGACACGACGGCGGGGACGGAATTCGACACCCGCAAGCTGGGCGAGTTCGTCAGCGGCCTGCGCGACCAGGGGATCGGCATCAGCACGTTCGCGGATGCCGCGTGGGCCTCGCCCACTAAACTGCCCCACGGCACGCCCGCCATCACCGCGCCGCGCTTCGATGGCAAAGGCAACCTGATGGTGAGCCTTACCGCCGCCGACGGCACGACCGAGACGCTGGCGTATCCCAAGGATGCTGGAGGTTGGCGGGAACTGGCCGCGGCGGTGCGGAAGATCGACGACTCGCTGGTGTTTGACGGCGGGGCGGGGGGGGTTACGGGGTACGGGATCATCACCCAGGCCGGGCCGCTGGTGTTCGTGGAGAACCCCACCGATCATGCCATCACCGGGAAGATTCGCATCCGCCTGCCGGCCCGAACCGGCGAACCGGCGAAACGGCGAACCGGCGAATCTCCTTCGCCCGTCGCCGTTTCGCCCCTCGCCGGTTCGAAGGAAGGGGCGGCCGTGGAGTTGCTGTCGGGCACGACGCTGGAGAGCGCCGTCGCCGATGGGGTAATCACCATCAGCATCGCGATGGAGGCCGAAGATGGCCGACTGGTGTTGGTTTCTACGACGACTCCGCCGGTGCCCTGAGGGGGGAGAGTGAAAATGAAATGTGGGACATTTTGGGACATTTTGGGACATGGGGTTGTCATTAGTCATTTGTCCGCAGTCAGTTGTGAAGAGTGGGGTTTGTGGGACATTTGTTTGGGAGTGGGACATTGGAAGGATGAATGATGAGTGCTGAATGATGAACGCTGAATTAAAGCGCGGAGGGGGCGGGATGAGGCGACTGCGGGAAACTCGGGATGTCGGCAGCGGCATTGGAACCCCCTTTGGTTTGGATGGCCGAGGATGGATGATGCTGGAGGCATGTTAGGGTTTTGTTTGCAGAATGTCAAGGAAATTTTTTTGAGAATTTGTCCGGAGTTTTGATGGATGTGAAGGGATGATCTGCGAGCCTTGCTGGGCCGACAAGAAATTGGCTCATGCCACGTCGTCGGGAGTCGGCAAGCACAGCGGCGCTTAACCTCGATCTGGCAATCGACGTGCGTCACCTTAAATTTATTTTCGCGCCATTGCGCTATGTATGTGCTGTACTTACAGCAGAAACCCCGATTTCGCATACGCGGGACGGGGCGGGGATTACCCCTCCCCTTCCAACCCCCTTCCCCACCCGAAATGCCGAAAGGAAATCCCGTCCATCGACGCGCGTCAACTTTGATAATCACCAAATCATTCCACGGCCTTCGCGGGGGCGGTTGTGGCAGGTTCGGTGTTGACGTTGCCATTGATGTCCGCATCGAATTTCTTCCGTTGGGCTTCGGTCATGAGCGTGCGCAGCTTCGTGCGGCTGGCGAGCACGGCCTCGGCTGCTGCAGCGGCAGCGGCGATCTGTTGCGGGGTGATGTTGTCATCGTCAGCGTCGTCGGGATCGCCAAGTTTTTTGGCAAGATCGTCGAGAATCTTCTTCGCCTCTTGCTTCTGGGCATCTGTGAACTTCAGCGAAACCGCAAGTAATTCCAGAACAGGATCTCCTTCGGCGATGCCGGACAACTGCACGCACTGGCCTGTAAGGACGAAGAGACGTCCTTTCATTTGTTCGTCGAGAGTCTTTGTCCGTGCCTTTTGTATCTTTTCCTCCAAGAACTCCCATTCCTGGCCTGCCTGCTGATAGAATTTGGGCGCGTCTTCTGGATGTTTGAGGGCATCGGCGACGACGGCGCGAAGTTTATCGCGCGCCGCTGTCAGCGAAGCACCGACGGATTTCTTAACCGTTTCGTCGAGCGAGGTTTCCTGCAGCGCGACAAGCATCGCGCTCAGGCGCGCGACTTTGGCGATCTTCGCCACGTCGCCGATGCTCTTCTCTTCGGCGGGGGCGGTGCTCGAAGTGGCCTCGGCGTGGACGAGCAACGGGGCGAAGAAGACGACGATTACGAGAATGACGAGGGCGAGGAAGATTCGCTGATTTCTCATTGGCTCTCCATGAAATGCCCGCGGAGGGGAAGACCAAAGGGGTCCGATGCATCTCCCGCCATTTTAGCCCCTCCTGCAAACAAAGCGATGGCATTCGGGTCAGGAGTCAATACGCGATGATCGGCGATTTTCTGGCATTCTCGGCATCGTGGCGGTAGGCTTGGCTGACACGGCCGAAATGACTCCTGACCCTTTATCGATCCTGTGACCCTTTATCGATCCCCCTTATCGATCTCCCCGGCACCTCGTATGAAATCCGCATCCCCCGTTATCGATTACCGCACGCCTGAGGCGTCTCCGGCGAACCGCGCGGTTCGGCGGTTCCAAGTGATCTACGCCATTGGGATCGTTGCGGCGTATGCCACAGTGTGGGTCTGCTTGAGTTCGTGGCCGCATACGTCAAATAGCGCCGACCCGCGAAAGGCCGAATTAGCAATGACGATCCAAGTCGCGGGTGGGGCAGCCTGTGCTTGGCTGGTGTTGGCGCTGCGCCGAACTTTGCACAGCCATGCAATTCGGCGAAGCGTGTGGACGTGGTTGCTCATCGCAGCGAATGCGTTTGTGGCATTGGCAGTATTCCCGGCGGGGTACAACTGATACGGCCGGATAACCCGCCGTTGGAGCGGACCGCGGCGGCGGTATACTTCACTCGCGGTCGAGCGTCGCGCATGCGCCGCCGCGGCCACCCCACGGCATTACGTTATGCACATCGGAATTGCAAAGGGGTCCGGTACATATCGCCCAACCTTTCGCGCAGCAACGCGGAGCGACGTCTTGGCCGCGTACTCGCGGAATTGCCCCACCGCAGGTGGTTTGACCCGCTGGGGCTTCGCCGTTAGCCTTCGACTCCCATGACCGAATCGCCGTGGCAACCTTTCGGGCCTGTCCGCCGCCGGGCGGACGCTTTGTTCGTGAAGATCAATGACGATAGCTGGCTGGGGTACACGCAGAACACGCAGTGGCAGTCGCTGCTGCTGGATGGGCCGACCAAGACCATCGCCACCGGGTCGATGCAGGGGAACGATTTCCCCGGGGCGTATTACTTCGATGGCCACAGCCGGCGGCAGTTCATCGCCTGGGTCACCGGCCCCGCCCCCGCTGTCGACTGGCGACGGCTGCGCTTCGAGGTGCGGATGGAGGAGCCGCGAATCGGCGAATCGGCGAAACGGCGAATCGGCGAATTTCCTTCGCCCGTCGCCGATTCGCCCCTCGCCGGTTCGGGGGAAGGGGAGGGGGGCGAGGGCGGCTTCATCTTCGGCGTCTTCGCCAGGACAGCGGAGGCCCTGCCGCCGGAATTAAACTTCGAGGTTATCTCCTGCCCGCGGGCCAGCGTGCCGGATCCGTGGCAGGCGCTGCGGGTGTTGATCGATACGTCATTTGAGCACTGGCCGCTGCCGGCGGTCGAGGGGGAGGCGCCGGATTGGACGGCCATGGCCGAGCAGACGCTCGCGGACCTCGGTACCACGCGCTGCCAGATCTCCGTCGCCGGCCCTGGCCCCCTGCCGGCCCGAACCGGCGAATCGGCGAACCGGCGAGCCGGCGATGTGCGCAACGAATCCCTCGCCGCGTCGCCGATTCGCCCCCTCGCCGATTCATCTTCCGGGGGGGTTCCCTCCGAGATCGGCTACACCGCCTACGCCATCGGCACCGGCCACCTGCGCTCGGTCCCGCAGCCACACCTGGAATTGTTCGTGCAGACCGACTTGGCGCTGTCTCTGACCCGCTACGCCCAGGCATCCGGCAATACTGCTGCGGGGGCCGAGGCGGGGCGACTGCGCCAGCTCCTGCGCCGTTTTTTCAATCCCGAGAATGGGTTCCTGGAGAACCATTATCCGCCGGCGGACTTCACGCTGATGGATTTCTCCAGCGTCTGGCCACCCCCTGATGCCGGCGCGGGACCGAGGCGGGTGTTCAATTCCTGGTACCAGTTGCACAACCTGCACCGGGTGCTGGAAACGGCCCGGATAAGCGGCGATGCCGAGCTGGCGGAACTGGGCTGGCGGGCGCTGGAAACGGCGAGCCGGTTCGTGCGCTCGATGCAGTATCTGCTGCCGATATGGGCCGACTGGGCCCCCTTGGAACGAAACGGCGAAACGGCGAATGGGCGAGACGGCGAAGAACCGGTCGCCGTTTCGCCGTTTCGCCGTTTCGCCGATTCGGGCACCCGAATCGGCGGGGGATTGGACCTGTACGCCGGCGGTCTGTTCGCCCTGTGCCTGATGACCGCCGCCGAGCTCAAACCCGAGCGGGCGGCGGCTTGCCATGCCGAGGCGATCCATGCCATCGAAGTCATGCGCGCCTTGCCGCCGGGAATTTATGTGCATGAGCCGATCGCGCTGGCGGGTTGCGTCGAAGCGGCCGACCGGCTGGCTAACGCCGGGGCAGGGGGGGCCCATCAGACCGCCGTGGAATGGCGCGATGATTTCCTGCGCCTGCTGCTGATGATGCTCTATCGAGAGCCCAGGGGGGGGCCGTACACCGGCATGTTTCAGGCGTGTGGGGGCCTGCTGTACCCGGCGTTCAAAGAGAACGTGGAGTCGATCCTGCCGCTGATTGGACTGCTGGCCCCCCTGGACCGAACCGGCGAGACGGCGAATGGGCGAGACGGCGAAGAACCTCTCGCCGTTTCGCCGTTTCGCCGTTTCGCCGGTTCGAGTAAGGCCGCGCCGCCCGCGCCGGCGCAGCTTCCGATCCGGGCCATCATCGAGCACCAGCTTCGCGGCAACCGCGCCTATTTCGACGACACCGAGCCGCGCGGCATTCCTTATGAGGATTTGCCCACCACCGAGTTGCCCGGCCCCGGCAGCCGGCTGGGCAAGGAAGTGTATGGGGCGGGCCAGGTGTTCGATCTGGCCCTGGTGCAGCGGGCGCTGGCGCATCGCGGAGATGAAACCGCAGATAAACACGGATGAACACAGAATTGTCATTGGTCATTGGTCATTTGTCATTCGTGCAAATGACCAATGACAAATCACTACTGTCCGGTCAGAACTCGAACAGTTTCAATTGGTTATGATTTTCAT
>DAIOHQ010000166.1:0-11295 GCA_036744635.1 Tepidisphaeraceae bacterium | reverse complement strand
TCGAAACCCAAACTATCAAGAAAAGTTGAACAGGTTATTTTTGGGCAGGCCCTTACCCCCGGAGTCATACACGCGCACCTGCATGGTCCCTTCCTGCCCGTAGGGACAGAGTTCCGGTTCGTTCCGCAGGTGGTGAAGAAACATGCGAAGCTGATAGGTGCGATCAGAAACGTAGACCCGGCCTTGCTTGTCGGAGGTGATTCCGTAGGGAGCACCCAGCTTATCCTCGGTGAAGGGGGTGGTCTTGCCGCTCTGGGTATCCAGCACGAAAACGCCTTTCAGCGTTGTCGCAAGGCAGCGTCCATCGGGCAGCCAGGTCATGCCCCAGGCGCGCAAGGGGAGGACGCGCAGCAGTTTCATCAGATGCTTGTCATCGTAACCCCGATCGGTTTTCACCTCGGGATTGCGATCCATGGAAAATACAAATGTCTGTTCCTTGTCTCCATAGACATCGCTCACATACAGCTCACCATCCCAGCGCGTGGGACCGGTATGCCGCATCCCGATGATGCGGATGCCGCGCGCAGCAACTTGAGACGGCTGGGTTGCCGCACCAGTAGCGCTAACTGGAATCCCCGCCACCCACCAGTTCTTGCCGCTGTGTGGATCGATCTCCCACACGCGATGCTCCCCGCCGGCGAGGCAACCCTCGGGGGCGGTGGCGAAGACGCGCTCGCCATCGCTGACAAGGCTGTGTACGCAGGTGAAGCTGCCCTGATAGAGGGTATTTTGACCCCACAGTTTCGTGCCGCTCAAATCACAGGCGAGCAGTCCATGGCCCCACTCGCGCACAGGCCCGCCCAGGATCATCTGATCCCCCACCGCCGTCACGGAGCTGATCATCGAGTGGTCCGGTCCCCATCCGCCGGTCGAGCCTGCGAACCAGGGCGGATTGCCGTGGCTGAAGGCGCCGCGATAGACGGCGTGCAGTTCGCCGCGTAACAGGCCGACCCAATGGTATTTTCCCGGAGGCAGCAACCGGCCATCGTCATCCAGCCCGTCCCAGGCGATCGTCTGCTTTCCGGCAGCTTTCTTCTCGGCGCCCACGAGGTTGCGCACCCGCACGCCATCGGCGCGGTTGATGGCAAGCGTGAGATATCCCTCTTTCTCGCGCCATCCATCGCTGAAAGCGCTGGCGATCGCGGCCAGCGGATACGAATGGTGCGACGTGCGCGCCGCCACCCGCCTTGGAGTCGTGGTCAGCAATTCCATTCCGAATGAGGGCATCGAAGTCGTCGCCGATCAGACCTTCGCGCTGCTCCTGGCAGTCGCTCGGCAAATTCCGCATCACCACGAGGCGATGCGGGCGGGCAGACCTGATCGCGGCACGGGCACCAGTGTGTGGGGCAAGACACTCGGTATCGTCGGGCTGGGAAATATCGGCAAAGCAGTTGTGCGCCGGGCGCGTGGATTCGATATGCACATCCTCGCGTCAACGCCCCACCCTGACCGGGAGTTCTGCCGCAAGTTTGGTGTGGAAGTGGTGTCGCTGGAACACCTGCTCGCCGCATCAGACTTCGTCAGCCTGCACCTGCGTCTCAATCCCCAGACCCGCGGCATCATCGGCCCGGCGGAACTGGCGGCGATGAAGCCAGGGGCAATTCTGGTGAACACCGCCCGCCCGGAGCTGGTGGTGGAAACGGCGCTGACGGATGCGCTCCTGGCCGGACGGCTGGGCGGCGCCGGGCTCGATGACAAGCCCACGGACTGGAACGGCCCGCTGCTGCATCTGCCCAACGTTGTCTGTACTCCGCATTTGGGAAACCGGGCGATCGAGGGCATGCGGGCAGTGTTCGAGACGGCGCTGTTCGACGCCGTGCGCGTCCTGCAGGGACAGCGGCCGGTGCATCTGCTGAATCCGGAAGTGTACGATTCCCCGCATTTGCGTACCACCGAGGGGATAATTCGGGCGGGGGGGGCAGGGATATAGCTATGGAATCACCCAACCATCCTGCCCCCCCTGTTCCAGGCATAGCCAGACTTCCTGACAACGCGTATGCTACGGCAAGCGAACAGAGCCTGACCGATGCCCGGGAGCGCCTTGCCGACGGCCGCTCCCTGCAACGCGCCGCAATGGCAAAAGAACAGGAACCATCCCCCGTCGAAGCGATTGCCCGGCACCGCGTGCGCGATCGATTGGAATCGATGATCCTGGCCGGCAAGTCCAAGCCTGGATCCAAGCTTCCCCAGCAACGGCTGGCGCGGCGATTCGGTGTCTCCCAAAGCGTTGTCCGCGAAGCCCTCTTCGAATTGCGCAGCGTCGGGCTGGTCGAGTCAGTTGATAACCGCGGCATGTACGTCGCCCGGCTCGATGCCCGCACACTGCTGGAGTCGTACGACATTCGCGCCCTGCACGAAGGGTTGGTGGCGCGATTGTGCTGCGACACCGTCACCCGCGCAGAACTCCGCGAGTTGCAACGGACCGCCGAGCAGATCCATGCACTGGCCGAGCAGGGGAAGTTCGAGGAAGCCGGCAAGCTCGATCGCAGCCTGCACGACCGCCTGGTGCACCTGTCGGGGCATTCCATGCTGATCCGCCTGTCCGAGCAGTACCGGGTGCTCAGCAAAGTGGTGCAGACCGAGTACGACCCGGCTGCGGTGCGCGAGCAGCACATGGAGGTTTTGGAGGCGATCGGCGCCGGCAAACCCGACGATGCCGAGCGGCGCATGCGGCAACACATTCTCGTCGGCAAGCACTATATCGAAGAGCAAATCCAAAAGGGGCAGTTCGTCCCTCACTGGCTGGCTTAGCACATGCAAGTTAGTCGGCAGTGGGCAGTCGGCAGTCAGCAGTGAATTGTTTTACTGCCGACTGCTGACTGCCGACTAATAATTGCTGAATGATCCATCGCGACGGTGAAAGTGCGGCGGCTCGGTCATCAGAGGCGGATGGGCGCGGGCCGCTTCCCGGTTGAAGCGGACGCCCAGACCAGGCCCTTTAGGCACGGTAAGCCGCAGCCCAGGAGGGGCAGGGGGGGCGGGCGATTCCGTGTCCCCGGCGACGAGCTCGAAGGAGCACTCAAAGACATCGGGCAGCATCTGATGCGGAGCGAAAATCACCTCCTGCGGGCCGGCGTTGTCCACGGCCAGATCGAGGTGGAGGGACGCGGCGGTGCAAATCGGCCCCAGCGGATTGTGGGGCAGAATCTTGATGAGGTGGGCCTCGGCCATTGCCGCGATTTTGCGGCCTTCCGTCAGCCCGCCGCAGATGCACAAATCCGGGCGCACGTAGTCGACCAGCTCCTCTTCAATCACCTGGCGAAACTCGAACTTGCTGGCCCACTGCTCGCCGGCGGCGAGCGGGACGGCCGTGTGGGCGCGAAGCTGGCGATAGCCGTGCGGATGCTCGCTGCGCAGAGCATCTTCCACAACCATCAGAGCCAAACCTTCCACCTGGCGGCAAAACCACATCGCCTCGCTGGGAGCCAGTCGGGTGTGCAGGTCCACCATCAGTTCCAGGCGATCCCCGACCGCCTCCCGAACGGCCTGAAGCTGAGCAACCAGTCGTTCGGCGGATAAGCGCGGGTCATAGGCTCCATCATCGAGCGGAGGGGGAAGGATCAATCGGAAGTAGCGATGGCCGTGCTCGAGACAACGCCGCGCCAAGCTGACCGCCGCGGTGGCGTCTCCGCCAGGGGGGCAGGGGGGGCGGTGAGGGCGGCATTGAGCAGATCGCCGGGCGGCGGGGCTACGGCGCTCCCGGCAAAATATCCCGGCTGCGTGAACGCCTCAACGAAATCCCGGCAGCGTCCGCCCAGAAGCTCATAGACCGGGGCTCCCAGCGCCTGGCCTTTGATGTCCCACAGGGCGATATCGATAGCGCTCAGGGCCGATCCGATCACCCGGTCGTGTGGGTAAAACCCGCCGCGGCTGATCCTCTGCCAGAGGTATTCGATGCGCATGGGGTCTTCACCGATGAGCCATGGTTCGAGATGTTCGATCGCCCCTGCGATTGCCCGCCAGCGCCGCTGCAGCCCGGCCTCGCCGACTCCCGCGATGCCGGCATCGGTTTCCACAACCACCGGCACAAGTGTCCGTCCGGGGGCTTGTACGGGCACGCACTCTATTCTTGTGATTCGCATAGCAAATGCTCATTTCGGACATAGTTGCTGCGGAGAAGTTGGAAGTCAGAAGTTAGAAGTCAGAAGCTGGAAGGAAAACGTTGCCGTCCAGCTTCTTCCTGCTTCTGACTTCTGACTTGTAGCTTCTATCTTCACGCCGAGACGACCGCCTGAACCTCGATGAATTCCAGCAATCCCTCTATTCCACCCTCGCGCCCGAACCCGGACTGTTTCATTCCTCCAAACGGCATTTCTGGGGTTGGTCCGCTGCCGGTGTTGATCCCGATGTGTCCAAAATCCAACGCCCGAGCCACCCGCTGCGCGCGCTCGATCTTCGCGGTGAAAAGGTACGCCGCCAGTCCATACGGAGTCGAGTTGGCCAGAGCTACGGCCTGATCTTCGGTGTCAAAGGACCCGAGCGCGAGGATCGGTCCAAACGTCTCCTCGCGGCTGAGGAGCATCTCGGGTGTCGTGTTGGTCAGAATAGTCGGGGGAAAAAAGGCGCCCCAATCGTGCCCCTCCGACGGCGGCGGCCCGACCTCTCCGCCTACCGGCCGATGTGCTCCGTTCTGCAGCGCATCGTTGACGTGCCGCAGGACTTTCTGCATCGCCGCACGATTGATTAACGGACCAATGTTGGTGGCGGGATCCAGGCCGTTGCCAACCTTCAGCCGCCGAACGCGGCCTGCCAGGGCGTCGACGAACGTGCCCGCGATTGCGCGCTGGACCAGCACCCGGTTGGCGCACACGCAAGTTTGCCCGGCGCAGCGGAATTTGTTCGCCATCAGGGAATCGGCGGCGATATCGATATCCGCGTCGTCAAACACCAGATAGGGCGCATTTCCCCCGAGTTCCAGCGCCAGCCGCTTGACGTGCGCCGCCGACGCCGCCAGAAGCGTTCGGCCTACCTCGCCCGAGCCGGTGAAGCTGATGACCCGCACCGCCGGATGCGCACACAGCGCGGCGGCAATCGGCGCCGGTTCACCGGTAACCAGATTGGCAAGGCCCGGCGGCAAGTCGAGCTGATCGAGCAGCCCCCACAGGGCGATGGCGGTGAGCGGGGTCAGCTCCGAAGGCTTGGCAATGATGCCGCATCCGGCGGCCAGCGCCGGAGCGAGCTTCTTGGCGAGCATTGCCAGCGGAAAGTTCCACGGAGTGATCAGAGCGACAACTCCGGCCGGTCGGAATCGAGTGCGCCAGTGCAGTCCCCGGATATGCTCGGGAAAGGAGCGCGGCTCCAACTGCGGCAATTGCGCCGCGAAGAAGCGGAAGAAACCGGCGGCGTAGTCGACCTCCGCCGCCGACTCAGCCAATGGCTTGCCCTGCTCGAGGGTAATAATCCGAGCCATCTCGCCACGGTGGCGCGTCAACGACTCGGCCATCGCCGTCAACCACGCGGCACGCTGGGTCGCGGGCGGCTCCCGGCGCCAAGCGGCTTCGGCTGCGGCGATCGCCGTGACGGTCTGGGCCGTAGCCAGATTCGGTACATCCGCCAGGTGCTCTCCAGTGGCGGGGTTGCGCACAGGGAACGTAGCGCCCGACTCGGCGCCGGTCCATTGCCCGTTGATGTAGCTCCGCGGCGCGGAAATGAGAGGTGAATTCAGCACAGTGCCTCCTTGCTCGCACGCGCCTCGCCGGGGCATTCGGCTTTGATTTCAGCCGACCAGAATTGATCGAATGCTTCCTTCAATTTGTTCTGCATTGGGTCTTGCACTGGGGAGTAGGTTGGACGAGCCTGGCAGTTGTCATGTAGGGCGCGCTCATCAAGCTTCCGGCCCTCGCCGTCCCACGGCGTGGGCACCGCCGCCCACAACCCTCTTAGCATGGTTGAGTCTAGTGGTCTCATCCGCTGCTCCGCTTCGGCTGGGTCGGAAGGGGAAAGTGGCGCCGCCGAGCCGACATGCCAGACGGTTTTGCAGCGGGTCTTGCTGGCGTGCCACGAAAGAGTCCCAGTCAATGATTCGTTCCAGTTCCATGCTTGTCGCCTCCACCTGGACTCACCGGCGCTCCCCCAGGAATGTTCCGGTCGGATGTCCTGGCTATGCCACACGTGACGCGCTGGAGCAATTCCCGCCAGCAGCGCGACAAGTCTGAGACATCACCTCCGATAAATGCCAGATTGCACCCCGCATCCAGTGCCGCATCCAACAAGGGTCCGGGGGCGACCAGAATGCCGCAGCGCTTGCCAGCTAATTTTGCGCGCTTTACACACCCGACCACTGCCGACAGGAGCTCGGGGTTGTCAAACTCTCCGGCGATGCCCATATCGACCGACAAATCCGCCGGTCCGACCAGAATGCCGGATAATCCATCAACCCCGCAGATGTCATCCACCCGTTGCACCGCCTCCCGCGTTTCCACCTGCGCCAGCAACTCGATCCGCGCGTCGGCCGCCGCCATGGCTGAGCGCACCGGCTGCAACCCAAATCCCATGCCACGGGTCCGCGTATTCAAGCCGCGGCGGCCAACCGGCGCGAACCGCCCATGTGCCACGACCTGCCTGGCCTCTTCCATAGAATTGACCATTGGAACCACCACCATCCGCGCTCCCACCTCGAGCGCGCGCAGGATATGGCAGCGCTGCGCGTCCGGCACCCGGACCACCGGAATCGCCCCTCCCGCCTCCACGGCCAGGCACAGATTCGCCACCTCCCAGAACCCCGCCGGCCCGTGTTCCATGTCGATCCAGACGGCGTCAAATCCGATCTTGCCGGCAAGTTCGGCCAATGCGGTGGAGCAGCTAAATACCGTAGCGCCGCGCAGCACCTTCGGCCCGGCACGCGCCCCTTGCTCGCCGTTGAGTTACTCTTTCTGATCCATGTCGAGCATCCAATCGTCGGCATCGCCCCACTTCGCCAATTGCGCTCACTTCAGCTCTGCAAGCTTCACGCTTGCGCCCCGCGCCGCCGAAAGATCCGCGGCGCAGACCACGCGATGGCTTTCGAACGCGCTGTCGAAATCCGTGCGCGGCATCGTCCGGTTTTCGCGCACGCTGTCCACGAATGCCTGAAACTGAGGTTGATAGGGGTGATCACTGACGTCGCCGGAATCGATCAGAGCCGTCTCCAGCGTGCTCCATCGCTCCTTGGTCATGCCCGGTAATTTGGCCGAGTAGAAGCGGTTATCCAGCAGGCTCCCCTCGCTGCCCACCAGATGCACGTGGAAATAATACGGCTGCAGACAGTCGATCACCGACGCCACCTTTCCTATCCCGCCGTTCTTGAACTTCAGGATCGTGGCCGTGGTCGTGTCGTATTCATACGGCGCAAAGACCGGATTTTTCGAGCGTGTCCCGTAGCTGGTCACTTCCTCTACTGCGTCTTTCATGAAAAACAGCAGGGCATCGACCGCGTGACATCCGGCCGTCAGCAGACTGCTGCCGCCCATATCCTTTTTGATGTTCCACTCGTATTGGCCGTACCACGGGCCCACACCGTGGTAATAATCCACCTCGGCGTAGTGTATGTCGCCAAGCAGTCCCTGCTCCACTACGGAATTGACCAGCGCGAAATGCGCGCTGAATCGGCATTCGAAGCAGACGCAGGCCTTGACCCTGGCCTTGGCAATCGCCTCCCGAATCGCCTTTGCGTCCTGGAAATTCAGGCAGATCGGCTTCTCGATGAGCAGGTGCTTTTTCGCCTGCGCCGCGGCAATTGCCTCCGCAGCGTGAAGTGCAGGCGGGGTGCAGATATCAATGACGTCGATTTCCGGATCGGCCAGCATTGCCGCGTAATCATTATAGACTTTGAGGGGAATGCCGAATTTCCTTTCCAACTCGGCGGAGTCTTGCGGCCGCCGCGAACAGACGGCGGTGGCGTCCGCGCCTTTCACAGACTTAAATGTCTGAATGTGCGCTCCGGCCACCCACCCCAAGCCGACGATCCCGACTCGCAACGCGTCCATGGGAAGTGCCTCCGATTTTTTCCTGGAAGACCGGTTGAATTTTTATCGATAAAATGGGGTTTCTGTCAATCGGAATCATTTGATTGTTGCCAGGCCTCAAGGCATTGCCTCGTGACTCAACCAAGCGAAACAACAGTAATGATCACTCGGCGCGAGCATGCCGAGTTGGTAGCCATGAAGCCCGATCATGCGCCATTGGCTTCAACGGAAATAGCCGGGCACACGCTGACGTCGTTGATCAGTCCCGGAACCGAACTGAATGGATTCTATCGTGCTTCAAACTTCCCAAATTCACCAGGATATGCGGCGGTCTTTCGCGTAGAGCGGGTCGGGTCCGATGTGCAGGCATTCAAGATCGGCGACCTGGCTTTGTGCATCGGTCGACATCAGTCATACCAGCGCGTAGAAGCGCACATGGCCGTGAAAGTCCCCGCCGGGCTGCCACCCGCACATGCGGGCTTTGCCAGGCTTATGGCGGTGGCGATGAGCGTACTGACGACTACAGCAGCCCGGCCGCCGGAGAAGGTGCTGATCACCGGATTGGGACCAATAGGAAATCTCGCCTGCCAGATATTTGCCGGATGCGGATACGAAGTCTTCGCGGCAGACCCGCTGGGGTGGCGGCGGGAACTGCTCGCGAAGCTGTCGGTTGCGACCATCATCGACCAGCAGCCGGAGAACGACCCGCGCCTGGTCGATCAGGTGTCGCTGGCAGTCGATTGTTCCGGCCACGAAGCGGCGATTCTATCGGCGTGCAAGGTCGTGCGGCAGGGTGGCGAAGTGGTGCTGATCGGCGCGCCCTGGGAGAAGAAGACGGATATCTCGGCCCACGCATTGCTGCACGAGATATTTTATCGCCATGTGCACTTGCGCAGCGGCCTGGAGTCAGAGCTTCCGCTCTATCCCGCGCCATTCCGGCCTATCAGCTTCCATGGAAACCTACAGGCCGCGCTCGCAGCTGGCGGCGGGACGGGTGCGCGTTGCATCGTTATATCAAGCGGCAAAGCCTGAGGAGTGTGATGCGGTCTACTCGTCGCTGGCGACCGGGCACTGGTAGACGCTGACGCGCACGTTCGACTGGGCAAACTGGGTCGGAAAAGACCCGTACTGCTCGTAAACCATTGCAGTTGCTGGTGTAAACGCCAAAACCCCGGAGGGGTGGCCTCGCGGGGTTCTGCGTTAACTGGTTGGATGGCTGAATTTTGCTACCACATCCAATGGCTCCCCGAAGGCAACCCTGTTCACAGGCTCTCGCGCGCCAACCAATGAAGGCGCATGCTCTTGGAACATCTGCGTTGGTAACAAATGTCATTCTGAATGGTACGTCAAGAAGAGTCGGCACCGATGTTCAAGGTCAGACCTCTCGTTGCGCACGGTTTCAGGATGAATAAAAATGAGAAGTCCGATTTACATGAAGCGGTCGGCGATGCTGTTAACGGTCCTCTTGTTCGCGGGGGCTGCGAACTGGGCACGAAAGGCTACCACGATGGCGGCCCAGCCAGCCGGGAACGCGACGACGACACGGCCTGAAACTTCTGAGACTCCGATCGCAGACTCAATCATGGCACCGCCCGCTGAAATCGCCGAGGCGAACGCGTGGACCGCGACGGTCTTCGCCGGTGAACCATCCCCCACGGCCCGGCCGGCACAGGACTTACTCTTCGGTCTGGACCAGACGCCTTTTTCCTTCATGTACGGTAAGACCCCTTCGTCAAAACTATTGAAAGGATGGCGGCGAGAGGCCCAAAGCAAGGACTTACCAGACCGTATCGAGCATTCGGTGCGATGGACTGATCCGATCAGCGGTCTGTCCGTCACCGCCATCGCCGTCGCCTACAAACGCTACCCGGCGGTGGATTGGTTGCTGACCTTCGAGAATCAGGGCAAGGAGGATACGCCTCTCATCGAGGACATTCAGCCCCTCGACGTGGGCTTGAATATGCCAGCCCACGGGCGGGCCGCCGTCTTGCACCGCATTGCCGGCGACAACTGCACGGCGGATTCCTTCCAGCCTTTGGAATTCGCCATCGAGCCCGGCAAGCCAATTCACCTCGCACCGACTGGAGGGCGCTCCTCAAACGGGACGTTTCCCTTTTTCAACATAGCCTTCGGCACCCAAGGGGTGTTCGCGGCGATTGGATGGAGTGGCCAGTGGGCGGCCTCCATCGACCGTTCAGCCACGAACTCCGTGCGCCTGCGGGCCGGGATGGAACGCACGCACCTGATCCTGCACCCGGGCGAGAAGATCCGTAGCCCGCGTATCCTGCTGATGACGTGGCGCGGCGATCGGATGGAGGCCCATAATCGCTTTCGGCGTTTGATGCTCCAACACTACTCGCCGCAGCTCGACGGTCGACCGGTCCTGATCCCGGCGTTCCTTCAATGTTTTGACCGGTACAAAGGGGATGCAACGTGGTCCAGCGAGGAAGGACAGATTCAGCAGGCAACTGCGGCGCGGGACATCGGCTGTGAAGTCTCGTGGCTCGACGCGGAATGGTTTCCCGGCGGCTTCCCCAATGGGGTCGGCAACTGGACGGCGCATGATCGATTTCCTCGCGGTCTCAAGCCCGTGAGCGATGCCTGTCGCAAAATGGATATGCGATTCATGGCATGGTTTGAACCCGAGCGCGTCGCCGCCGGAACGCAGATCGCCAACGAGCATCCGGAGTTTGTTCATGGCGGCAAAAACGGCGGGCTTTTTAAGCTTGACGATCCAGCGGCGCGGCGCTGGCTGACAGACCTGTTGTTGCGACGCATCAAGGAGTACGGCCTGGACTGGTATCGAAATGACTTCAACATGGATCCCCTGGGTGTCTGGCAGGCCAACGATGCGCCCGACCGTCAGGGGATGACGGAGATCCGCTACGTCGAGGGCTTGTATGAAATGTGGGATGAGCTGCGAGCAAAGAATCCTGGCCTGGTGATCGATAACTGCGCCAGTGGCGGACGGCGGATCGACCTGGAAATGTGCATGCGATCGGTGGTGTTGTGGCAAAGCGACATCAATTGCCAACAAGGGTCAGAGGATGCCCACCAGGCGCAGAACGTGTGTCTAAGCCTCTATATTCCGCTGCACACTCCGTGCGCCTGGCAGGCGGATATCTATGAACTGCGCAGCGTGGTGACGGCCGGACTGGTGCTGGAACTGCCGTATCGCGACAGCGGGTTTTCGGCCGAGAAAACCCGACGTCTGGTCGAAGAAGTCAAGGGCTATCGCAAGTTCTGGTATGGTGATCTCTATCCGCTCACCCCGATCTCGCCGGCCAAGGATAGGTATTTAGAGCGGGTTGCAATTGAATGTACACACTACCTGTGCCCACAATGCTCGAAG
>DAIOHQ010000165.1:0-11296 GCA_036744635.1 Tepidisphaeraceae bacterium | reverse complement strand
GAGGCAAGCCTCAATTAATCCCCGCGGCGCGCCCACCGTTCGTGGGGAAGGTCACGTCATGTTCGCCAACCAACTGTCTGACTCCCGCGCCCCCTCCCCCATTTTGCAATTTGCATTTTTCAATTTTCAATTTGCAATCCCCTCCTCCCCTCCCTTCCAAATATCCCACTCCCCAAAAAATGTCCCACAAACCCCATTCTTCACAAGTAACCAAGGACAAAGGACTAATGACAACCCCATGTCCCACAATGTCGCAGAATGTCCCACATCTCAAAATCACTCTCTGCCATCACCGCCCGCCCGCCGCCAGGGCATCCACCCGATTCCCCCGCACCGGATTGGTGGCCGCGAGAATCCGGATTCCCGAACCGATAATCACCGTCATCCCGCACACCAGCATCGCCAGCAGCAGCCCGCCCTGCACGATGCAGTTGACGATCGCGGTGGTCCGGCCAGCGCTGGCGGGATTGGCCCACTGCGTCACCAGCCCCATGTACTGGCCATACAGCATCTGCACCGCCGCGGTGCTGGTTGTCGTCATCACCACCACCATCGGCCCGGCCGTCGCCCAGATGTAAACCGCCTTGCCCACGTTGGCCAGATACGCCGACACGATCGCCAGCGCGATCACCGCCAGCATCTGGTTGGCCACCCCGAACATCGCCCAGATCGCCGAGAACGATTCGGCGTTGAGAATGAAATAGACCCAGCCGAAAACGATCAGCGCCGTGCTCCCAATCGCCCCCGGCATCCAGCTCGTCTCTCCCAGCTTGGGATGAATCTTCCCCGCCACCTCCTGCAGCAGAAACCGGCCGATGCGCGTGCCGGTGTCAATCGTCGTCAAGATGAACAGCGCCTCGAACATGATCGCGAAGTGATACCAGTATTTCCAAAGAGTATTGAGCGTCACCTCGCTGGGCCCGAACCGCGCCAGCGCCTTGTCGAAGATGTGCGCAAATCCCACCGCCAGCGTCACCGCCCCGCCGGTGCGCCCGCGCAGCCACTCCTGTGTGCGTTCCTGGTAGACGTTGAGATGATCGACGCTGGCCCCGATCTGGGCGAACTTTTCCTGATACATCGGCGCCTTGCTCATCTCCGTGTTCATCGCGTAGTAGTCCCCCACCGGCAGCGTCGAGGCCGCGATCATCGCCACCACCCCCACCAGTCCTTCGATCAGCATCGCCCCATAGCCGATCATGCGGGCATCGGATTCCTTGCGGATCATCTTGGGCGTGGTGCCGCTGCTGACCAGGGCATGAAAACCGCTGATTGCCCCGCACATGATGGTGATGAACAGAAACGGAAACAGCGCCCCCTTCACCGTCGGCCCATTGCCGGCCGCGAACAATCCGTTGAACGCCGGCGCCTCCAGCTTGGGGTTGGCGATGATCACCCCGACCACCAGCAGCCCAATCGTGCCGATCTTCAGGAAACTGCTCAGATAATCGCGCGGGCAAAGCAGCACCCACACCGGCAACACCGATGCGATGAAACCATAGGCCGCCATCGACCAGACCACCTGCTCTCGGGAAAGGTTCAACCAGTGCCCCCACGAGCTGCTGGCGACAAATCCGCCCAGGAACGTCGCCACCAGCGTCAGCGCCCCGCCGATCAGCGACGCCTCGACCACGTGCCCCTTACGAATCTTGTACATGTAAAGCCCCACGAACAGCGCGATCGGAATCGTGCAGGCAATGGTGAACGTCCCCCAGACGCTGCCGGGAATGAGACAGACCGATCCAGGCGGCAATTGCCCCGATTCCCAGAACCGCTGGGATGCATTCGCCGAAACCTCGCCGAGACGAACCTTGAAGTCCTCGTTGAATTTCATGCGGGACTTCCCGCCGTTCCACTCCATCTCCGTGCCGGCAGGGATGAGCCAACGTGCGGAATAGCCGTAGGGTTTGTCGGTTGTATCGAGGGCCTGAGGTCCTTTGAACTCGGGAAAAACTCGTTCGCCTTGAAATACGAACCGGGTATCCGGTGGATATTTCACTTGATCCCCGCCCAGCGCCTTCACCACCACCGTCCCCAGCCCCGCCAGGGCGATGATCACGATGAACAAAATCGCCGCCGTCGCGGCCGTCCCCGCCACCTTTCCCACGTCGCTATACGCGATCTGCGCCAGCGATTTTCCCCCGCGGCGAATGCTCGCGGCCAACACGAGAAAATCCTGCACCGCCCCGGCCAGGCACACCCCCACCACGATCCAGATCAGCCCCGGCAGATAGCCAAACTGCGCTGCCAGTACCGGGCCGATCAGCGGGCCCGCGCCGCTGATGGCCGCGAAGTGGTGCCCGAACAGCACCCATTTGTTGGTCGGGTGATAGTTCTGCCCATCGTTGAATTCCTCGGCCGGCGTCGTCCGCAGGTCGTCCAGCGTCGCCACCCGCGCCGCCAGGAACGCGCTGTAATAGCGATAGGCAATCGCCAGACAGCACAGAACCACAATCATGACCGGCATCGCCGTCATCGTATCTCCGCTGATTGCCCATTACTCCGCACCCCGCCTCACCCCCGCCATTCTATCAAAATGCCGCACATTCCCAATCCCATTTACCAACTTCAGACCGTCACTTGCCTTCGCCGGCCGCTCCTGCTAGATTTCCCGCCCCCGAACCCCGGCTTCCACTCGCGGAAACCAAAGGGAGCGGGCAGCGTATTACTGAACCCGGCTGACGTCTTCGCGCATCGCAAAGACGCACGACGGGCGAAAGGAAAATGTCATGAAAAGCAAGATTCATCCAAAATATCAGATCTGCAGCGTTCACTGCGCCTGTGGCAACACCTTCACCACCCGCAGCACGCTGGGCCGCATCGCGGTCGATATCTGCAGCAACTGCCATCCCTTCTTCACCGGCAAGCAGAAGTTCGTCGACACCGCCGGCCGGGTGGAGAAATTCAGCAAGAAATTCGGCGGCACCTACAGCTTCCAGAAAACCGCCGCCCCCGCAGCGGCCAAGAAATAGGCATCGCGCGATTCCGATTGACCAGCGCCGTTGTTCCCGCGATCCGGGGGCGACGGCGTTGCTGTTGGCAGCTCGCGCGAAAATCGCAGCATGATGCCGTGCGCTTTGAAATCCCGCGCCCGATCCGTTTGTCGTTTCATGCAGATACGATTCGCCTCCATCTCGATCGCGATCATGCTGCTGGCCGGGTGCCAGCAGCGCCGGCCGGCTCCCGCGGTCGCGCAACTTCAGCCGGTTCCCGTTTCTTTGCAGCGGCAAACCCTCGACGACGTGATGGCGGTCTGCGCCCCGCCGATTGGATGGACGGCCGAGCCGCTCAAGAAAAACGAGCGCCGCCGCCACCAGATCTGGCTGAGTCCCTCCGGCAAGACCGCCTATGGCGTGATCTACTTCCCGCTTCCGCTGCCGGTCGGGCCGAACACCGTCTTCCCGCGCTTCATGAAGGCGATGGAACGCAGCGAGGGTGACGCGATCTTGCTCAATAAAGAGACCGATCCGAACCTGCCGGGCATCCGCTTCGTTGCAGAGGGAGGGCTGTACACAATGCGCGGCAACCTCATCGTCTCGGGCTGGAATGGATGGGCCATCTACGCCGGCTCGCGGCGCAATGAGGATGTGAACGAGGTGGAGATGCAGCTTGCCGAGGAGGCGCGGGAGCACACCTCGGTGGGCTTGCCAGAAACCGCTTCGCGTGAATAATACTGCCGAACCGACCGAACGAATGGGCCGCCACCGCGCTTGGTATCGCTGCTGAACCTTTCATCGCTCTGCCCCCGCCGAGCCGATGAATGGGAATGCCGCGCTAGCCTGGAGGGGGGGTTGTATTTGTGGAGAAGGCTATGGGCTTGATTTCGGTTTTGCGCACGGGCGTCCCGGGGGCAACTCTTCTGCTGGCGGCGATGCTGGCCGGCGGCTGCCAGGTAAATGATCCGCACGTCCCGCACCGTCTCGTCAATCGCCAGGCATTCCTCGATTTTTCCGGCCTCGACGAAAAGCAGAACCATCCCGCTCTCAAGATGTCCTGCGCCCTTCCGGAGACATGGAAAGCGCTGTCGATGGACAAGACCGCGCTCTACACGCATCAGCAGTGGAAATCCCCCAGCGGACACACCGGCCTGGGCGTGGTCTATATCCACATGCCGCTGCCGCTGGCGGCCAAGACGGTGGCATGGTTCGCCAAGCGCGAATACACCAGGCACGATGACGAGGGCCGGCTGATCAACGAGTGGTGCGATGAGCTGGGCCGCTACTGGTTCGAGGCCGAGAACGAAAAATACCATGTGCGCGGGTTCGTCGTGACCGAAGGTTTTGACGCGTGGGTCATCTACCTGGGGTACAAGAAAGCCTACGAGGTCGAATACATGGAACTGGCGCTGGCCGGCCGAAGCCTGGAGACCGTCGCCCCCGACTCCAAGATGAAATCCCCCCCTGCCGCCGCTTCCCCGCCCGCGCCCGCCACCCAGCCGCTGGCGAGCGTGGCCACGGATGCTCGACCAGAGCGGCGCGACTCAGGAGCCGCGCATTAACTGCTCGATCCGCTTCTCCAGTTCTTCGGTCACCTGCTCGGCCGCGCCGTGCCGGGAGGTGGCAAATCGCTGCAGGTCGATGGGTTCGCCAAACGTGACCTGCGCCCGCCGCTTGCCCTTGGGCGTGGGCGTGAATCCCTCGACATCCTCCTCGAACTTCTCAATCGTCTCGGCCATGCGCTCGATCGACGGCTGCTCCAGCACGTAGTCGCCTGGGTAGCAATACAACTGCAGCGCCAGTTGCACATCATCGAGCGCATCCTGCGCCTCTTTCCGCGCCTCGGCGGGGGCCTTCTCATCGGTGTAAATCTCCAGCATGCGCCGGCGTACCGCCTTCACCCGCAGCGGCACGGTCTCGGCCGACGGGCACTTCTTCAAGTGCGCGGTTTCCTGCTTGCTCAGCAGGTGCTCGATCAGGTCGTGGATACGCGGCTGCAGTTCCCCTTCGCGCGAATGGCCAAGCTTCTCCTTTTCCTTGATCGTGAGCAGCACATCGCCGAGGCGCATGATCCGCTGCGGTAATGGCGCATCCGTCTGCTGCTTGAGCAGCAGATGCGCCTCCAGCTTCCCCATCGCCGCCTCCAGCGCCGGCAGCACGTCATCGGCATACTGGTACTTGATCGCCGTGGGCAAAACCCACACCCGCCGCGGAGTCACCAGTCGCCGGTCTCCAGTCTCCAGTGGCATTTGCTGGAGACTGGCGACTGGTGACTGGTAACTCTTCCGCTGGACCTCTTGCCCCTCGCGTTTGCCTATTTCCCGCTGCGCCGTCAGGGCCATGAACGCCACCCCCTCCAGCAGCGGTGTGAGGCGGCCATTGAGCCGATACACCTCGCCTTCAGGAAACACCACCAGCGGCCGCCCGGTCGCAAGCAACTCCACCGCCTGCCGCACCGCCCGCCGGTCGCATCCCTCGCGGTCCACGCTGAATGCCCCCATGCGCTGCATGACGAAACCGTCGATGCCCCAGTGCATCTTGAAAATCTGCCAGGCGGCCATGAAATAAAATTGCCGCCCCATTCGCCGGCCGACCTCGATCATCACGTGCGGATCGGAATCGTGCGAATGATTCGGCGCGATGAGTACCCCATCGCCGGCCGGTATGTTCCGCAGATGCTCGCCGCCATGGATGGTGATATCCAGAATCCCATAGAAGCGCCTGAGATAATATCGCCGCAGCGGCGACAGCGCCACGCGCCAAAACCCATTGGCCCTGGGCGGCCAGAATCGCGGCATTTCGGTGCTGATCGGATTCCACATGTGGCGCTGCTTCCTCTGCCCATTCAACTGGTATGGTACTGCTTCAGCCTCTGCTGCAGGCGGCGAATCGCCTCTCTCGCGCGTTCGGCTTCCGGGCCGGTCGGCTGTAGCTCCAGATAGCGCTGGTATGCCTGAATCGATTTCGTCAGCTCGCTCAACATCTCCAGCACTCGGGCCTTCGCAAACTGCGCCAGCGCATCATCCGGATTCAGCGCCAAGGCCTTGTCGAGATACCAGAGCGCCGCCGCTCCATCATCGCGCCAAGCTAGCTTGATGAGCCCGGCGTTGCGATAGGCTTCTTCCACCACTGCCTTATCCTTGGCATTTTTTTGCAGCTCCTGGTACAGGTCCATCGCTTTTGCAGAGTGATCGGCCGCCCATTGCAGATTGGCGCCGATCAGTTTCACCCGCTCACTGTGATCGCTGAGCATCTCGGCCCTGGCGAGAATCTTGTCGACATGATCCCCGTCCAGCGTCACCTTCCGGTCCGCGCCGGCCCGCAACAGCTCCACCGTCGACAGAGCCCATGCCGAATCCTGCAGTTCCTGGGCAATAGCGCGCATCGCATCATCCGGCAACCGGCCAAGCTGGGCAACGATCTGCTCCGGCCCGGTATCGCCATCCACTTCGAAATCAATCCCCTTCGCATGGTCTCGGTGACGATCGACGTATTGCCCCACCTGAGCAACCCAGAGCCGATAGACACCACGGGAAAACTCGTTCTCCTTTGAAGACTTGGCGCTGGTGATGGCTCCCCGTAGCTGAAATGCAAGGCCAATGCACGGCGCATCCGAAGTGGCCATGACCGCCAAGTTGCGATTTAGCGCCACCATGGCGGCGCATTCGTCGGTACTCAATCCACTGTGGCGCAGGGCATAGTGAAAATCGCCATCCCCAAGTATTGCCAGATCGCAGACAGCGCCCGAAAGGGTAATTGATTCCGCCAGCGTCCGAAGATTCTGTCGCGACTTTCCTTCCAAAGATTTTCGCAGGTAGAGCTTTTGCAGGTCAAACATTCCCGCATTGACGTCGCGCCGCATCTCCTGCCGCGCTGCATTTTCCAGGTAGCGATGCTCCCCCTCGGGAAGTTCAGATTGAAGCCCAATCAGATCCTCGGCAACTCGATCGAATTGTGCCTCGTAACATGCCAGCGTGTCTGGCGGCAATGCATCATAAGGATTTGCCTTCGGCGCAATGAATCCTTCAAACCCCCGGACGCCGCCGTCGCCCAGCCATACCAGATGGATCTTCTTCGGCTTGCCGGAAACGGTGAACGCTCGATCTTCCTGGCGCACACTTTCACCCAGCGTGACCGAGATGACGCCGGGGATTTGCAGTTGAGGATCACCAACGGCTATCAGACGCGCCTGCACGAGCCAGTGTTCCGGCTGGGAAAACAATCGCGGGATGCTTTCCCACGCCTTAACTGCCCCGGCTTCAGACTTCGCCAGCAGCTCAACCTGTGGGCGCTCCATTTTCCCGTCGAGCTTTTCGGCCAAATGATCGACCGCATCATCCCGCCGCGCCACCAGTTCCACTTCGGTGTCGGCCACTTTTGAGGCGTCGCCGTACCGCTTCTGGGCAATCTGATAGTTGAGATAGACGACCTCACGCAGCGACCGCACGAGAGACTTATCCTCTGCCGTCGCCGCCGCGATGGCCGGTGCTGCCCAGCAGGAGCACATCAGTGTTGCGCACACCATTCCCCAGATGACACGGCAGGATTTGGAAGGCATGGCGGTGAGTGTAACCGCCAATGCGGGCCGAGGGAAAACTCAGTACGCCACTTCATCCCCCGTACCCGCCGCCCCACCGGTCTTCACCCACTGCAGATACAGGCCGTGCGGGGGGGCGGTGGTGCCGGCGCGCCGGCGGTCCCTGGCGGCTAGCATTTCGTCAATTGCGTTGGGCGGATATTTTCCCAGCCCGACCTCCACCAGTGTTCCCACGATGATGCGCACCATGTTCCAGAGGAAGCCGGTGCCTTCGATTCCGATGACCACCTTCACGCCGCGGCGGCGCACGCTGCAATCCAGCACCGTCCGCACCGACGTCTCTCGCCCGTGCCCCGGCCTGGCAAAGCTGGTGAAATCGCGGGTGCCGATCAGCAACTTCGCGGCCTGGTGCATCGCATCGGCATCCAGCGGTTGCCAGCGGTGCCAGGCGAGGTCGGCGAAGAACAGCGGCCGATCCTCGCCGTTCCAGATCAGATATTGATAGCGCTTGGAGGTGGTCGAGGCGATGGCATCGAAGGAGTCGGCCACCGGCTCGATCGAACGGATCAGGATGTCCTCCGGCAGGGCGTGGTTCGTGGCCATGCGCATCCCCTCCGGCGGAATCTGAAGCTGGTCTGTATCAAAATGGGCAATCTGCCCCTTGGCGTGTACGCGGGCATCGGTGCGCGATGATCCCACCAGGGTCACCGGATGCCGCACCACGGATGCCAGCGCCCGCGCCACCACCGACTGGATCGTGGGAATGCCGTGGGCGGGATTCGGCTTGGGCTTCTTCCAGGTCATCGCCGCCTGCTGAAACTGCCAGCCGTGGTAATTGGTGCCGCGGTAGGCGATGGTGACTTTGTAGCGCTGGCTGGACATGGATATAACAGCTTACAGTGATTGGTCAGTAGTCAGTAGCTATTAGTCAGTAGTCAGTAGTGTGTGAGCAATGAACTACTGACTACGGACTAATGACTACTGACTCTCTTGACAATTGACCAATGACAATTGACCAATGACAATTAGGAGTTTATGCCAAGGTCCTATCCCCCCGCGGAATTGTTCCATCTTCCGATTACTCACGGGCATGTCACCCCGCGACAGTCGGCAGTCGGCAGTGGGCAGTCGGCAGTAAGAAATTCACTGCTGACTGGCGACTGCCGACTGCTGGCTATGCCGGGGCAGAGCGTGGTGCGGTATCTGCGCTTCGGGGAGGGGGGGCGGGCGAAGGTGGTGGATCGGCTGGAACTGAGGCCGGTCGTCGCGGGGCGATGGGTGCCGCCTGTGCCAACCCATCCGGCGCACCTCACCATCCACACCCTTGAAGAGCGTTCAGGGCGCTGGCGATTGCTGAAGGAGGTGGAGCTGCCGCCGGATCCGCTCATCAGCGGGCGAGGTTTGCGGCAGGAGATGACCGAGCAGGAAATGACCGCGAAGCTTCAGAAGGCGATGGAGCGGCCGCCGCACGTGATCGCGCTGGGCGGTGTGCGCACGTCGATGCTTCGGGTGGAGTGTGACCGGGAACATCCGGTTTGGCCAAACCACGGCGAGTGCAATGGTCCGCCGGATTTCGTGCCGTTTGCCCTGCTCGATTCGCTCAAGGCGTTCGGCCCGCGCGGGCGGGGAGGTGGGCGCGGGAAGGATGCGGCGGCGCTGAACTTGCCGGCGTGGCGGCCGCCGCTACGGGCAGGCTCGATCAAGCCGGCAGCGCCGCGCGGGATGCGGGTCGAGCAATACGCCGGGGAGGTGCGGTTCATCGGCGCCAAGCTATCGGTTGGATTTTCGCTGCGCCGGCCGATGCTGCTGCACCTGGGGTGGGATGGGACGGGCGCGGGCGGTGATTGTGCCGGTTTCAACCGGATCCGCCGCAACGATGCCGGCGCGCCGAGCTTTGGTTGGACCAGCGGTCCGGTGCTGCGCACGCCGGGGCGCGATGTCGGCCCGCACCATTGGACAGGATCGATTGAGATTGCGGGATCGCGGGTGATGTACCGTGACCTCGATTGCGGCTTGGGGATTCTGCTGGACGCGACCTTCACGGTTCGCGGAGATGGATTTGATCTGGAGTTGCGGCAGCGCTGCGATCGCCCGCGGGCGCGGGCACGGGCGCTGCCGGTGATCGAGGCCGAGGCGTGGAGGCTGACACTGGACCAGCGGGCGGGAATGACCTCGGTCGCGGCGGTGCCGACGCTGCAGGCCGGGCGCAACGGCGATGTGGGTTGGCCGGCGGCGCTGGCGGCGGACCGGGGCGGGATGCTGGTCATGGATGCCGAATCGGCCGCGGAGATCCCGCGTCTGCAGGTGGAGAGCTTTCGGGCTGCCGGGGCCGTGACGGCCGGGATCGTGCTGGTGCCTCGGCCGGAAGCGGGCGCATGCGCGCTCGTGCCGGCCAAGCCCGTACACGCGCGCATTCGTTTTGAGGTCGGTCAGATGCTTCCGGCGACGCGTGTGGCGGCCGGCCGGCTTCCCGCTGCCATCCGGCAGTATTGGGGAGCGGTGTTCTCGTGTTATCGCCCGGAACTGGGCGGGTTTTCCAACAATGCCGTCAGCGTGAATTGCCACGTGAACCAACACGGCCCGTGCGAGCTGGCGGCGTTCACGAAGGCGCCGGCGGCTGGGCGCGGGGGCGCGGGCGGGCGCGGGCGCGGGCCGGATCCGCTGCAGATGCTGCGCTTCACGGTTTCGCGGGCGCTGCTGGGCGGGGGCGGGTATGGCTTTCATCGCAACCTGTACCTGGACAGCGATCCGGTGCTGGTCAGCGCCGCCGGGCGCATCTGGCAGGCACGGCCGGATCGGGAATGGCTGCGGAATATTGGCTCGGGCTTGCGCCAGGCCACGCAGCGGATGCTGGCCACGATCGGGCCGGAGGGGCTGGCGGTCTGCCGCGATTTGTCCGGCAACAGCGGCAGTTTCCGCTGGAGCAGCAACGCGATGGATGTGGTGGGGTTCGGGCACATCGACGGATACGTCAACGCCTGGACGTATCGTGCATTGCGGAATGCGGCGGCGCTGCTCGGCGAACTGGGGGAAGCGGGCGATGCCCGCTCGGCCCCCCCTGCCGGCGCCTGCGTCGCGGCGGCCGATCGATTGCGGGAAGCCTATGCCGTACAACTGCTGGGGCGCGACAGCGGCTGGGTGGCCGGGTGGAAGAGCCGGGATGGGAAGCTGCACGATGCGGCATACTTGTGGGTGAACGCGGTCGCCTGTGCGTTTGGACTGCTGCGACCGAACCAGGCGCGCATCGCCCTTGGGCGGCTGGAAAAACTCCGCCGCAGGGTCGGCGCGGGCGATGCCCGCTTCGGCCTGCCTTCCAACCTCCTGCCCATCGATACAGAAGACCATCTCCTTCCTCGGATTCTTTCCGCGACGATGCCGACCTTCGAGACGTACACCGACGGCTCGATGATGCCGACGATCGCCACCTACTACCTGCGGGCGCTGCAGATCCACGGGTTGAAGAATGAGGCGGAGCGGTTGACCCGCGACCTGGAGGCCGGGTTCCTGGCCGGGCATTTCACCGGGCCGGTGGGATCGGGCGTCGAGTTCCGGCGTTGGGATGGCGTGCCCTGCGGCTACGAGGGGTCGTTCGTGCTGAGCTACGGTTCGCTCTATGGGATGGCCATCCAGCGCGGCATCCTATCGCCGCCGGTGCCGGAGTGGTGGCCGGGGTGAGGTGCTTGAGCGGGTGGTCCGGGCAATGGCCAAGGCGGCAATTGAGGATTGATCGAATTAGGGTGTAGCGCATGTTTTTGGCAACCGTCTTTTTCTGGCCCCCTCGCCCGGTACTCCGGGAGAGGGCTGGGGTGAGGGATCTTCACCCTCA
>DAIOHQ010000164.1:0-11318 GCA_036744635.1 Tepidisphaeraceae bacterium | reverse complement strand
CCCCCCGACGGGCCGTCAACACACCGCTCCGAGCAACAACCTTCTCTGATGGGCGAAACCCCGCGCGCGCCCCCCGCGCCCCGGTCCGGTTTCCGTCCGTCGATTATTTGCCGCATACGAGCGTTCCCCGCTATGCTGTCAGCAGTTGCCGCGCCTGCGCCCCGGCATGATATGTGGCGCATGGCGCAGTATACTGATATGCTATCCGGCGGAGGCGATGCCCACTTCACGCGACATCCGCGAACGAATTACCGGCCGCGACCGATTCTCGCTGGCCGAGGTTCGGCGGTGGATGTCGGACGAGAGCGATCTTAAACGGTGGTCCGCGGTGTACGACGTCCTCGGGCCGGGCTGGGAACTGATCAAACCTGAACCGGACATGGACGAGACATGCGCGTTCATGACTCGCTATCTGCTCCGCTGCATCCGTGAGAACGTGCAGGACGACGACGGCGACGTCCCCAGCGGATATGAAGCTGCGTATGACCTAGCCGCTTGCCTCAAGCACTGGGCGGGCAAGCTTCCGCAGACGCAGCCCGTCTTGAGCGAAGCGGCGTCCAAGATTGCCGACGCGTATCGGACGGCTGACGACGCCGAGCGAGATCGCTTGCTCAACGGCACGCTCGAACACGCGCTGGAGGTGGGTGCGGTTCGGCCTTACTTCGCAGCATGGAAAGATGATCCGGCGCTCGGCGAGCCGTGGCGGTTGGCAATGGAGTGGGCGGTCGCGCACGGCGATGCGGCCGCCAGATAACGGAACGGCAAAGGGGTCCGGTAGATCTCGCACATGGACGAAGTGCGTTGGCGAAAATACAATACCCGCTGAAATGTACCTGACTCTTTCTGATGCTCTGAAGGAGGCCTCGTGACCGCCTATGTCCGCTTCACCTTGTGGCCACTCTCGATCTTTCTGGTCGTCATCCTGCTGATGTCGACGCAGCCCCTCCTAAGAGCGGACGACATCGGCAACAAGCCATCCACTCAGCCCGCAACGACAAAGCCTGCGGAGGAGCGGAATCACGAGCGCTTGATCGCGATCCGCGCGGCTACGGTTGCCGCGTACGAATACGCCAAGGCGCATGAACAGGCCATTCCAACGACTGAGCAACTAGCTAAGCAAATGGGCGTCGAGACGAAGGACTTCCAGTATCGCGTGGTGCCCAGCGGCTCGCTGGACAAGCACATGAAGCGGGTTAAGGGCGATTGGCCGGAAGTCCTGATTGCGGAAAAACAAGGCGGCGAGGATGGCAAATGGGCATTCGGTTTCGTAGACGGAATGTGCTCGATCCAGTCCGTCGAGTCCTATCGGGAAATGGAGAATTCTGCCGCGCTTCAGGCCATCCCGGAGGCGTCGACGAAGCCGATCGCAGCGCCGTAGCCGACAGGGAGGGGCAGAAAAGATAGCCGAAAGGGGTTCGGTAGATCTCGCGAGCGCGGATAAAGGGTCAGGAATCAATACGCGCTGATCGGCGATGTTCTGGAATTCCCGGCAGCGTGGCGGTAGGCTTGGCCGACACGGCGGAAATGACTCCCGGCTGTTTACGGCTGCTCAATTCGCCGGCAGAGTTCTCCAGCGCAGCAACGCGGAGGCCTTGACCGCTGGTACTCCGGCGGAAGTGCCCACCGCAGGTGCGTCGATTCCTCTTTTTTGTGCGGAGTGTTCCCATGCCTGCTTATAGAACCGAAGACATTCGCAACATCCTGATCGCCGGACACGGAGGCGGTGGCAAGACCACGCTGGCCGATGCCCTGCTGTTCGCCAGCGGGACGGTGAAGCACAAGGTAGGGCCGGCGGGGACGGGGGGGGGCGATGGGTCGAGCTTCAGTGACTTCGAGAAGGAGGAGAAGGAGCATGGCCATTCCATCTACGCGGCCCTGCTGCACTGCGATCACAATGGCAAGCGGATCAATTTGATCGACACGCCGGGGTCGCCGGATCTGATGGGGCAGACGATCATGTGCCTGCCGGCGGTGGAGACGGTGGCGGTGGTGATCAACGCCCAGAGCGGCATCGAGGTGGTCACCCGGCGGGTGATGGAGGCAGCGCGGGAGATGAACCTGCCGCGGGCGATCATCATCAACAAGATCGACATGCCGGAGGTGCACCTGGCGGCACTGGTGACGCGGATTCAGGTGACGTTTGGCCACGAGTGCTTGCCGATCAACCTGCCCGCCGACGGCGGCAAGAAGGTGGTGGACTGCCTGCTGGATGCCAACGGCGAATCCGACCTGGGTCCGGTGAAGCAGTTTCATTCGGCGATTCTGGACCAGATCGTCGAGATCGACGAGCAGCTCATGGAGAAATATCTCGGCGGCGAGGAGCCCAATTATGAGGCCTTGCATGCGCCGTTTGAGCGGGCAATGGATGAGGGGCACGTCATCCCGATCTTGTTTGTGGACGCCAAGAACGGGGTGGGATTGAGTGAATTGCTGGACGCGATGGCCCGGCATTTCCCCGGGCCGGAAGAGGGAAATCCACGGCCCTTTCTCACCTTCAAGAGCAACACCGCCGGATCGGGTTCGCCACAGGATGAGGTGCCATTCGAGTATCACAACGATCCGAACAAGCCGCTGTTGGCGCACGTGTTCAAGGTGACGACCGACCCATTCGTCGGCAAGCTGGCGATCTTCCGGGTTCACCAGGGCAAGGCCAGCGGCAATTCGCAGATATACATCGGGTTCGGCAAGAAGAGCGTGAAGCTGGGGCACGTCTTTCATCTGCAGGGCAAGGAGCACCGCGAGGCGGATGCGATCATCGCCGGGGACATCGGGGCGGTGGCGAAGATCGAGGAGATTCATACCAACGATGTGCTGCACGATGATCACGCCCTGGACTCGGTACACCTGCGGCCGATCAACTTCCCGGCGCCGATGTACGGGCTGGCGATCGCGCCCAAGACGCGCGGCGATGAGACCAAGATCAGCACCCAGCTCGCCAAATTCGCCGAGGAAGATCCCACCTTCAAGTGGCACACCGACCGGCAGACGCACGAGGTGGTGATCAACGGGCTGGGCGAGCTGCACCTGCGGCTGGCGCTGGAAAAGCTGGCCAACCGCGGGCTGCACGTGGATACCAAGCCGCCCAAAATCGCCTACAAGGAGACGGTGACGCAGATCGCCGAAGGACACCATCGCCATAAGAAGCAGACCGGCGGCGCCGGGCAGTTCGGCGAGGTGTTCCTGCGGGTGGAGCCGCTGGAGCGCGGCAAGGGATTTGAGTTCGTCAACGAAGTCTTTGGCGGCACGATCCCGGGCCAGTTCATTCCCGCGGTCGAGAAAGGCGTGCGGGAAATGTATGAGCAGGGCGCGATCGCGGGCTATGCGATGCAGGATGTGCGGGTGGTGGTGACCGATGGCAAGCACCATCCGGTGGACTCCAAGGAAGTGGCGTTCAAGACGGCGGGGAAATATGCGTTCAAGGATGCGGTAACCAAGGCCAGGCCGGTGCTGCTGGAGCCGATCGTGAACATGGAGGTGATCGTGCCGGAGGACAAGATGGGCACGGTGACCGGCGACCTCTCCGGCAAGCGCGGGCGCATCCAGGCCAGCGAAGTGCTGCCGGGCGGAATGGCGCAGGTGAAGGCGCAGGCGCCGCTGGCGGAGGTGATGCAGTACCAGTCGCAGCTCAAGAGCGTCACCGGCGGGCAGGGCAGCTTCGTCATGGAATTGAGCCATTACGAGCCGGTGCCGCCGCAGGTGCAGCAGCAGATTGTGGCGCAGTACAAGCCCAAGGCGGAGGAAGAGTAAAGAGATTGAAACGTGAGATGTGAAACATGAAGAGTGGCAGGAAGTGCGTCTTCATGTTTCACGTTCCATCAATGGCAGGCACATGGATCACGAGCAGACATTGAAGGCATTGCGGCAGGCGCTGGGATTTTCTCCTGACAATGATCTCCTGCGCCAGCACATGGCGGAATCGCTGCTGGCGGCGGGCAGGCCGGCCGAGGCGGAGAAGGGGTTTCGGCAGTTGGTGCTGGGCTCCTCGGCCAATGCAGCCGCCAAGCTCGGGCTGGCGACGGCGTTCCAGCAGCAGGGAAAACGGTCTGAAGCGATGGTGCTGGTCGAGGACCTGCTGCGGGAATCCGCCCCCCCGGCCCCCCCGGCCGCGCCTGCCGCCCCGGCCGCCCGGTTGCTGCACGCCCGGCTGCTGCTCGCTGAGGGGAAGGTTCAGCAAGCCGTGCGCGCCTATCAGCAGGCGGTGGAGCAGGAGGGCGCGCTGAAGGATCAGGAATTCGAGAGCCGGCTGGCCCCTCCGACCCCTCCGAGTCTCGGCAAATCCGGCAGCGCATCCGGTGAAGTAGTTGACGGAAAGGTGCGGGTGCAGGGGGGGCGTGGGGAGATGGACGACGAGGAGATGATCGGCGAGGAGGGAGTCGAGCGGCCGACGATCGCCTTTGCCGATGTCGGCGGCATGGAGCAGGTCAAGGAAGAGATTCGGATGAAGATCATTCATCCGCTGGCGCACCCGGAATTGTACAAGGCCTACGGCAAGGCGATCGGCGGGGGCATTTTGATGTACGGCCCGCCGGGCTGCGGCAAGACCCACCTGGCCCGCGCCACCGCCGGGGAGATCGACGCCAGTTTCGTGAATGTGGGAATCAACGATGTGCTGGACATGTGGCTGGGAAACAGCGAGCGGAATCTCCACGCCATTTTTGAGCGGGCGCGGCGAAACTCTCCGTGCGTGCTGTTTTTTGACGAAGTGGATGCGCTGGCGGCGAGCCGCGCCGATATGCGCACCAGCGCCGGGCGGCACCTGATCAACCAGTTCCTGGCGGAGATGGACGGGGTCGACGCCAACAATGCAGGCGTGTTGATATTGGCGGCCACCAACGCCCCCTGGCATGTCGATGCGGCGTTTCGCCGGCCGGGGAGATTCGATCAGATTCTCTTCATTCCGCCGCCGGATGCCGGGGCGCGCGAGTCGGTGCTGCGGATTCAACTGGCGGGCAAGCCGGTGGATGTGCCCGACCTGGCCCAACTGGCAAAGAAGACCGACGGCTTCAGCGGCGCTGATCTCAAGGCGGTGGTCGACGTGGCGGTGGATGCCAAGCTGCAGGAAGCGATTCGCGCGGGGGCGCCCAAGCCGCTGACGACCAGGGACCTGCTCGCGGCCGCCTCGAAGGTGAAACCGTCGACCCGCGAATGGTTCGCGACCGCCAAGAGCTATGCGGTCTATGCCAACCAGGGCGGAGTGTATGACGATATTTTGAAGTGGCTGAAGATGTAGGGTTGGCCATCGGTCCAGAGCTGTCCATCGATAGCGGAGTATCGCTTGGGTGTGGAATATCAGCGCGGTGAGGTTCTGTTTCAGCAGAAACGCTACGCCGACGCCGAGCGCGAGTTTCGGGCGGATTTATCGCGCGAGCCGGATCACGCCATGGGTCATGCGATGCTCGCGCTGGCGCTGGCGGCGCAGGGAAAGTTCCGGGATGGGGAAGCCGAGGCGCGGCTGGCGATTGCGATCGATCCCCAGCTTGCCTTCGGGTTTTATGTGCTGGCGGTGTGCTTGCACGATCTGCAGCAATATGATGCCGCGCGGTCAATGATTCTGGAGGCGATCCGGCTGGACTCGGGGGATCCGCGGCATTTTTCCCTCCTGGCGCTGATCGAATTTCAACGCAAAGACTGGAAGGCGGCGATTGCTGCCGCCGACCGCGGGCTGGAGATCGATCCCCAATGCGCCAATTGCCTGGTGCGCCGGGCCCAGGCCGAAGCACAGATGGGGGATTCCCGTGGCGCGATGCTCGACGCCGAAGCGGCATTACGGCAGGATCCGGAAGCTCCGCTGACCCATTCCACGCTTGGCTGGGCGCTGATCTGCAACTCCAGGCCGCACGAAGCGGTGAGCGAATTTCTCGAGGCCCTGCGGCTGGACCCCCACTTCGCTCCGGCACGTTTGGGGCTTATTCGCTCGCTGAAGGCCCGCTATTTCCCCTACCGGATCATGATGGAATCGACGATGGCGCTGGGCAAAATTCCCAAGCCGGCCCGCATTGCTTTGGCCGTCGGAATGTATGGTCTGATCAAACTGTACAGCAGCTCCAGCGCGATCGGGCACGACAACCCGCTGCTGGGGACAGTATGTGTGATTTACCTTCTGTTCCTGTGCGCTGCCTGGCTGGCCGATCCGCTGTTCAACGTGCTGCTGCGATTCCATCCGCTGGGCAAGCACGCGATGTCCACGGGGCAGCGCATCGGGGCGAATCAACTCATCACCCTGGCCGGAGTGATACTTGGGATCGCGCTGGCGGCGCAGCTTGCGAATTGGACGGCGCGCACGGTCGCGGTTGGTGCGGTGCTGCTGTTGCTGCCGATTGTAAGCCTGTTAAGCCGTCCGCCCGGCAGACAACGCCGCACTCACGCCATCATCCTGATTGTCATCATTTGCCTTGGGATCATGGCGCTGGTCTTTCGTGTGCTCAAGGCGGATGACAAAGGTGTGTGGTTCGCCTTGCAGGTCTTGATGATGATTTTGTATGTGGGACTGTGCCTGACCTCCGGCGCCATTCGCCACCCGAAAGAGGCGTGAGTTGAGTCCGCTGCCGCTTCAGGAAACGCGCAGACTGGGTGCGGGGAAGCCACGGAGGGAACCCCTCTGCTTCACTTCGTGCCTGTGTGCCTTCGTGCCTATGTGCCTTCCCCGCCACATTCCTGCGCTTGACACTTTCCGGCGCGCTCGCTTACCTTCGGGCGGCCAATGTGGCAAGGAATCGCCAAGTTACCAACAAGGAAGAAGGAAACCATGCAGTCTCTCAAGAACCGCCGGACCGGCAAACGATCGCTGAATCTTGCTCCATCGGCCGCGATGGAAATGCTGGAAGAGCGCCGCCTGCTCAGCACCGGCGCCCTGGACACGAGCTTCGGCAACGCCGGCAAGGTCACCACCGACATCAACAACATCTCAATCGACAACGCCTTCGCGACCGTGCTGCAATCCGATGGCAAGGTGATCGTGGGCGGGGCGACGTTCAAAGTGGGCACCAACAGCAACAGCGATTTTGCGATGGTGCGCTACAACACCAACGGCGCGGTGGACACCACCTTCGGCGCCGGCGGCGAAGTCGTCACCAATTTCGCGACCGGCAGCTTGAGCAATTCCGAGGAGATCCGGGGGCTGGCCCTGCAATCGGATGGCAAGATCATCGCCGTCGGCCAGACCCGACAGGGAAGCACGTTCGACGTGGCGGTGGCGCGATACAACACGGATGGTTCGCTCGATTCCTCCTTCGGAACGCTGGGACGGGTGCAGACGGAACTGCTCGGCGGCAGCAGCAGCGACAATGGGCTTGCGGTCGCGATCCAGACCGATGGGAAGATCCTGGTCGGCGGCAGCACCGCGCCCAATGGCAGCCTCAACACCGATTTCTCAGTGGTCCGCTACAACACCAATGGCAGTGTCGATAGCAGTTTCGGCACCGGCGGCGTCGCCCGGCTCGACATCAACGGCGGCAAGGACGTGATCAACTCCATCGGCCTGCAATCGGATGACAAGATCGTCGCCGCGGGCACGACGCTGCTTACCAACAACACCAACTCCGACATTGCCCTGGCGCGCTTCAACACCAATGGCCAGGTCGACACCAGCTACGGGACCAACGGCATCGTCACCACGGACTTCAACGGCGGCCTCGACGAGGGCAAAGGCCTGGCGATTCAGTCGGATAACAAGGCGATCGTGGTCGGCTCGGCCTTCTTCGGCAGCAACCAGGATTTCGCCCTCGCCCGCTACACCACCACGGGCGGGCTGGATCCGGCCTTCGGCACCGGCGGCACCGGCAACACCGACTTCTCCGTTCGCCAGGATCAGGCCCTGGCGGTGACGGTGCAGAGCAATGGCAAGATCGTCGTGGTCGGTGACACCACCAATTCCGATGATGCCAATGATGTAAATTTCGCGGTCTCACGCTACAGCACCACCGGCGTGCTCGACACCAGCTTCCGCCGCCCGACCGGCGGACACGTCAACATCGACTTCCTCGCCGGGCGCGACTCGGCCGGGGCGGTCGCGATTCAAAGCGACGGCAACATCGTGGTCGCCGGCACGGCCGATCCGACAAACTCGATCGTCGGCGACTTCGCGGTTGCCCGCTTCATCGGCTTCGACGCCACCACCGACACGCCGGTGATCGTCACCGGTACGGATGTCGGCGCCACGCCCGACATCAGGGTCTTCGACGGACTGAGCGGCGCCACCAAGCTCTCGTTCTCCGCCTTCGACCCCGGCTATCTCGGCGGCACCCGCGTGGCCAGCGGAGACGTCAATGGCGACGGCACCCCGGATGTCATCGTCGGCACCGGCACCGGCGGATTTTCCAACGTGCGCGTCTTCGATGGCCGCACCGGCGATGCTGTCAGCGGGCCGCTGAGCAGTTTCCTGGCGTTTCCGGGAACATCCGATCCCAACAACGGCTTTACCGGCGCCTTCCAGGGCGGCGTGAACGTGGCGGCGGGCGACATCAACGGCGATGGGCTGGCGGATGTGATCGTCGCCGCCGACGCCGGCGGGCCGCCGCACGTGAAGGTTTTCAGCGGCGCCAATGGCAATCTCATTGCCAGTTTCTTCGCCTATGACGCCGGCTTCCTCGGCGGCGTGCGCGTGGCTTCCGGCGACACCAACGGTGATGGCCGCGACGATATCCTGACCGGCGCCGGCCCCGGCGCCGGCCCGCACGTCAAGGCGTTCAGCGGCGTCGATCTCTCGGAGATGCGCAGCTATTTCGCGTTCGCCTCCACCTATCTCGGCGGCGTGCGCGTGGCCGCGGGCGACTACAACAACGACGGCGTCGATGACATCTTCACCGCCGCCGGCGTCAACGTTGAGCCGCACATCAACGTCTCCAACGGCGTGACCGGCGCCGCCATTTCCGATTTCTTCGCCTACGATCCTGGCTTCCTGTCCGGCGTCTGGATCGCCAGCGCGGATGTCAACAATGACGGCCATTCGGACGTCATCGTCGGCTCGGGCAACGGCGCGGGACACGTGAAGGTCTTCAGCTCCGCGTCGCTGCTCAACGGCGGCATTTCCAACGATGGCACCGCCGATGACAGCCTGCTGGAAAGCTATTTCGCCTATGGCGCCAGCTACAACAAGGGCATCTTCGTCGCGGCCAGCCGGTGAGGAAAATGTGCCCACCGCAGGTGTGCCCACCGCAGGTGTGCCGGTACCATGAGAATCTTCACAGCCCCGGATGTGCATCCCACGCTCCGGGGCTTTTTTGCGCCCCAACATGCGGCAGATCGGGCATCATTATGGTATCATTGAAGTCCTTGCACACGGAGTGAGATCATGACTGCCATCGCATCGTTTCCCCGCCTGCTCAGCAGAGGAGAGGAACTGGACCCCGAACAGCTTGGTTGGCTGCGGGAATCGACCGACCTGCTCGGCGACGGTCCCGCTCTCCGCCAGCGCATCGCGGAAGATGGGTACCTGCTGCTGCGCGGCGCCTTGCGCCGCGAGGAGGTGCTGGATGCCCGGCGGGAGATGTGCCAACGCGTCGCCAAGGCGGGATGGCTGCAGCCGGGCACCGATCCGATGGAGGCAATCCCCGCCAAAGATGCCAAGCTGGGCTTCTCTCCCGATCTGGCCAAGGACAACGCGCCGCTGAAGAAGGTGCTCTACTCCGGGCCGATGATGGATCTCTTCGGCGATCTCCTGGGCGGCGCGGTGCGCCACTTTGACTTCACCTGGATTCGCTCCTACATGCCAGGGCTGGGCACGCCCCCGCACTGTGATGTCGTCTACATGGGACGCGGCACCCACAACGTCTACACCGCCTGGACGCCGATGGGGGATGTAAGCCTGCAGCTTGGCGGATTGATGCTGCTGGAGAACTCCTTCAAGAACGAGCGCCTCCGCCACGGCATCAAGGAGATCGACGTTGACGCCTATTGCACCAATCGCACCGGCCGCAGTGCCCTGGACATGTGGGAACGCGGCCAGGGCGGCTGGTTCAAGGCGCCGCCGCCCAAACTGCGCAACTCCATGGGCGGGCGCTGGCTCACCACCGAATATCGCGCCGGCGACGTGCTGATCTTCGGCATGTACATGATCCACGCCAGCCTGGACAACACCTCCGACCGCCCCCCCGCCGTGCGCTTCTCCACCGACACCCGCTATCAGCTCGCCAGCGAGCCGGTGGATGAACGCTGGATTGGAGAAAACCCCATCGCCCACGGCAAGGCCGGCAAACGCGGCAAAATCTGCTGAAGATCGGCGGCGGAGCGACGCAAAGAGCGCTTCCGAACCACTGCCCGCAAGACTGTCATTCTGAGCGGTATTCCGCGAAGAATCTGGCAACGAATTTCGAAACCAGATCCTTCACCGAGTACGGTTCAGGATGACAGTTTCTTTACCTGTGGAATCGTCCGCTAATTCGACCGTCGCAAATTGCTTCGGTGTTGACTCCCCCCTACCACGAATCGATGTCAATCTCCATCGCTTCGGCCAATAGTTCGGCGAAGTGCTTTACTTGCACCTGTACTCCCCGGCGGTTGCACATGCCGGAAATGTTCATCGAGCATCCCGCATCGTTGCAGATGACGGTCGGGGCGTTGGTGGCGGCAATGCAATTCACCTTGTCTTCCACGATCGCCCCGCTGATGGCCGGATATTTCACCGCGAACGTGCCGCCAAACCCGCAGCACTGGTCGGTTTTCTCCATCGGCACGAAGCGCACGTTGCCGATCTCCCGCAGGAGCCGCACCCCTTCATCTTTCACGCCAATGCCGCGCAGATGGCAGGTGTAGTGGTAGGTGATCGTCTCCTCGCTGGGCAGTGCAAGCTTGGATAAATCCACCCGCAGCACCTTGTCGAGAAACTCGACGAACTCGAAGGTTCCCTTGCACAATTTCTGCATGCCGTGCTCGTAGGCGTGATCGTCGCGCAGCAGGAGCGGGAAATGCTCGCGCACCATGGCGCAGCAGCTTCCCGAGGGCGTGACGATGTAGTCATATCCTTCAAACACGTCGACCATGCGCCTGGCCAGCTCCCGCGCCTCATCCTGAAAACCGTTGTTATAAAACGGCTGGCCGCAGCAGGTCTGTGCCTTGGGGAAGACCACGCGGCAACCCAGATGCTCGAGGATTTTTGTCACCGCCACGCCCACGCGCGGATAGAACTGGTCGGTCAGACAGGTGATGAACAAGGCGACGGTGGGGCCGGACAGGGGGGACAGGGGAGGCAGGGGGGACAGCGGGGGCATGGCAGGCATGATAGCGAGGGGGCGGTCGGCGGCGAAATTTCATTTCCCGCTGCGCGATGGGGTCTAACTCTTGTTTGTGGCGGCCCCACCTTTTACCCCCTCTCCCGGTACTCC
>DAIOHQ010000163.1:0-11352 GCA_036744635.1 Tepidisphaeraceae bacterium | reverse complement strand
CCCCCCCTGGCCCGCCCGCCCCCGGCTCAACCCCCACGCCCGCATGGCCAAACTGGTCGTAGTTTCGGCGCTTCTGCTCGTCGCTCAGCACGTCGTACGCCTCCTGCACTTCTTTGAACTTCTCCTCGCTGGCCTTGTTTCCCTTGTTCATGTCCGGGTGATGCTGGCGGGCGAGCTTGCGGTGCGCCTTGCGGATTTCATCCTGCGTGGCCGTGCGCGGAACCCCGAGAACCTCATAGTAATCACGTTTTGCCATGTTGGTCTTCTCATCTTAGCAACACGGAGCGCAACCGTGAATTGTTTGGAACGAATTGCCCCCATACAAAAAAACCCCGGATGTGCATCCGGGGTAGTAGGTCAGTTTGGGTGCCACAGGTCGGCGTACTCGAAGACCTGTGTCTTATTGCGTCGCTACGCGGCACAGGTCTCGGGGTACCGCGACCTGTGGCACCCGGAAATTTCAAACTGACCCATTGCGCAATCTTGCAATACCCCACAGCGCCACCAGCACCGCCGCGCCGCTGAAGGCCGCCATGGGCAGCGGCACCAATGCCCCATCGCGACCATGCTCCGGTTGACTTTGTCCTGGCCGATAGGTTGTCAGTGTCGTCTGCCCGTCGAGTCCCAGCGGCGACACCCCGGCGGAAAACGTCGAGCTGCCATCGTCGAAAAATTCGCCGGCTGCGGTGTTGAGGAAGAACCCCGGCACATTCCCGCCCAGCGGTTGAAAGAGCGTGATGCCGCCGAAAGGATCGGCGGAGGTCGCCCCGGTGTCCGCCATGCGAAACAAGTCGACGGCGTAGCCATCGAAGCCGCTGGTCCGCACCGACCCGAGTTCGGTCAGCGCATCGGCCGGCAAGGACGAATCGGGCTGAAACAGGAAATCATAAATAAAGACCAGGTCGCCGCTGGCGGCGTCGCGGCGCACCTCATTGCGCAAGCTGCCGCCGCCGATCAGGCGATTGTCCTGGCCGGCGCGAATCGAAAATGGCAGCACTTGCTCTGCCAGCGTTTGTCCGGGCGGCGCCGACGCGAGGTCCAGATTGGTGGTTTCACCATCCGATCTCAGTTGTGTTGCATCGGCGGTGGTAAAAAGAAGTGAAAAAACGACAACGACAAGCAGGCCAAGCCTACGCATAGACATTCCCATCCGTGAGGTGCCAGACAACGCGAGCATCCAATGCTGCTTCACCGGCGCCAGGTGCTATGGACGCTCAGCGGTGAACCGCACCGCATTTCCTGTTTCAACAAATATCCTGGCGCCACAGGACGTGACAGGGGCGGATACTATCAGACTTCTCCTGAAATACAATCAGGACTTTGCATCCAGAATCGCTGCATTATGGTCGAGCACGTGCACCAGCGCTGATTGAAGTGGTCGGATGGCGGGCGCATCCTGAAGATCATCTATGTTGTCGGCAATGAAACCGCGCGTCAGGGGCCGAAGGAATTTGACTACACCATCACCGCGGCGGATGCGATCAAGCAGGGCATTCAGGTCAACGCCATCTATTGCGGCGACACCGACTATCAGACTGCCACGCCGACCTGGAAAGAGATGGCCAAGCTCGCCGATGGGCAGTACATGGAGATCGCGGCGAGCGGCGGAGTCGTCGCCGTTACCACGCCGACCTCAAGGAGCAAGCCAAGACCGACAGCGCCGGCGGAAAATCACTCGACGAAGCGGTGAAGAAGAGCGTCCGCGAACAGGCGGAGAAGAAGGGATTTGAATTCAAAGAGTAGATTGCGCGCCGCTCATAGCTCCGCATGTGCATGCGGAGCTGGTGGGAGAATCATCGACAACATATAGCTATTTATCCGGTGTTTGCGGTGGAATGAGCGGGGGGATCGGATGCGGGAAACGACTCCATGCTCGCCTCTTCGACCTCATCCTGAGGCAATTGCGCAGAGGGGTTAAAGTCTTCGTGTTGATAGGAGGGAGAATCGTTGGGATTGCCGGCCGGCTCGTGGCCGCGATGGTGCAGCATTTGCCGCAGCAAGCTGCCGCGGGTGAGCCTGCGGTACAGCAGCGATACACCGAACGCCGCCAGAAACAGGCCGGGGATGGTGCGCCGGCTTAGTCCAACGAACGTCAGCAAGGCCCCGCCGGCGGTGCAGGCACAGCGCTCGGTGGTCACGTGGTCGGACTTGGGCACCAACTCATATCGGTCTCCAATCTTCACCGCTTCATAGTGTGGAACTGCCATGGCAACCTCCATGGTGGGAGACGAGTCGAAACCTTCAGCACCTCATCTATTGAGGTGCAAAATCCGGGCCAACTGCGCGTCCATGGCGGTGGAATTCGCGTCGATTCGCCATCTATCGGGTTTGCCGCTACTCTACGAAACATGCCGCTCCGCATTCTCAGCATTGGGGACATTGTCGGCCGGCCGGGCCGGCAAATCGTGCATCAGAAGCTTCCGCAGCTCGTGCGCGAGCGGCAGATCGACATGGTGATTGCCAACAGCGAGAACGTCGCCGGCGGCAGCGGGATCACCGCGAATCTGTTCAACAAAATCCGATCGTATGGCGTCGACGTCATTACCCTCGGCGATCACATCTATCGCAAGGCCGACATCATCCCCACACTGCAGACCAGCGAGCGGGTGGTGCGGCCGGCCAACCTCGCATCGGCGGCGGCGGGACGGCCGTTTACGGTCTTCACCACCAATAGTGGTGTGGCGGTGGCGGTATTCTCGTTGTTGGGGCGGATTTACATGAATTTGCCCTCGGATGATCCGTTCGCGGCCGCCGACCGGGTGCTGGGGTTGATTCCCAAGAACGTGCGCATCTGCGTGTGCGACATGCACGCCGAAGCGACCAGCGAGAAGATTGCCATGGGGCACTGGCTGGATGGGCGCTGTTCGTTCATTTTCGGCACGCATACCCACGTGCCCACCGCCGACGCGAAAATCCTTCCCGGCGGCAGCGCGTTTATCTGCGATGTTGGGATGTGCGGCCCTTATGACTCGGTGCTTGGCCGGCGCAAGGAACGGGTGCTGAAGTTTATGACCACCAACATGCCGCAACCTTTTGACATCGCCACCGGTGATGTGCGCCTGTGCGGCGCGCTGGCCGAGATCGACCCGGAAACCGGCCGGGGATTGAGCATCGAGCGCATCGAAGTCGCCGGCGGCAATGCCGATCAGGCCTACGATGCCGACGATGCCCGGCCGGGGGGACAGGTAAGCCCTGCAGAATGAAAAATCGGCCGCCTGTGACGAGGCGGCCGAAAAGAAATCGCTCAAATGGAGAGAAGGCTGCGCTCAAAACAGCAGCGGCTTTCCGAGCTTGCGGCGGATCACCTGAAGCTGGCCCATGTGCATGATGCCGTGAGTGCCGATGCCGATCGCCAAGGCGCCCACAGTTGGCGCCATCCGGTGCATGCGCTCGGGCAGGGGCCGCTGCATGTCCTGCTCATTGAGGGAGCGAATCCATTTGACGGTGGCCGCCCGGGTCTGAGCGAAGGCGTCAGCCAATTCCTGCTTCTTCGGGAAAAATGCCGGGTCGTCGACGCCGTGGGTCTTGTCCTGGTATTTTTCAAAGCCGGCCGGCCGTTCCACCGGGGCATTGGGGTCGGCCATCTTCACGAGATTTATTTCTGAATTGATCAGATGCGCCATCTGCCAGGCGGCATGGTTGGCGCCAGGCACCGGCCGGACCAGAAGGTCGGCATCGGTGAAATCCGCGAAGGTCATCTTCAGCATCTCGCCGTTACGGGCACAGTTTTCCGCAAGAAAGTCCGCCAGATTCATTTCAAGCTCCTTGGTATGGTTGTGGGCAATTGAATCACAAATGCGGCGCGAGGGAAAGCCCGGACGGTTGGCTATGGCTTCCACTCGACATCCGCGACCCCCGCGGCGGCATTGCACCAGCGGGCCATCGTGAACAGCCAGTCGCTCAGCCGATTCAGATAGCGCTGCATGAGCGGCGGCAGGGGTTCATGTTCGGCAAGGGCCGCAAGCGCCCGCTCGGCGCGGCGGGCTATGGTGCGTGCGACGTGCAGGTGAGCTGCCAGCATGGAGCCGCCGGGCAGGATGAAGTTGCGCAGCGGGGGAAGGTCGGCGTCGGCGGCGTCGATTTCGCGCTCCAGTCGGGTTACCAGTTCTTCCTCCAGCGCGGGAATGTGCCCGGCCGTCTTGCCTTCCGGGACCGACAGGTGCGATCCGATGACGAAGAGCTCGGCTTGAATGCGCGGCAACTTTTCCCGAAGCGGCGCCAGCTTCTCGAATCGCTGTGTCATTTCGCTTGGTGCCATGACCGCCGCCACCAGGCCGATGCAGGCGTTGAGCTCGTCGATCTGGCCGGTGCATTCGATGCGCAGGCTGGACTTGGAGATGCGCCCGCCGCCGAACAGGCCGGTGGTCCCGTCGTCGCCGCTTTTGGTGTAAATCTTCATTGCAGCGAGCCTACGTCTCTTGCGACGCATGGCAAGAGTTGCGCGGGTTCAGCCGCCGCCCAGCCCGGTTTCTTCTTCCTCTTCGGGTGCTGTGCCGCGCGTTCCCATGAACGGGACGTTGCGCAGGAGCGTCGGCACCAGGGGGAGTTGCGCCAGATGCATCTCATCGACCAGACCGCGGCGTTCGACGATTTCGCCGGCGTGGCGAACGGCCGCGAATTTCCGCGGGGCCACGATATCCAGGCAGCGCACCACCTCGCAGAAAAGCTTGGCGCCGCGGGCATCGCGGGCGGGCAGGTCCAGTATTCCGTTCGACGGAATCACCATGCCCAATTCGATCGGCTCGAAGCCCTCGCGCTCCAGCTTTCTGACGACCACCGGCTCGTGGCGCAAGTTCTGCACTTTGAAGCGCAGGCCGTCGATCCGCACCGCCATTTGCGCCTCCACTTTGATTGGCGGCGGCAGCACCGGGGCGGGCGCGCCGGGAGGCGGGGGCATGGGCAGGGGCGGCAGATCCGGGCCGCTCTCCACTTCCGGCAGGGTGACGATGATTTCCTCGGCCGTGGTGTGCTCGATGTTGAAGACGGCGATGAACTGCTGCGTGTAATCGGCCAGATATCCGGCGTATTCCACGGTAGCGTTGTTGGGATTGATCGGATCGGCCACATCCAATATCACCGGCTGGCCGATGTACTGCTCCAGCAGCGGCTCGTAGGCGTTGGCGAATTTACCCAGCAGCGTCTGGCCGATCTGCGCCACCGAGCCGCCCTGGGTGCCCATCACTGCGCTGGTCGGATTGATCTTCTGATATTGGCCGACCACCGCGCCGATGGCCGCGCTGAACGCATCGCGCAGGGTATTGACGAAATTTCGCACGCCGCGGGCGAAGCGGCGCAATGGACCGGGATTGAAGGTTGCATGAATTTGCTCTTTTCGCCGCTCCTGCCCGTCGGCGTCCAGTTCATCGTGATAGCGCAACACGCTCAGGAGCTGGGCATCCATCTCCGGCGGATACATCATGAAGCTGGTCTTCTTGCGGCCGCGGGAATCGATGAATGCATGGTCATATACCACCTCAATCCCGCTGCTGAAGACCTTGAAGGTTCCCCACATCGACTGGCCGCGGTTTTTCTCCAACGTTACGTGATAGTGGTGGAAGAACTTCAAACACTTATCGCGTGCCCACTTGGTGGCGACCGTGGTAATAATCGCGGTGAGGAAAATGAACAGCAAGGTCAGGTAAAAAATCGTCGATGCGCTGGGGGCGGATGGACCGGCCGGGGCGGGGGCAGATACCTGCAATAGCAGCCAGATGCTCATGTCCCTGTTGTAGACCCCGCTGCCGACGGTGGCAATCAGACGCGCCGTCTTCCTTTTGCCATTTGAATATCTCGCGAACCCGCCGGCTGCCCCGCGGGTATTACCTCAACTGGGTTAGGGCATCCGCATCCTTGATCGAAGCTCTGCAGCAAGACGACGCGTCTTCGTCTTATTGGCCCTTCCTCGCTGCTTTGGATTTGTTGTTCCACGGATGGCCTATGCCCCTGCACGTTTCCTCCCGCCGGGATTTTCTGAAAACGTCCCTGTTTGCCGGCGCCTCTGTGGCGCTTGCCGGTTGCGGAGCCACTTCCGCGAAATTCCTGACCTCATCGGCGGCGCCTATTCGGGCGGCCGACCGGCCCGAGCGCTTCGCGCTGCTGTCCGATCCTCACATCGCCGCCGACCCAACACACGTTCGCGACGGGGTCAACATGTCCGCCAATGCCGCCCGTGCGGCTTCTGAAATCTGTGCCGTCGCGGCCAGCCTGTCGGGAGTGATCGTTTCCGGTGACTGTGCCTATATGACCGGCGATCGCGCTGATTACCGAAACTTTGCCAACGTGCTGGTCCATCCGATCCTTCAGAAAGGTATACCGCTTCATCTGATGATGGGGAACCACGATCATCGCGGCCATTTCGAATCTGTGCTCGGGGACAGCTTTGGCTCCGCGGCGGTCGCCAACCGGTGCGTTTCGATCATCGCCAGCCGCTACGCCAATTGGTTTCTGCTCGATTCCCTTGGCCACACCAATGAAATCGGCGGGGAGATCGGCGATGAGCAACTCGACTGGTTGGATGCCGCGCTGGCCCGCACCGCCAACACCAATGCCATCATCGTCGCCCATCATCCCTTTGAGGATGAGGACCTCTTCGCCAAACTGGGCATGCGCCTGCGCGATGGCGGCAAGCTCTGGAACGTTTTGCAGCGCCATGCCAACGTGCGCGCTTATTTCTATGGCCACACCCACCGCTGGAGCGTCGAGCGCCGGCGGGGGATTTATCTCATCAATCTTCCCACCACCGCCTATCTGTTCAACGCCGGCCAACCCCGCGCCTGGACGGATGTGCTGCTCAGCCGGGACGCGATCCAGCTTCGCCTGCACAGCATTGAGACTCCGCCGCGCGCCATCCCCCATGCTGCCACCACGCTGGCGCTAGTGCCTTCACCGAACCAAATAGCTTTGCGATGAAGCGGCCGCCGGGTGCCACAGGTCGCGGTATTCCGAGACCCGTGCTCCTTCGCGCGTCCTTCGCGCCGGGTGCCACAGGTCGCGGTACTCCGAGACCCGTGCTCCTCCGCGCGTCCTTCGCGCCGGGTGCCACAGGTCGCGGTACTCCGAGACCTGTGCTCCGCGCGTCCTTCGCACAGGTCTGCCAGTACGCCTCGTTGTTCCACACATCTTTTGGAATGGCCCTGGAGCCAATCCAGACACGGTTGAGTCCGCTGCTTGCTCGGCTCCCAAACCGCGTTTTCGATAGCGCCAAGGCCGGTTTGAAAGATGTGTGGAACAACGAGCGGAGTACCGCGACCTGTGGCACCCCGCACCCGGCGCCTGACATCTTCCATCGCCCCGGGAAAGCCGGCCAGATCCTTCGGAATACCTCAGTCTCAGGATCACATCGCGACGGCCTCGAATTTTGTTGGGGAGCTTTCAACGCATTCTTGCGTGAAAATTTTTTCCCGTTCGCATGTTCCGCACTTGACATGAAATGCTGAAATGCGAAATGCTCACTTGACAAAACCCTAACACATCTATAGAATATCTTCGCAATTGTGATCTTCGTGCCGTCCGGGGGCGCTTCCGCAGGCCACTCAGCCCGCCGCCCCCTTCGTCGCGCGCCCCGGGCTAGACAACCAAAAGGGGGTTCCAATGTCCCATTCCGTCCCAAAAGTACATTCCTGCGACATTCCCACAAGTGTCAGTAAATCAATAGTTTACGAAAACGCAATGTCCCACAATGTCGCACAATGTCCCACATTCCAAAATCGCTCTCCCCTCCAAAACCCCAAAAGGGTACCCCGAATCCCCAATCCAAAATCCGCAATCCACAACCCAAAATCCGCTTTCTACCGCAACAATTCTCCCCGGTTTCCGATATACCATTGCGCAAGGAGTTCCCCATGACTCAACTCACGCACGATCCGGCTTTCGCGGTGATCGAGGACCAATTGGACGCGATCGGCCAGAAGTATCGCGTGCAGCGCATCGTGCGCGGGGCGCTGTTGTTTGCCAGCGGGGTGATCGTCGCATCGCTGCTGGCGGCGCTGACGGCCGGCGTCGTCGGCCAGTCTTCGTGGACATGGATGATCGCTGCCGTCTGGGCAGGCTGGATTGTGGCCAGCGGCGTTTTCTGGATTGTGCTGCCGCTGCTGATCCGCCCGAAGATGCTGGAAGTCGCCAGGCTGGTGGAGTCGCGGGTGGGGAATCTTCACAACGGGTTGACCAATTCCGTGTTGCTCGCCAGCGCCGCCGATCTGCAGACAAGCCCCTGGCTGCCGCAGATCTTTTCCGAGATCCTTTCCAATGCCCGGGGGAAAAGCCTGGACGAGGCCGTGAAGCTTTCCGACCTGCGCGCGCTCGTCCTGCGCCTCAGCTACTTCGTGGTGCCGGCACTTCTGCTCATGGGCCTGTTTCATGGGCGCATGTCTCACGGCTGGCATCAGATGTTCAGCCCGACAAGTTTTGTCCCAAAGATTGGCGCGGCGAGAATTATCGATGTGCAACCTGATGAGGTGACGTTGGTGGCGGGCCAACCTCTTGAGATCACGATTATCGCCAAAGATCCGAAGATGGGGAACTGCAAGCTGATTTTTGATAACAAGCTGCCTCCCGCCGAACTGGTCGGATCGCCGATCAATGACGCTGGCAACGAAATGGATGGGATCGCGCGCCTTCGCTACGCCTATCGCGTCGAGCACGTGCTGGAATCGACGCGTTTCCGGGTTGAGGTAGGGTCGACCCAGAGCGACTGGCACAAGGTGAACGTGGTGCGAGAAGTGAAGCTCATGCAGCTTTCGCTCAGCATCACCCCGCCCAGCTATACCGGGCAGGCGGCGTCGAAGGTGGTTCTCACTCCCGACCAGATCGACAAGACACCGATCCAGGTGCCGCAAGGTAGCAAGATTGAACTGAGCGCCAGCGTCGATGTACCGGTGAAGGCGGCGATGCTGCAGATTGGTGAATCGACGCCGGCGCCGATGGAAGTTCTTCAGGCCGGGCTGACGTTCTCGGGAAATCTCGTGGTGATGGATGAGATGGCGGTCGCGGTGCTGCTTACCGAGGGAGCCGGGCAGATTATCGCGCGGGTGCCGGAGCAAAATTTCGTCATCCACTGCACCCGCGATGCGGCGCCGATGATCGAGATGAAATGGCCGACGCAGGATACCGCCATCGCGCCCAGCGCCGAGGTGAAGATCGTCGCCAACCTGAAGGATGACTACGGGGTCGCCAAGGCCCGGGTGCTGGTGTGGAACGCCTCTGATGCCGCCGCGAGCAGTCAGGCTGCTCCCGGTTCGCAGCCGACGCCGGTGCTGGTGGTGCCGGCTGATCTCTCGCCCGCCAAGCCGGTGGCGGAACTGGCGGCCGTGCTCGACCTCAAGCCGGAGTTGCGCAAGCATGGCAGCGCCATTCGCATTCAGGTGGAAGTGTCGGATAACCGTGCTCTGCCCGCTTCGTCCAATTCCAGCGCAAACGAGAAGGACCTGGGCCCGCAGACGACGATGTCCAACATCTACGAGATCAAGTTCCGCGATCCCGAGCAGATCAAAAAGGATGAGAAGGAAAAGGCCGACAAGCTCCGCGCCCGGCTGCTGGAGATGCTCAAGATTCAGCGCGACCTCAATGAACAGACCACCGCGTTCAAGCTGTTGGAGCACGCGGCCGGCGGCGACCAGGCGTTCGCGGACTTCTTCAAGAAAATCGGCTCCGGCCAGGCAGACCTGCGCACGATGATGCAGCAGACCGCCGAGACCTTCCAATTCGACGAGCAGACCAAGGTCATTCAAAAGACGCTGCTGGTGCTGGCGATGAACCCGGCGAAGGAGGCGGTGGATCTCTCGGCCGCCATCATCGGCGAGCCGCTGGCGGCCGAGCGGGTGAAGCTCAACAAGGACCTGCGGGCGCGGCAGCGCCGGATCATCACCACGCTGGAAAGTCTGCTGGCGATGCTCAATGCCGCCGCCGATCCGGCCACCCAGCCGACCACGCGATCCGGCGACGATCTGGCCAACCAGCGCGAAAAGCTCAACAAGCTGAATGAGGACCTCAAGAAGTTCATGAAGGAAGAGCAGCGGATCATGGAGCAGACCGCCAACCTGGCCAAGAAGCCGGTGGATAACTACGACGAGGCCGACAAGAAGCTGCTTGAGGAGCTTAAGGCCGCCCAGGAGAAGCTCGACGCGTTCATGCAGGAAAAAGTTTCGGATTTTTCGAAGATGGCCGAGCAGGATATGTCCAACGCGGCGCTGCTCAAGGAACTGATGGAAGTGTATAGCGAAACGACGATGGCCAAGGATGCCCTCAAGCAAAAGGCCGCCGAGATCGCCGTGGCCGCCGAAGACATGGGGCTGGAGCTGGCCAAGGAGCTTTCCAGCAACATCGAGAAATGGCTGAGCAACACGCCCGACCGGCAGAAGTGGACGCAGGAAGATCCGCTTGGCAAGACCGATACTCCCATGGCCGAGCTTCCCAAGGAGCTGGAAGACATGGTCGGCGAGCTGATGGAGCAGCAGGAAGATTTGTTTGAAGACATGGAAGACATGAACGCCAACTGGACCGACTCGGCCGATAAGGGTATTGGATGGGATGCCGCCGACGGCCCCATCGCCGACATGTCGGCCAAGGGCGTTACCGGCAACCAGCTTCCCAACAACAATGAGATGGGCGGACGCGCCGGTGAAGGACGCTCGGGCAAGTCGCAGGGTGAAATGGTCGAGGAAACCGCCAGCGGCAAGGGCGGCCGCAACACGCCGACCCGGCTCGATCCCACGCCGTTCCAGAAAGGGCAAGTCAAGGACACCAGCAAGGACCCGACCGGCGGCGCAACCGGTGGCGGCAAGATTTCCGGCGAAGGGGGCGAAGGGCTGGAAGGGCCGGTTGGTCCCAAGCAGAAGCAGGAAATGCAGCGCCTGGCGCAGAAGCAGGCGCAGCTCCGCAACAATGCCGAGCGCCTTAACCTGCAGTACCAGGTGGGCAAGTATGACAACTTCAAAATGCTGGAGTCGATCGCGCTGATGCGGCGAGTGGAGTCAGACCTGAAGGCCAATCGGTATCAGAACGCGCTGCATCGCAAGGATGTGCTGCTGGATGACATGGACAGCAGCCGCATGATGCTCAGCGGACGAATTCACACCCAGCGCGACACCACGCCGCAGACCAGCCGGAAGATGAAGGAAGACATCAACGACGCGATGAAAGGCCAGCTTCCGGCGGCGTGGAGCGATGCGCTGAAGGAATATTACAAGAAGCTGTCGCAGGAGTAGGTAGGTGGTTCATGTAGGGTCCGCTTCAGCGGAGGCGGTACTCAAATTCGTCCCGTCCGCTGAAGCGGACCCTACGGCAGACATGGGCGCCGAAGCGCTAGCCCGACTTCCGCAGTTCGCGTGTCAAAACGCCCCTGGCGATAGCGCCAAG
>DAIOHQ010000162.1:0-11367 GCA_036744635.1 Tepidisphaeraceae bacterium | reverse complement strand
CCATTACCCTAAATGCAGCTATTTGGGCCGTTTATCGCTTAAGGAAACGGCATTCCTTTCTGACCCCTTTGTCTTTCCTCTCGGCTGCTCCCTCTCAGTTGCTCCGAACCGTGCGGGCGACGCTTGCCTGTCCGCTGTCATCCTCTACAATCAGGAACATGGCGTTGGACGAGCAACAAGTCGCGTTTTACCGCGAGCAGGGGTATGTGCTGCTCGCGCGGATGTTGGACGATCGTCCGCTTGCGGAACTGCGGGGGGAGGAAGAGCGGTTTCGATCGTTTCCGCAGGTCTCGCTGGCGGATCGCAAGTCGGTCCTGCCGGATGGGGGGACGATCTTCCGCAACCAATTGGCGAGCTATTCGGCGATCGTGCGGGCGATCTTTCTCGACGGGCCGCACCTTGACGCCGTGGAGCAGCTCATCGGCCGGACGATCTGCGGGCATTTCAACCAATTCGTGACCAAGCTGCCGGACGCCGGCGCGGCGGCCGGGGAGTTCCCCTGGCACCAGGACAACGGCTACGGCGACAAGCACAATCCGGCCCACATTACCGTCTGGGTCGCGCTGGACGATGTGGATGAGCGCAACGGGTGCGTGTGGGTGATACCCGAAAGCCACAAGCGGGGGTTGTTGCCGCACAAGGCGAGCGGCGCATCGTGGTACATCACGGTCCCCGCCGATAGCGCGGGCATTCCGGTGCGCATGAAGGCGGGGGAGGCGGTGGCGTTCAGCGGCTTCATGCTGCACCGCTCGCTGGCGAACCGGACGCCGCGGCCGCGGCGGGCCTTCTTCATGGAATACAGCGACTCGCCGGACGATTCGGAAAAGACGATGGGGCTGCACCCCGAACCGTTGTGGATGGCGCGGGGGCAGTTGAATTATCCCGTCGCGCGAGGCAATGAAAAATGAAGGATGAAAAATGCAACGTGCAAAATGGCCCTGGCCCTGCCCTTTCCCGCAGTAGCGGGCGCGGGGATGATGGGGATGTTCAGACCATGGCCGCGATTCTCCGGCGGGCATACGCGCGGCCGGACGAGGGCGGGTTTTTCTATAGCGCCAACGGGCGGGAGACCGCCAGCGCGGCGGTGAACGCCGTGGGGCGGTGGGATTGGACGCCGCGGGTTTCCGTGAGCGTGCCGGGCGGGGGGACGATCCTGTTTCCGCTGGCGTTGGGGTGCCGGCCGCTGTCGCTGGGGGAGGGGCATCAGTGGTTTCACAAGCGGATCACGGATGCGAGCCAGGTGGCCGACCTGGACGTGCCGGATGTGTCGTCGGGGTATACCGGCGAGCTGCTCAAGAGTCTGCGCGAGGCGCTGCGGAGGCTCCCGCCGGACCAGCTCGTGCGCGAGCCGGATATTCAGTCGCCGCTGGGCATCGCGGAACTGATGTGGGATGACTCGTTCTACATCGCACTCTCGGAGAACCCGAATGCGGTGCATGCGTTGCTGGAGAAGATCACGGGGTTTGTCATCCGGTTCATCCAGACGGTGCAGGAGCTGGCGGGAGAGCGGCTGAACCCCTGTAGTTTTCCGGGCATCTGGGCGGAGGGACGCGGGACGATGATCGCCGACGACACGATGACGCTGGTATCGCCGGAGATGCACCGGGAGTTCAGCCTGCCGTATGTCAACTGCATCGCCGAGGCGTGCGGGCCGTTGTTTTACCATTCCTGCTCGTGGCACCGGCCGTACTTTGACAACATCCACGCGGTGAAGAACGTGGCTGCGTACAACTGGAACCCCGGCAACAGCGACGACCCGGCCATCATCATGCGGGAATTCGCCGGCCGGGCCGTGCTCGCGCCTCACCTGGTCATCGACATGCACAAGGACAACGACGTGTTGAAGCTGGGGCGGGGTTTCGCGGATGAGTTCGAGTTCTTCCGGTATATGTTCGACAGCGCGCCGAAGGATGGATGCGTGTACTTCTGGTTCAGCAACATCTGCGACAAAGGCGAAGTGATGGAGAGGATCTATAGCTTCCTGCACGAGCGCGGATGCACGCCGCAGGCGCGGGGAGCCGGGTGAGTTCGCAGATTTCAGTTTTCAGGTTTCAGAAGGGTCGAGGAACCCTAAAGGGTCAAGGTACATTTCGCCGAATATTTCCTTTTCCGCACCCACCCTCGATGCCGTCGGCACGACCCTCCCTTCCCCCCTCCGACGGCGGGCATACTTTTGTCCATCAGAGTGGATTGTCGCTCGGAGCGGCGGTGTGAGGACGGCCCGTCGGAGGGGAAGGGGGGCAGCTTTGTCCGCTTGCCTGGTGGATTGATTGACAGCCGCTCGTGCAGGTTGTCGGGTTGGCACGTGATCGCTGACGCTCGGGCGCACGGGCAAGGTTGCCCGTGCCACGTGTTGGCCTCCGCCCTTTGTCGCTTCCGCCCTTCGCTCTCGCCAACACGCCGCCGCCAACGGGTTCTTCGGCACATGGTGCGGGGGACTTTGGCGGGGGGAAAATTTTCTTTTCGTCCCCTGCACCGCCCGCCGGAGCGGGGGAGGGGGGCACAGGGGGGGCGATAACCGCCGGAAATGGGCGGTCCAGAAAAAATCGCTGCCGCAGCGTTGCCGAAGGGGGTGGCGGCTCGCCGGAGAAATAATCAGGCTTGCCAAAGTCTCCGCCAAGCTTGTCAGAATGATTGGCAAGCCTGTCGGAAGCGTCGCCAGGGTTTGCGGAAGCTCCGGCAAGCCTGTTGGAAGGTTTATCAGGCCTGTCGAAAGCTGGAGGCACAGAGGCACGAAGGCACCGAGGCACAAAGGAATTCACCCTCGTCGCCACAGCGACGGAGCCTGCGTGCCTGCGTGCCTGCGTGCCTTCCCCCTCGTTGCCTTCCTTCAGCACACTTCATCCAGGACATGCTCGGCCACGTAGATCGGCACCGAGCTGGCGATCCCCAGGGCGATGGCATCCGATGGCCGCGAGTCGATCTCCAGCATCCGGCCATTCTGGCGGATGTGGATGCGGGCGAAGAAGGTGTGATTTTCCAGGTTGTTGATCTCGATGTGGTCGATGGTGCCCCCCATCTGCTCGATCACGTTGGCCAGCAGGTCGTGGGTCAGCGGGCGCTGCATGGTCAGCCCCTTGAGCCGCCGGTCGATCGCCAGGGCCTCGTTGGAGCCGATCACGATGGGGAATTTCCGCTCGCCGTCCACTTCCTTCAGAAAGATGTATTGGGAATCCTCCATCTCTGAAATGATGATCTTGTTGAGCTCCATCTGCACCGGCATCGGCCATTCCTCGCGAGGGAAGAGTGTGGGGACGTCCCCGTTACAGTAAGAAAAATGGGCTGAGAATGTCAAGCTGCAAAGCCACTGACAGAAGGCACGAAGGCACATAGGCACGAAGGCACGCAGGGAAGAGGCAGGATTCACTTCGTGCCTTCGCGCCTCTTGCCTCCGTGCCTTCCTCCTGACCAGCGCCTAGAATGGCCCACTGCAAAGATGGCCAGGATCCGGACTCAATTTCTCTGCAACCACTGCGGCTCAGTCCATCCCAAATGGATGGGCAAGTGCCCCGACTGCGGCACCTGGGACAGCCTGGAAGAATACAAGGCGCCCACCTTCGACGCCCGCAAAGCCTCCTCCCTCGGCGCGGGCGCGGGCGGAGGCGCGGGGCGATCCGGTTCCGACCAATCCGGCGACTTCGCCCACGGCGGCGAAGCCCTGCCCCTGTCGGAGATCACCGATGCCGACACCCCGCGTCTGGCCACTGGGATCGCCGAATTCGACCGCGTCCTCGGCGGCGGCCTCGTCCCCGGCTCCGCCATCCTGGTCGGCGGCGAACCCGGCATCGGCAAATCCACCCTGCTGCTACAGGTGGCCCACCAACTCTCCGCTCCGCCCATCCAAACCGCCCGACGGGCCCCCGAATCTCCGACGCCCGGAGGGCACCCGAATCCCCCCAAAGTTCTCTACGTCACCAGCGAAGAATCCGCCAAACAAACCAAGCTCCGCGCCTCCCGCCTGGGCATCGAAGCGCCCACGCTCCTGGTCCTGGCCGAGACCAACCTCGAGCGCATCATCAATCAGATCCACAAGCAGCAGCCGGATGTGGTGGTGATAGACTCGATCCAGATGATCTACAAGCCCGACCTGCCCGCCGCCCCCGGCTCGGTCACCCAGCTCCGCGACTGCTGCATGGAGCTGGTCTATCTCGCCAAGACCGCCGGCGTGGTGATCCTCTTCGTCGGCCATGTCACCAAGGCCGGCACGCTGGCCGGGCCCAAGATCATCGAGCACATCGTCGACACCGTCGTCTATTTCGAGGGCGACCGCTTTCACTCCCATCGCATCGTGCGCTGCGTGAAGAATCGCTTCGGCTCCACCCAGGAGATCGGCCTGTTCGAGATGACCGGCGCCGGCCTGCGGGAAGTCACCGACCCCGGCAACCTCTTCATGGAGCAGTACGGTCCCGGCGGCCCGCCCTCGGGCACCGTCGTCACCGCCGCCATGCAGGGCTCGCGCGTGCTGCTGGTCGAGGTGCAGGCCCTGACCGCCTCCTCCGTCATCGGCGCTGCCAGGCGCAAGACCTCCGGCGTCTCGGCAGACCGCGTCGCCATGATCATCGCGGTACTGGAAAAACGCGCCGAGCTGCGCCTGGCGGCCGATGATGTCTTCGTCAACGTCGCCGGCGGCGTCAAAGTCCTCGAGCCCGCCATCGATCTCGCCATCGCCCTGGCCATCTCCAGCGCCCACTTCAACCGCCCCCTCCCCGCCGGCACTTTCGCGGTCGGCGAGCTTGGCCTGGGCGGGGAAATCCGCTCCGTCCCCCAGCTTGAGCTGCGCCTGCGCGAAGCGGCGCGCCTGGGCCTAGGCCACGCCATCACCCCCCACATCGGCCCCAACATCCCCAAGCTGGGCGGCATGTCCATCCACGAGGTCCGCCGCCTCTCCCAGGCCATGGCGAATATGTGATCCCTGATCTTGGCTGATTGTCGGTCACCAAGGTACGATCATTCCATGATCCTCACCGGCCTTACCAAATATCGTGACTTGGGCCTGCTTCTCCTGCGCGTCGGCATCGGTTGTGCCTTCATCGCCCACGGCTGGCCCAAGCTGATGGGCGGCTCGAAGGCTTGGGCGCAAACCGGCGCCGCCATGGGCTACCTCGGCATCAATTTCGCACCCGCCGCCTGGGGATTCCTGGCGGCATTGGCCGAGGCCGCCGGCGGCGCGCTGCTTGTGCTCGGCTTCCTCTTCCGCCCGGCCTGCATCATCCTGGTGCTCGACATGACCGTTGCCATCATCTTCCACCTGAACCAAACCGGCCTCCTGGGGCAATTCGGCCCGGGCTGGTCACACCCCATGGAGGACGGCATTCTCTTCCTCGCCCTTACCCTCATCGGTCCGGGAAAATACTCCATCGACCGCCAATGAACGCCGGTTGCAGAGGCGAGTTCACTTGATCGCCACTTCCTTCCCGGTCGCCGCGCTCTTATAGAGCCCATCGAGGATTTGCTGCACCCGCAGGCCATCCTCGGCATTGGCCAGCGGATCGGTGTCGTTGATGATCGCCCGCACCATCTCCCCATAGCTGGAGCGCACATCCTGCCGCGACTGCGCCACCATGCCCGCCAGCTTGTGGCCTTTGGTCTCGGTGAAATACTCCCCGATGAAATCGTAGGTGCCGTTGAGATTGCGATGGACGATCGTCCCCTTCGTGCCCATCACGGTGGTGGACATCGACTCCGGCTCGGCCTGATGCCCGCCCCAGGAAATCTCCAGCGTCAGCGATGCCCCATTGTCAAAGCGGATGAACCCGGCCGCGAAGTCCTCCACGTCAAACTGCTTCTTCAACAGCTTGCCGCGCGGCACGCCGATCTTCTCATGGATCGCTCCGCTGACGCTCACCGGCTTGGGCGATCCCATCAGCCACATCGCCAGGTCGATGCGGTGTACGCCCAGATCGATCAGCGGCCCGCCGCCCGACATTTTTTTCTGCCCGAACCAGCTTCCGAAGCCGGGAAATCCCTCCCGCCGCGTCCATTTCGTCCCGGCGTGGTACACCTCACCCAGAAACCCTTCCTCGCACAGATCCTTCAGCGCCCGCGCCTGCGGCGTGAAGCGAAACGACAGGTTGATCCCCAGCTTTTTCTTCGCCTTCACCGCCTCCTTCTTCATCCCCTCCGCCTGCTTGAGGCTCATCGCCATCGGCTTCTCGCACAGCACGTGGCAGCCGGCCCGCAAACACTCGATCGTCACCGGCGCGTGCAGAAAATTCGGCAGGGCCACGCTCACCAGGTCCGGCTTGACCCGCTCCAACATCACCTTGTAATCCGTGAAGCAGTTGTCCGCCCCCACCTGCTCCTGCACCTTGGCCAGCCGCGAGGCATCCAGATCGGCCACGGCCACAAGCTGCGCCTCGGGCGTCTCCAGATAGCCGCGCACGTGCGCCTGCCCCATCCCCAATCCGATCACCGCGCACCGCACCACATTTTTTGTTTCACTCATGGCGCGGATTATCCCCGGCGGATGCTTCGGCACAAGCACGCGAACCTTCCGCTCTGCTACGGCGCGGCGGTGCGCTCCACCAGTTTGAAGCGAACGATGGGAGCTTCCCCTGCGGTAATCCCCTTAGGAAGGTCAAACTTCACCGGCTTGTCGTGGAACTCGGCCGGTGTCACATCATTGTCGGAAACCTCAAGGATCGCTTTAGGCGGGATGGGCGGATTTTTGGTCTTGGGTAAATGTTCCGAAGGGAAGAACATCTCGATCGTGTCCTTCGGGCCCTGCACCGTCACATTCCGCAATACGGCACTGCCACTCTCGAATACCACGTCGTATTTCTTCAAGAATCCATCCGGATGGACTATCCAGATTGGCATTGCGCCGATGTCATGCGTCACGTCCGATTGCCGCACCTTCAAATTGACATGCACCTGCGCCGGGGTAACCGTGACATGCTCGTCATCGAACGGCTTCTTGGTCGTGACATCCTGATCCACCGGCCCCGGCGTCTTGATCGCCTGGATCGGCGACAAATCCGCATAGACCACCAGCGGCCCGCGGGTGAGCAGCGATTCCGGCCCGCGGACCTTGACGAACTTGGGTTCGAACGTTGCGCCAGGCTCGATGTTGTTGATCTCTGTGGGAACCTGGATTTCCACCGTGCGTTCGGCATAGCGATCGATGTGAACTGTCACGCTCGCCGGCCGGCAATTCTCGATGCTGATGCCGTTTTCGTGGAAGATTGGATCGCGATCCATTGAGCCTTGCGCAGGCAGCGGATGATCTCCGACCTCCAGTGACGCATCCACCCGAATCACCACCGCGGCCGCTCCGTTGCGGGGGGTAATAAGGTCCTTGACCCGCTCCAGATTTGCCTGGGGACCTTGCAGGTCCGCTGTCATCTTCTTGTCGCGCGGCTCGACGATGGTGACGATCTTGTTGGCGTCGTTGCTGCGGACTTCAATGGGGAACTGGAATTTCTCTTCCTTCGCCACCTGCTCGCGCTCGGCGTACACCCAGATCAGGAAGGTCAGCGGAATCACCCACGCCAGCGTCTTGCTCTGGTCGATGACGTTCTCGCGCGTGAAGGCGCTGCGGGCCCAGTGGCGGACACCGCTCAGGTTTTCACGCATCCGCCCGCGCCATCCCGTCTTTTCCCCCTTCCATCTGGAGGAATGCGGGAGCGGAATCGCCTTCGGTTGCTCGGCGGAGGGCACTTCAGGAGAATTTTGCTTCGAGTCTGCCATGACAAGAAAGTCTGCCAATTCACGCTTGGCGGGGCCTGCAAATCTACGGGTCTTCTAGGCGGCCTTTTTTTTTAAGACGGTTGCCGCATCGCCGCGGCCGAGCAGCTCTCCGAGCAGCCCGCGCAGGCCTTCGGGCGACAACTTGCGGATCAACTGCCCGCGTTCGGCGATGCTCACATCGCCGGTCTCTTCCGAAACGACGAGAACCACAGCGTCCGATTCCTGGCTCATTCCGACCGCCGCCCGGTGCCGGCTGCCCAGCTCGCGCTCCAGGTCGCCGCTCTCCGCCAGCGGGAACTGCACCCCGGCAAACGCGATCCGTCCCTGACTGACAATCACCCCAAGATCGTGCAAAGGCGAGTTCGGCCAGAAGATCGTGTTCAGCAGCGCCGCCGACAGATCGGCGTTGATGCGGGTTCCGCTCTCGGCGATACCTCCAAGCCCGACCTCCCGCTCAATCGCGATCAACGCGCCGATCTTGCGCCGCGCCAGAAAAGTGGCCGCCTCCACCAACGCCTCGATGTCATCGTTGAGCTGATTCGACCAGCCGCGAAACAGCCGGGTCTCCCCCAGCCGCATCAGCGCCCGCCGCAGCTCGGGCTGGAACACAACCACCACCGCAATGGCCGCCACCTGCAGGAACCGGGCGTACAGGAAACCGATGCGTTCCAGGTGAAACTGCGCCGCCACCAGGCTGATGATCAGATAGAGACTGATCAGGATGAAAACGATCCCCTTGAGCATGCGCGCCCCGCGCGTGCCGCGCAGGAAGCGCACCACCCAATAGACGACCAGCGCGATAATCAGCATCTCGATCGAGACGCGCCACCACCCATACGCCCGCACGGCGGTGAGAAAAGCATGGAAACTGGGGAAGCCGTTGGGGTTCATAAGGCATCAAACCGAGTCTGATTCATTGTCGAGAAACGAGGCGCATCATCCCAGATGGAAATCGGAATTGTTTCGACTCAACTGAAATATAGCTGCGTTACCTCGGTTAGGCCACGGCGGGGAACGAAAAAATTTCAATCAATTCCGTGCCCAATCGCCCGGATCACTTTCACCACCTGCAACATCGGGCCGACATCATGGACACGAACAATGTTGGCGCCGTTTGCCACCGACCATGCCACCGCCGCCGCCGAACCGAAGATGCGCCCCGCCGGCTCCGGCTCGTTGGTGATGGTGCCAATGAACTTCTTGCGGCTGACCCCGACCACCATCGGCCGCCCGAGCGCTTCAATCTTGGAGAGGTGGCGGAGCAATTCGAGATTATGCCGCAGGGCCTTGCCAAACCCGATGCCCGGGTCGACCAGAATGCGATCCAGGTGAATTCCCGCCGCCACCGCCGCCTCGATCCGCTCGTGCAGAAACAGCGCCACCTCGGCCGCCACGTCCTGATAAACCGGGCCAACCTGCATGGTCTTGGGATTTCCCTGCATGTGCATCAAGATGATGGGCACGCCGCGGGCGGCGGCCAGCGGCAGCATTTCCGGGTCATCCCGGCCGGCCGAGATGTCGTTGATGATCGCAGCCCCCGCGTCGATCGCCGCCGAACCGACGAGACTGCTGGTCGTATCGATGGAGAGCAGCGCGGATACCCGATCGACAAGCTGTTGGATCACCGGCGCCACCCGGCGGATTTGCTCCTCCGGCGGCACCGGATCGGACCCGGGACGGGTGGATTCGCCGCCGATGTCGATTAAATCCGCACCGTCAGCCGCCATTTCCAGGCCGTGTTGGACCGCGGCGCCGATCGTGGCGAACCGGCCGCCGTCGCTGAAGCTGTCCGGGGTGACGTTCAGCACCCCCATCACCAGCGGCCGGCGATGCTCGTCGCGCAGCCAGTGTTCAAATTCGGTGCCGGTCATTGGGTTGTGTCCTCAGACAGTTTGGCATTCGGGCCGATGTATTGAAGATTGTACGGGAATCGGGCAGGCTTTTGGACCAAATGCAGGGCTTTGGGAAGGACGGTATGGGCGACATTGAAAATAAGGGCGGGTTCGGGCGATTTCTGTGGGCCACCAAGGATCGGCTGCTGGTGCCGGCCGCCACGGGCGCGGTCGTCGCGTTTGTCTGGTATTGCTCCTGGTCGCAAACCACAGTGGCCTCGGCGGAACGGGGCGTATTTCAGCCGTTGCCGGAAGCCCGCGCCATCGCAAACCATTTCCAGCAACAGAACGCCGCCGCCCAGGCGCGGGTGTCGGTGGATGAATGATTCAACTGCGCCATTGACTTATTCACCCGACAGAATCTCGATCGTGCAGTCGATGACGGGGTCGGGGCAGGACCAGACCAGCAGAAAAAGTGTCTCGCGGGCGAGGCGCTGGGCGGGGTGATCGGCGAGCAGGGCGGTTCCTTTGTAAAGAGCAACGGCCGCGTGCGTGAGGCGGACGGCCAGGTCATTGCACTCGCCGCGGATGCGCGCTGAGGCGGCGGCGACTTCGGCTTCGCCGGCGGGGGAACAGAGGCGAAGCACTTCCTGTCGAATTGCAGAAAGCTGCTCTTGAAATCGATCACGCGTCGATCGGGCCCGCGCCGAATCATGTTCTGCAATCAGATCGAGCGCCCCGCGGCAGAGGCCCATCGCCAGAAACGCCTGGCCAAGCGGCACGCCTTTCTTGCGGCTGGCCAGCGCGCGCTCTACCGGGCCGCGCAGAATCCACTTTTCTTCCAAGAGCGCGCCGTCGCAGTGAACTTGCGTGGTGAAACTGCTGCGCAGCGCTACCAGCGGGAGCGGGGGATCGATGCGCACTTTTGGCAGGTCGGTGGGGAGGGCGAAGAGGATTTGCTGATTGGTGCTGTCTTCGATGGCTGCGCCGGCCATCACGAATGCGCTCCTGGCCGGTCCGGTGGACCAGGGGATCAGGCCTTCGATGCGATATCCGCCGGCGTCGCGACGGGCACGCAGCGCCGGCCGGCCACCCTGGCGGCTGGTGGTGAGTTGGGCGATGCCGATGGTGGTGAAAAATTCGTTGTTGGCGAGCTTTCGGAGGGTCTGGGCGCGCAGCGGCCAGTCTTGGGCGCCGTCGATCATGCCGACGGCCGAGTCGCGCTGCGAAAGCAGCAGCGCGGTGGAGAGAGAGACGGCGGCAAGTTGCTCATACTTCAAATGGATATCGAGCGAAGGGAGGTCCTCTCCGCCGCAATCTGTGGGGATGGCGAAGCGCATGGCGCCGGCGGCGGCGAGGTCGGCGAGGTCGTCGGCGGGGAATTCGCCGGAGCGGTCGTAGTCGTTGGCGCGGCCGCGAATGGCGGGGAGGGCGGAGGTGAATTTATCTTCGGCGGACGCCATGTTAGTTTTCTCCAGTGCGGACGCGGCGGGGCCGGCCGAGGGGATTGGCCAGGAATTGCCGCTGACACTTGCGGCAGAGGCGGAACTCAAAGCGGCGATGCACCTGATCCTGCAGGTCGTCGGCCGACAGGTGCTTCATCTCGTCGATGAGATCCTTCATGGTCTTATCGAAGTCCATCTCGGCCAGCTCTTCGGTGGAGAGCGGCGGCATGGAAGGATCGGCAAAGATATCCATCCGCACGATGTAATGCGCGTGCGGAGGCATGGGCGTGTTGCAGAGATCGCAGAGGAGACGGTCGGGCATTGGAAGTATTTTAGCAGCGCTGGCGGCTAGAGCGGGTTGCAATTGAATGTACACACTACCTGTGCCCACAATGCTCGAA
>DAIOHQ010000161.1:0-11512 GCA_036744635.1 Tepidisphaeraceae bacterium | reverse complement strand
CGGGCCAGGAGTTGGTGGGGCAGACATTCTTGTCTGCCACGACTCGATGTACTCATCGAGTCGAATATTCGGATGAATGGGTACATTCATCCGCGGCAGACAAGAATGTCTGCCCCACCGATCACCACTCCAATGCCATCTCGACTATTCTTCCCATCCCTCCTCTCGTCCCCTACGATCGCCCTCAACTGATGCTCCGCTACGAACTCCTCCAGGCCGACACTGCTTCCCGCGCAAGGCTGGGCCGCGTCACCACTTCCCACGGCCCGTTCGACACCCCCGCGTTCATGCCGGTCGGCACACAAGGCACGATCAAAGGCCTCCTGCCCGACCAGGTGGCTGCCACCGGCACACAATGCATCCTCGCCAACACCTATCACCTGATGCTACGGCCGGGCGAGCAGGTGGTGGCCGACCTTGGCGATCTCCACCGCTTCATGGCTTGGCCGGGGCCGATCCTCACCGACTCCGGCGGCTTTCAGGTCTTCTCCCTCGCCGACATTAACACCATTTCCGACAGCGGTGTCACATTCAAATCCCACGTGGACGGGGCGATGGTTCATCTCGACCCGGCCCGTTCCATGCAGGTGCAGAACGCCCTGGGCGCTGACATCATCATGGCCTTCGACGAATGTCCCCCGGCCGATGCCCCGCGGGAATATCACGTCGAGGCGGTGGAGCGAACGTTGCGCTGGGCGGGACAATGCCAGCAGGCCCACTCCCGTCCCGCCGATCAGGCGCTTTTCGGCATCGTGCAGGGAGGCATCCACCAGGACCTCCGCGCCCTCTGCGCCCAAAAGCTCGTCGATATGAACTTTCCCGGCTACGCGGTAGGGGGGCTGGCCGTAGGCGAGGGTTTCGAGGCGATGCTGGCCACTCTCGACTTCGTAACCCCGCTGCTTCCGGCGGACAAGCCGCGCTATCTGATGGGCGTCGGCTTTCCCCGTGATATCGTCGCCGCCGTCGCCCGCGGCATCGACATGTTCGATTGCGTCCTTCCCACCCGCAATGGCCGCAACGCCTATGCCTTCACCGCCGCCGGCCCGCTGCGCCTGCGAAATGCCCAGTTTTTGCGGGATATTCGGCCAATCGAAGAAGGCTGCGACTGCTACGCCTGCCGTCATTTCAGCCGCGGCGCCCTCCGCCACTTTTTTTTCGCGGGCGAGATGCTTGGCCCGGTGCTGGTTTCCGTGCATAATATCCGTTTCTACCAGCGGCTGATGGCGGACATCCGCGGCGCCCTGGCCGGCGGGACCTTCGACGCATTCCGTCAAAGCGACCCCCGCTGCCACCTCGGCCCGCGCCCGCTGTCTTCCCCCGCGGGTGAAGAGGAACCGTAGCACGGGCGTCTCGCCCGTGTTGTGTGAACTGTGGTGTACAACCACACGGGCGAGACGCCCGTGCTACGAAATTATTCAACGAGCCGCCTTACAAAAGGACCCATGACATTCTCCCCGTTTATTCTTGCCGACGCAGATTCTTCCACGACCGCTCCGACCACGGTGGCCCCCGTCACCGCCACCCCGAGCACGACAGCTTCCGGCACGGCCGCCCCCGGCGCCGCTTCCACGCAGCCCGCCAAGCAGGCGCCTCCCGGCATCCTGCAGTTTGTCCCGATCCTGCTGATCGTCGCGATCTTTTACCTCTTCGTGTTCAAGAACAAGAAAGGCCAGACCAAGAAGCGCGAGAGCATGCTCGAGCAACTGAAGAAAAACGATGAGATTCAGACCATCGGCGGCATCATCGGCAAGGTGGTCGACGTCCGCGATGACCGCGTGCTGGTGAAGGTGGATGAAACCACCAACGCCAAGATGTGGTTCACCCGAAACGCCATTCACCGCGTGCTCGGCGACGACAAGACGGAAACCAGCAAGTAGTCCCCGCGTATGACTTGTTCGTTCGGCAAGAAGCAGAGTCCTTAGCAACCAGCGCCTTATGCAAACCCATTATTCCGGCCGCGTCGCCACCATCCTCGGTGTGCTCCTCTTCGCCTTGTATTTCATTTTCCCCTACTTCTATAAAGGCGATCTTCATCCCAACCTCAAGCCGGGCATCGACATCGCCGGCGGCACCAAGCTGATCTACGAGATCAAGCTCCCCGATGACGGCCAATACCGCCCCGACCTGTCGCGGGATGTGATGCAGGCGCTGAAAAAGCGCGTCGATCCCGACGGCGTGAAAAACCTGGTCTGGCGTCCGCAAGGGCCCACCCGTCTGGAAATCCAGATGCCCCTGACCAGCACCTCGGCCGAGAGCGAAAAAATTCGCGAAAACTACACCAAGGCCCAGCAGCAGCTCCAGCAGACCAACGTGCGCATCGGCGATGTGATCCACGCCATCGAAGACATCAAGAATCATGATGCCCGCCGCGATGAGATCAACCGCCTCGCCCAGACCAGCGAAAGCCGCGGCAACCTCTATGGCGCGATGGCCTCCGCCTGGGATCGCATTCAGGCCGCCCGCGAAAAGAAGGATGCCGCCGCCCAGGCCAGCGCGACCATCGAATATGAAAAACTGAAAAAACAGCTCAACGTCACCAACATCGACGTCAGCGAACTGCAGTCGATTCTCGATGCCACCAAGAGCGTGCGCGAGGCGAAGCTCAAGCAGTTGCGCGAAGAAAACAAGGACTTCCCCAGCCGAATCGCCGCCATCGACAACTTCGTGACGATGCACGATGCCTTCAAGGGCGTGCGCGGCGCCATCGACGACGCGGCGGGATTGAAGCGGCTGCTCAAGGGTTCGGGCGTGCTGGAATTTCGCATCGTCGCGCGGGATGCCGGTCCGGAAATCCAGACCATGGCCGCCCAGCTCAAGAAGGATGGCCCGCGCCCCAAGGCCGGCGACACCCTGCGCTGGTACGAAGTCGCCCGGCCTGAGGAGTTCAAGACCTACAACTATCCGATCCAGGAATACAACGGCAAGATGTACATCCTGCTCGACATCACGCCGGAGCGCTCGATGATCAACGGCCCGGGCATCAAGCCGTGGGCTTTGGAAAGCGCCTATCGCGAGCAGTTGGACGGCGGCAAGACCGTCGTCGGCTTCAAATTCAACGTGCAGGGCGGCAACTATTTCGGGACCCTCACCGGCGCCAATAAAGGCCAGGCGCTGGCGATCGTCCTCGACGACAAGGTCATCAGCGCCCCCAACATAAACACCCAGATCAACCAATCCGGCTACATCGAGGCCGGCGACAAGGGATACACCGAAGAAGAACTGAACTACCTCATCTCCACGCTGAACGCCGGCTCTCTCCCCGCCCAGCTTGCCGACGAGCCGATCTCCGAGCAGACCATCAAGCCGCAGCTTGGCGAGGACAACCTTCGCGCCGGCCTGCTCTCCTGCATCATCGGGCTGGCGGTCGTCGCGGTCTTCATGATCGTCTACTACCACCTGGCCGGCGTGGTGGCCACCATCGCGGTGGTGATGAACGTCTTGCTGATCCTGGGCGCCATGGCCGCCATCGACGCCACCTTCACGCTTCCTGGCATCGCCGGCATCGTGCTTACCATCGGCGCATCGGTCGATGCCAACGTGCTGATCTTTGAACGCCTGCGCGAAGAGCAGCATCGCGGCGTTTCTCTGCGCGCTGCCATCCGCACCGCCTACGACAAGGCCTGGAGCGCCATTCTCGACGCCAACGTCACCACGATTATTACTGCATTCATCCTCTACTGGCTTGGTTCCGAAGAAGTCAAAGGCTTTGGCCTGACCCTGCTCTTCGGCCTCGTCAGCAGCTTGTTCACCGCCCTGTTCGTCACCAAAACCATCTTCATGATCCTGATCGAGAAGTATGGCGTATCCCACCTCGGCAGCCTGCCGTTGTCGTATCCCAAGTGGGACAAATTTCTGCGCCCCAACATCGACTGGATGGCCAAGGCGCGCTATTTCATCGCCACCAGCGTGATTCTCACCGTGCTCGGCCTGATCGCCTTTTTCGTCAAGGTCAAGCAGCGCGAAATGTTTGACATCGAGTTTGCCGGCGGAACGTCGGTCACCTTCGAGCTGAAGAAGCCGATGGAGCTTAAGAAGGTACGCGACAAGCTCGATCAGTTTCCCGGCGCCCTGCCCAGCCTGGCGGTGGTGCAGATCGGCAACGACAACCTGGTGTATGAGGCCGTGACCCCCAACACCGACGCCCCGGCCGTTAAAGAAGCGGTTTTGAGCGCGTTCGGCGAAAACCTGCACATGGAGTTGCGCTCCAAGTTCGAGCACATGGACGAGAAGAGCGATGCCGCCATCGAAAGCGGCGCCATCGTGCCGATCACCGCCGAGCAGCCGCCGACGCTCAACAGCTTTACCCCAGCGCACTGGCAAACCTACATCGGCGGCGCTGCCATCAAGCTGGTCAACCTCGACCCGCCGCTTTCGCCCAAGGAAATTCATTCCCGCATCGAACGCCAGCGCGAGGCCAGCCCCACTCCCATACCTTATCGTGATTTCGAAGTGGTCGCCGACGGCCCGGAGGACAAGCCGACTGCTGCGGCCATGATCCTGATCGCCGACCAGCGCCTGCCCTATTCCCAGGACGCCGCCAAATGGCAGAGCGAATTGGTCGACCCGACATGGAAGCTGGTGGGAGAAGCGGTCAACAAGCCGCCGCAGCTTCAGCGCGTGCAGAACTTCAACGCCCAGGTCGCCGGCGACACCCAGAAAGACGCCATCATGGCTCTGCTGCTTTCGCTGGCGGTGATCATGGCCTACATCTGGCTGCGCTTCGGCAACCTCACCTACGGCACCGCCTGCGTGGTGGCGATGGTTCACGATACCCTGCTGGTGCTGGCCGCGGTCGGCATTTCCCATTACATCGGAAACACGTTCCTCGGCCATTGGCTGCTGATCGAGCCGTTCCGGGTAAACCTCACGCTGGTCGCCGCGATTTTGACGATCATGAGCTATTCCATGATCGACACCATCGTGGTCTTCGACCGCATCCGCGAGAACCGCGGCAAGTTCGGCCACCTGTCGCGGCGCATCGTCAACGACTCGATCAACCAGACCCTGTCGCGCACGCTGCTGACCGCGGGCACCACCATGTCCACCGTGCTGGTAATGTACATCGTCGGCGGGCCGGGCATTCACGGCTTTACTTTCGTGATGCTGGTTGGCATATTAGTCGGCACGTACTCGTCGGTTGCCATCGCCACCCCGATCCTGCTGCTGGGCCGCAAGGCCACGAAGGAACGGGGCTTCGAGGTGCGGCCGGGCGGTACGTCGGGGACATCTCCGTCGCCGGCGCTGCAGAAGTAGCCGGCCACGACAGAACCGAAATTTTGTTTTTGTTACCTCTTGCTCCCGCGGGCGTCAAATGCTCCAATGAGGGGGCAAGGAAACGACATACTCGAATCGGGAAGGAGTCCCACTTATGCGCAAGGATGTGAGATTCGGCCTGGCGGTCGGCGGCGTGCTTTTGGCGGTCCTGATTGTCTACGTCATCGTTGCCAGCGGGCGCGATGATCGCGAAGGGGCTCAGCTCACGCCCGGAGAAGGCGGGGTCGAGAACATCACGCCAGACTCCAAGAGCTCCGCCTCCAACAACACTAATCCCACAAACACCAATACCGCGCAGACATCGCCGGAAAAGCCGGCCGCGACCGCCAAGGCGCCGGCGCCCGAGCCGCTCGCTGCCGGGCAAAGGCCGGACACCGCCGCGCCCCCGCAGCCGGAACCGGTGAAAAAGGAAGATGTCAAGCCTGAGGAAGACATCTGGGCGCGGGGCCTCAACACCGGCAATTTCGGCACGCCGCTCATGCCGCTGATGAGCACCACCCCCGCCCCCGGCCAATCCCGGCCGGCGATCGATACCCATGACGCCACGCCCCGCCCGGCCGACACCGGCAGCGCGCTGACCGGCGCGGATGCTGCCCGCTCTGGACAAACTCCTTCCCCCGTCCCGACCCCTGTCGCCGGTGACACCGCTGCCCTGACCCCAGCGCCGTCGCCGTCGCTGACTCTCGTGCCGACGGGTGGAGACACTACCGCCACGGGGCGCCGTACGGACACCGCGGTTCGTTCCGTCGATACTCCCTCCGTCCCCTCCACCCAGCCATCTGGCGAGCGCACCCACAAGGTGCAGATGGGCGAATCGTTCTACAGCATCGCCGTCAAGACTTACGGTAATGGCGGCTATTACACGCTGATCCAGAAGGCCAATCCCACCATCGAGCCCGACCGCCTGCGCCCCGGCCAGATCATCAACCTGCCCGATCCCAGCGAGATCAAGTCCGCGGCGGCGGCCAGTACATCTGCCGGCGCCTCATCGGGCGCGGCGCGGGCACCCAAGCCGGCGGATCGACCGATCGATGCGGCCAAGGAATACAAAGTCCAGTCCGGCGACAGCCTGGAGAAAATCTCCATCAAACTCTACGGCAATCGCGACCAGACCGAAAAGCTGTACGACCTGAACAAATCCACCATCGGCGACAACCCCCACAACATCAAGATCGGCCAGATTCTCAAGCTCCCCTCCGCGCCCACTGTCACTGCGCGATAAATGGCCGTCGCAATGGTTGGCGTAGGGTGGGCATACTCGCCCACCGTCCGGAAACGGTGGGCGAGTGCGCCCACCTTACGCTCAGGATTCCGACACGGTGGGCCATTACGCCCACCTTACCTCGATATCGCTGTAGGCATCACGACCACGACGCTTCCGTTGCCGGCGGGCGGGTGATGCGGCAGCGGAGGCGGGCGGATTGCCACAGGCGGGCGGTGCCATCATCCAGTTCATCGCCATGGGATTCGAACCATTGGACGGCCTGATCGAACTGCACCGACTCGCGGAACCTGGCGACGTCGGCCAGGCAATAGAGGATGAACGCGGAGACCGCCGCATCGGCCGGCATCCGGCGCAGAGGGACGCGCGGCCAGGTGCCTTCGGGCTTTTGCAGCGCGGCGAGATAGGCAATGCCCCGGTCGATGGCCAGCCCGTTTCCCTGGCCGGCCAATAGTGCCTTGAGGCACAGCGCGGTGGTGACGGCATCGCCCCAGCCGCCATCGGCTTCCTGCCTTCCTAACACCAGGCGGAGCAGCCGGCCATACAGCGCGGTGTGCGACTGATTGAGCTCATCCAGCCGAACCATTCCCAGCGCGGCCGCGGGAATGGCGCTGCTGGCATCCAGTTCCAGGACGACCGGCGCCTCCGGACGGATGGCCACCACTTCGCGGCAAAGCCGCTGATAATTCTGATTGTCCCAAAGCCGCTCAATCTGACGTACTGTCATCATTTGCAAGTCCTTTCTGACCGGTTTCTGTTAAGGCTAATTATACCCTAACAGTTATCGGACTGTCAAATGAAAAATTTTATTTTGTCGCGGCGGGGAAAACATCTGAATTGACACGCAAGATGAGGCATACCTGTCCCGTATCTCGCGTTTGGTTGACACTATATAGTGGCTTTGGTAGGGTTCGCCGCGTCGCCGAAAAGTTCGTCGCAGCCGAGCTTAGCAACTGGAATCCTCACCGATCCGGCCGGAGAACCGCCTGATGAACCGTGGCTACAGGGTTTTATTTTGTCTTGTCCTGGGATGGGGTGTTTTCACGTCGCCAACGCTTGGTGCTGAGACCGCTGGCGGCGGGGGCGGAATTCCCACGAGCATCCGGTCCGACTACCAGGCCGGCAATCTGTCGACAGTGCAGGCTTTCGTCACCCAGCAGGTAAAGAAGCTTTCCGATGCCAAAGAGGCGCAGGACGTGCAGGATGCGCGCGAGGCGCTGATCGAGGCGACCCAGGTTGCCAATGCCGATGCGCTGCCGACCTATCTCGGTCCCTACGCCAACGCCGTCAATGACGCGATCAAGCCCCTGAAAGACCACAAGGACCTGCGGGTGCGGCTGAACGCCGCCATCGTGGTGGCGCGGGTGGCGCAGGCGGCGAAAAACACTCGCCTGATGGAATGTTCCCAGGCATTCATGCAGGATGGTGAAGAGGCGGTGGTGCTGTGGGGAATCAAGGCGGCGAAATATATCATTCCGCAGGTGTTGAATAATCCAATGCTGGCGATTGGCAACGGCGGCAAGTTTGTGATGGTGGGGGCGATCGTGCCGGCGGTGAAGGCGCACCCGGATGGACCGGTGGTGGAAGAGGCATACGAGGCGCTGAGCGTCGATCCCAAGGACGTGCCGCCCACGGCAATCGGGCAGGTGGTGGAGCAGATGTTCGCGCTGTTTGCCTGGCGCAACGAGCAGTATCTGAAAGGCGTCCCGACCGAGCCGCTGGCGGAGCGGCTGCCGATGAACTACCTGTCCACGCTGTTTGGCACAGGTGCACCCAAGCCGCTGACGCCGGCCCAGCAGCTTCAGGTGATGCAGCTTGGGACCGACCTGATGTCGCTGGCCGCACAGCGGATGAGCGCGGGAGGCGTGCCCGAGCAGCTTGGTCCGGTGATCGTGATGGACGCCAAGGCGATCACAGCGATCGGCACGCGAATGAGCTCGAATGCGGTGATTGCGGCGGTGAAAAACCTGAAGGAAATGAGCAACAATCCCAATCCAGTGACGGTGCAGGCGGATGTGGATGCGGCGATCAAGGCAATCGCGGCGGTGCCGGAATTTAAGAAGCTCAAGCCCGCCCCGAAGATTGAGACCGCCGCCGGAGAGTCTGCGACGACGCAGGCTGAAAAATAAGAGAGGTTCTTGAGAAATCGGCGGATACGGACCAATGAGTACATTGTCCCGTGGCAGACAAGAATGTCTGCCCCACCAGAAGCGCTCTTGAGCAACCCGTGATTTCATCATGCGACGACTGGCAATCATTCCGCTGGCGCTGGTGATCCTGCTGGCGGCGGCGATGGTCTGGTCGGGCGGGGCGGCCGAGAAAAAGGCGGATTTCTCCTTCATCAATCGCGGTGAGATCAAGACGCTGGATCCCAATCGCATGTCCTGGCTGCAGGATATCCGGGTGGGATCGGCGCTGTGGGAGGGGCTGTACACGCTGGAGCCGCAGACGCTGGAGCCGGTGCTGGGGGCGGCCGACCGCGCCGATGTCAGCGCGGATAAGAAGACCTACACGTTTCACATCCGTGATACCGCACGCTGGAGCGATGGAGAGGATTTGCTGGCGAGCGATTTCGTCTTCGCCTGGCGGCGCATGCTCGAGGAGCCGGGCGACTACACCTATTTGTTTCATTACATCGCCGGCGCGCAGGCTTATGAGGAGGCGTATGCCATGAGGGCCGAACAGCGGTGGGTCCCGGATGGGAAGGGGAGCACGATGCTGTTGGTTCCGGAGAAGGTCGCTTTCGCGACGGTGGGGATCGAGGCGGTGGATGGCAAAACGCTGCGGGTGAAACTGGGGAATCCGGTTCCATTTTTTCCAGACTTGTGCGCCTTCGCGCCGTTTTATCCGCTGCAGGAAAAGTCGATGAGGAAGTTCGCGCAGGACCTCAAGCACGATGGGCACATCAGCTACGATCCAAGCTTCACCACGCCGCCGAATCTGGTGACCAATGGGCCTTATCGGCTGGAGTCGTGGCAATATCGGCGGCGGCTGCGGTTGGCGGCCAACGAGCACTACTGGGACCGCGCCAGCATCAAGAGTCCGATCATCGATCAGATCAGCGCCGAAGATCCTTCCGTGCAGTTCAACATCTACCAGGCCGGGCGGGTGGACTGGCTGTCGGATGTGTCGCCGGACATCGCCGCCGAGCTGCGCAAGAAGGGGCGGGAGGATCTGCACGTATTCCCCGGCTTCGGCACCTATTTCTACAGCATCAACTGCAATCCCAAGCTGCCGGATGGCCGGGTGAATCCGCTGATCGACGTGCGGGTGCGACAGGCGCTGGCGATGGCGATCGACAAGCGGCCAATCGTCGAGAACGTGACGCGGATGGGCGAACCGGTGACGGAGAATTACATCCCCAGGGGAATATTTCCCAAATACCGCTCGCCGAACGGGCTGCCGCACGACATCGAGCGCGCGAAAAAGCTGCTGGCGGAGGCCGGATATCCGGGAGGCAAGGGATTTCCCAAGGTGGGAATACTTTTCAACACCGGCGCCCATCACGATGCGGTGGCGCAGATCATCGCCCGGCAGTGGCAGACGGAACTGGGAATCAACGTCGGCCTGGAAGGGGTGGAGGTGAAGATTTTCGGCAACCGGTTGCGCAGCCAGGATTACGCGATTGCGCGGGCATCATGGATCGGAGATTACAACGATCCATCGACGTTCACCGACAAGTATCTGTCGGTCAGCGAGAACAACGACTCCAAGTGGGTGAGCAGAGAATACGATGATCTGTGCGCGGCGGCGGTGGTGGAGGCGGACCCGGCCAAGCGGCTGGAGTTGCTGAGTCAGGCCGAGGAAATCCTGCTGCGCGAGGCGCCGATCATTCCCATCTACAGTTACGTGAATGTGGACATGAGCCGGCCGAACGTGAAGGGGATTCCGCGCAGTCCACGGAACATGATCAACTTCAAGTCGGTGGAGGTCGAGCGATAACGCATGGCCCGCTTCATCGCCATCCGGGTGCTGCAGTTTCCGCTGATCCTCGCGATCATCTATCTGGTGACGTTCGCGCTGGCATGGGTGGCGCCGGGCAGCCCGTTTGAAAACGAGCGCAAGCTCAGCCCCTTCGTGATCGAGCGCCTCAAGACGCAATATCACGCGCAGAGCGCCTGGACGTTCCTGCGCTATTACCCGGCCAACCTGCTGGCGCACGGCGACTTCGGGCCAAGCATGGAATATCCGGAGTGGACGGTGAACCAGATCCTCGGCAATGCCCTGCCGGTGTCGGTGACGCTGGGGTTGGCCGCGATGCTGATCGCGCTGCTGGTGGGGGTGGGCGTGGGGGCGCTGGCGGCGGTGAGGCGCGGCGGAGCGTTCGACTGGTCGAGTCTGGGAATCTCGCTGATCGGCATCAGCCTGCCGAGTTTCGTCACTGCTTCGCTGCTGATGATCCTGCTCACCGTGCGCGTGCGCTGGTTTCCGATCGGCACCTGGGGGAGGTTTGCGGACCTGCCGCTGCCGGCGGTGGCGCTGTCGCTGATGCCGATGGCGTATATCGCCCGGCTGACGCGGGTGGCGATGATCGACGTGCTGGGCAGCGATTACGTGCGCACGGCGCGGGCGAAGGGATTATCCCGGAGCGTGGTGATATGGAAGCATTGCCTGCGCAATGCGCTGCTGCCGGTGCTGAGCTTTCTAGGCCCGGCCGCTGCGGGGACGCTGACGGGATCGTTCGTGGTGGAGAAGGTGTTCAATATTCCGGGGATGGGCCAGTTTTTCGTCAACAGCGTGCTGAATCGGGATCAGACACTGATCCTGGGGGTGGTGATGGTCTATTCGCTGTTCGTGCTGGCGTTCAATCTGCTGGTGGATGTGGCTTATGCGTTCGTCGATCCGCGGATTGAGGTGCTCTCAAGGTAGGGTCCGCTTCAGCGGACGGAATAATTGCGTCCGCTGAAGCGGACCCTACAAAATGCCCCATGGTGGGAGGGAAAATCTGGCAATGGGTCAGGTTGAAATTTCCGGGTGCCACAGGTCGCGGTACTCCGAGACCTGTGCCGTGTAGCG
>DAIOHQ010000160.1:0-11527 GCA_036744635.1 Tepidisphaeraceae bacterium | reverse complement strand
CAGAGCCCTCACCCCAACCCTCTCCCGGAGTACCAGGAGAGGGGGTAAGAGCGGAAGCGATTGGAGGATTTCAGTACACCAAGATAGGAGCAAATTACGCGGGGAGAGGGCGGGACTTGGCGGCGGCGAATTTTTCGGTGAGGGGGTGGAGCTGTTTGGTGCCGCCGTATTTCTTGGTGAGGCCGGCGAGGAATTCTTCGTATTCGTCGGCGTCGATGGGGAGGTTGACCGGGGTGCGGGTGAGGCCGGCCATGAGGATGGCGTTGCCGAGTTCCAGGCCATTGAGGCCGTCGGCGCCAGTGGCGAAGAGGGGTTCGTTTTTCAGGATGGCGTTGACGAAATTCTGGGTGATGGTTTTGTGGCCTTCGTTGGGGCCGGGGGGCGTGGGGATTTCGATTTCCCAGGTCTCCAGGCCGCCGTTGCGCAGGGGGCTGGTTTCGCGCATCTCGCGGACGCTCTTGCGGGTGCGGGAGAAGTGCAGCTTCCAGTTTTCGGCGACAATCTTGCCGCGGTCGCCGCAGATCTCCAGGCGGTTGGTGCCGGGGGCCTCGCCGGTGCTGGTCATGAAGTGGCCGATGGCGCCGTTGGGGTATTCGAGAATGGCGCTGACTTCGTCTTCAACCTCGATCGGATGAGTCTTGCCGATGCAGGCGACGGCGGTGACTTTGCTGGGCATCATGCCGACGCACCATTGCATGAGGTCGAGGTTGTGGGGGCACTGGTTGATCAGAACGCCGCCGCCTTCCTCGGCCCAGGTGGCCCGCCAGCCGCCGGAGGCGTAGTACGACCAGGTGCGAAACCAGTCGGTGATGAGCCAGGTGACGCGGGTGATCTCGCCGAGCTCGCCTTCGGCGATGTACTTGCGGAGCGTGGCGTACATCGCCCAGGTGCGCTGCTGGAACATCAGGGCGAATTTCAGGTGGGGATGGCGGTTGTATTCGTCGACCATCCGCCGGCCTTCCTTGATGGTGACGCTCAGCGGCTTTTCGCACAGGACGTGCAGGCCGGCGGCGAAGGCGTGGCGGGCGATTTCGGAATGGGAAAAGTGGGGAGTGGCGATGAGGATGGCGTCGACGGCGCCGGAATCGATCAGTTCGGGATAGGTGTTGAAGGTTTGTACGCCATATTGCTGGCCGAGTTTTTTCAAGCGCGGGGCGTCGGCGTCGCAGAGAGCGGCCAGGGCGGCGCCGTCGACCGAATTGATATAAGCGGCATGTCGGCCGCCGATGGCGCCCAGGCCGATCACGCCGATGCGAACTTTGTCCATGTCGATGCTCCTGAAGGCGGGGAAACGAACATGAAATTTCTCTAGCGCAGAAACAGTCCTGGTTGCAGGCCGAAATAGTGGGAAACGCCGACAATTGCGGACTTGCTCCAGTCTCGGCGGCCATTGAGCATCTCGCTCAGCGAACTTTGGGAGAGGCCGAGAAGTTTTGACAATGCGTTGATGCTCATATCGCGTTCATGAAGAAGGTGGAGGACGATTTCGGCCGCGGTGACTTTCGAGGTATCGAGGCGGAGATTCGCGGAGCGTTCATATTCGGCGATCAGCAAGGCCAGGACGGTTTTGCAGTCGCGAATGGCCGGGCTCTTCCTGCCGGCGCGACTACGGAGCATTGCCTCGGCCTGCTGATGGGCGGTGCGGGAACGAATGGGCCGCAGGGGAAAAGACCGGACCAATTCGAGGTAGGCGTCGGGCGAAGTTGGTGCGGCTGTTGTTGTCATTGCTAATACTTCGAATTCCAAGCGTTCTTATCGTATTCAGCATGGGTCAGGACGTCGAGGACTTCGACGATTTCGGCGTCATAGGGGTGTAGCGCTCATTTTTGGCGATGCCACTCCCGGTCCCCTCGCCCACGTACGCGTGGGAGAGGGTTAGGGTGAGGGTGAAGATCCCTCACCCCAGCCCTCTCCCGGAGTACCGGGCGAGGGGGCCGGAAAAAGACGGTTGCCAAAAACATGCGCTGCACCCGCGCAAGATGCATCCGCACGTGAGAGAGTTCTCACGCCGCTTCGGAATGGCGGTGGAGGAGTAAGGCGGGCGCACCGTTCTTGCGATTGGTGATGACGACAGTTTCCCAGAGGTCGATGCTTTCCAGCTTGTAGCGATAGTCGATCTCGACGCCGGTGCGGCGGATGAGGTCCTGCAGGGCAAGATCGCTGCGCCAGCCGAGCTTGGTGCAGAGCGGGCAGAGCCACTTTTCCACCATGGCGATGAAGCGGTTGGTGGATTGGAAATGGTTGACGATTACGATCCGCGCCCCCGGTTTGCCGACGCGCTGGGCCTCCTGGATGAGCATATACGGGTCACTGACGACGCTGATCACGTGGCTGATGAAGACGTGGTCGAAGGTGTCGTCGGCGAAGGGAAGGTGCAGGGCGTCGGCCTGAAAGACGCTGGCGTGGTCGAGGCCGCGCTCGCGGATTTTCTTGCGGGCTTCGCGGAGCATTCCGCTGGAGAGGTCGACGCCGATGATCCGGCCGCGATTGGGGTAGAAATTAAGCGAGACGCCGGTGCCGATGCCGAGGTCGAGGATTCTGTCGGTGTCGGCGATGTTCATGTGGGAGATGGCGCGGGCGATGCGGCGCTTGACGAGCCGGCCGAAGGTGGCGTCGTAGAACATCGAGTGAATATCGTAAATTTTCTTGGTGCTGGCTTCCTGCATGGGCGGTTGAACCTTCCCTGATTTTTGTGCGCGCCGGGTGATCCGCGGCGCAGTTGGAGTGTTGCAGGGTAGTCGCACGGAGGGCAATTGCCAATAGGCATTCGCTGGATTTGGCATTCGCTGGATTGGCATTTGCTGGATTCGCGAGGATTCAGCTCGGGCCTGTACAGGACAGATGCGGGCAGGGCGATGTCGGTATCACGCTTCCCAGTCATCGACAATCAGATTCGTCACCCGGCCGAATTCACTGCGGTTATGCGTTACCAGTGCGACACCGTTGGCGACGGCGATGGATGCAATCAGCAGATCATTAGGGCCGATTGGCGTTCCCAAGGACTCGAGGTCGAATCGCATTGTTCCGTAGCATTCGGCGGCCGCGTCGTCAAAGGTGAGAGAAACGAATCACGAAAGGAAATACTTCTGCCGTTGCAACGTTTGGAATTCGATCGTGTCAGACATAGGACACACTCCGTTGCCAGATTATAGCATCGTCGCTGGGCGCAAACAGAATCCCGCGCGGATGGCCGGACGTTGGTGCGCCGTCATCATCTGGCCAAAGCCGTTGTTTCGGCCGCCGGTTGGATGGGGGAGATGTGATCCACAGTCGCGGCGGCGTCGGTGGTGCGGGTGGTGAGGCGGCTGGTGGCGGGGAGGATGATGCCGAAGAGGAGCGTGCCGGCGACCGAGAGGATGACGGCGGCGAGCACGGGCATGGAAAAGTTGGCGCGGATCTCGCCGGCCGGGGCTTCGCCGGGCAGTTGTTTGGGCTCATCGCGCAGGAACATGGCGCCGACGATGCGGAGGTAATAGGCCGCGGAAATGGCGGCGTTGACCATGGTGATGACGACCAGCCAGTTCATCGAGCGGGTGCCGACGTCGAGGGCGGGCTTGATGAGGAAGAGCTTGCCGAAGAAGCCGATGGTGAGGGGCAGGCCGGTGAGGCTGAAGCAGCAGACGGCCATGGCCAGGCCAAGGGCGGGATGCTTGCGGCCTTCGCCTGCGAGATCCTCGAACGTTTCAGCGCTGGTGGCGACGGCAGCGCGGCGGGCGGGAAGGAGCGTCAGCACGCCGAAGGCGCCGGCATTCATGATGCCATAGGCGGCCAGATAAAAGAGCACACCCTGCAGCGCCTCGGTCTGCACGGCGGCGCTGGTGGCGCTGATCAGGGCAGTCAGCCCGACCAGCATGTAGCCGCTGTGGGCGATGGAGCTGTAGGCGAGGACGCGCTTGACGTTGAACTGCAGCAGGCCGAGGACGTTGCCGACGGTCATGGTCAGGGCGGCGATCACCCAGAGCGTCTTGATGATGGTTTCGGGGAGCATGAACGAGCCGCCGCCGGCCATGAACAGCAGCTTGATGATGGCGACAAAGCCGCTGGTCTTGGGGATGAAGGCGAGGAAGGCGGTGACCGGCGTGGCGGCGCCCTGGTAGACGTCACCGGCATAAAAGTGCAGCGGGACGGCGGCGATCTTGAAGGCGAAACCGGCCAGGAGCATCAGGACCGCCAGGAGCTGCCAAGTCGTGAGGATGGGCGGTAGGTTGTTGGGATACACCGAACCGACGGAGCGGTGAAACAGCGCGGAAATTTCGCTGATCTTGGTCAGGCCGGTGGTGCCGTACAGATAACTGAAACCAAAGAGCATGATCGCGGCCGCCATGGCGCCCAGGAAGAAGTATTTGACGCCTGCTTCCTGCGCCACCGGCAGAGGCCGGGAGATCGAGACCATGATGTAGGTGGGGATGCTGGCCAGCTCGATGCCGAGGAACAGCAGGATGATGTCGTTGGCGCCGGCGACGAGGAAGACGCCGGTGATGCTCAGCAGCATGAGCGCGAAAAATTCGCCGGATTCTTCGCCGAAGTTGAGGGCGGCATTGCCGGTGGCGTCGCGGTTGCTCGGCCAGGCCAGCAGGACAAGCAGGATACCGACGCCGCTGGCGAGCAGCTTGATGTACTGGCCGAAGGAGAAAAGGTGGATGGTGTTGGTGTCATCCGCCATGCCGGCGGAGCTGACCGGATTGGCGAGCTGCCAGATGAAGACGACGATGAGGGTGAGCAGGGCGATGAGGGCCGCGAGAGAGCGCGATGACGGCTTGCGCGACACGCCCAGCAGAAAAAGAAAGCAGGCGACCGTGGCGAGGATCATCTCGGGAATCATCAGGCGAAACAGGGAATTCATAAAATCTCAATCCCGTCGTAGCACGGGCGTCTCGCCCGTGTCCGCGCTGAACACGGGTGAGACGCCCGTGCTACAAAAATCATCCAGTCGCTATCGATCCTCCGCCAGCGCCAGCGGCTGCGGTGCTGGCCGCGTATCTTTGGCGATCTGCGCTTCGGTCACCGGCGACAACATTAGATTCACCGGCTTCAGAATGCTGGTCAGCACACTGTTGGGGACGACGCCCAGCAGCACCACCGCGATCGCCAGCGGGATCAGGATGCCGATCTCGCGGGCGTTGATGTCGGTCTTGCCCTTCTCGTCGTGGCCATGCTCGCCTTCGTGGCCATGCTCGACGGCGGGGATCTTCAGCGGGCCCCAGATCACCCGGGCCACCATGTGCAGCATGTATACCGCGCCGAGGATGATGCCCAAGGCGGCGAAAACACCATACCCGATGCCGAGATGCGGCGAGGTGAACGCGCCAAGGATTGTCAGAAATTCGCTCACGAACCCGTTCAAACCCGGCAGCCCAATGCTCGACAGGGCAAACAACACGAAGAAAAACGCCATGATCGGCATGGTTTTGGCCAGGCCGGAAAGCTGGTTGATGTCGCGGGTGTGATAGCGGTCATAGATCATGCCGATCACCAGGAACAGGGCGCCGGTGCTCAGGCCGTGGTTGATCATGTAGAGGACCGAGCCTTGCGTGCCATGGGTGTTGAAGGCCACCAGTCCAAGTACGCAGAACCCCAGGTGCGAGACCGAGCTGTAGGCCACCAGCTTCTTGATATCCTGCTGCACCCACGCGACCAGCGCGCCGTAGAGCACGCCGATGATGCACAGCACGCCGATGAAACGGAGGACGCCGCCGAAGGCCACGCCATCCGCGCTAAGCATGCCAATGGGCATGGCCAGCCGCAGCAAACCATACGTGCCGAGCTTCAGCAGCACGCCGGCGAGGATGACCGAGCCGGCTGTAGGCGCCTCGGTGTGCGCCAGCGGAAGCCATGTGTGTACCGGAAACAGGGGCACCTTTACCGAGAACCCCGCGAGCAACCCAAGCAGCACCCAGAAGCGCTCGGTCGAGCTGAGGGCATCGTGGAAGATGCCGTTGACGGTGACGCCGCGCTGGGCGCCTTCGATCAGCGTCGGGATGTCAAACGTGTGGTATTGCAGGCCAAGGTAGATGGTCACCGCCAGGGTGAAGACCGAGCCGGAGAAGGTGAAGAGGAAGAACTTGCCGGCCGCGAAGCGTTTCTCCGGGCCGCCCCAGATGCCGATGATGAAAAACATCGGGATCAGCGTCAGCTCGAAGAAGATGTAAAACAGCAGCAGGTCACGGGCGACGAACACGCCCAGCATCGCCGTCAGCAGCACCAGCATCCAGGCGTAATATTCCTTCTGCCGCACCTTGATGGAATCGAAGCTGGCGGCGATGGCCAGCGGCGAAAGAAAGACCGTCAGCAGCACCAGCCAGAGGCTGATCGTGTCAGCGCCCAGCGCGAACTTGAAGCCGATGGACGGGACGCCGAATGCATTGTCATCGCCGGTCCCCCAGACCATCTGGTAGGACTGCTGCACCTGGTTGTGCAGGTCGCCGGTGAGGTTCTGGTGGAAGTTGAATTGGAAGACCATCAGCAGCGCCACCAGGGCGGTAACCAGCGACACCAGCAGCGCCCAGAGCTTGGCGCTTTTGGCGGGCACGAATGCGCCAATGATCGCGCCGCCGGCCGGCACCAACAGCAACAGAACCAGGAGAAAGCTGTTCATAGAACTCTTATGTAGGGTCCGCTTTAGCGGACGCCGTCTTCTCGCAAACGTTCATTCTGAGGCGCTGTCATCCTGAGGTACTCCGAAGGATCTAGCCTCAATCAACGATCCGTCCAGATTCTTCGGAGTACCTCAGAATGACAGTTCTCTAGTTTCATTGTCTGCACACATCTCGTTTGTCATCCATCGCGTTTATCGCAAATGCGGCACGGGTTGGAAACCCGTGCTACAGGAAGACGATCAACAGGATGACCGCCACGCCGAACAACATCGTTACCGCATATCCCTGCAAATATCCCTGCTGCGTTGTCAGCTTCAACGCAAAGCCGCTGAGCTGGGGGACAAAGCCAACCAGCCAGACGACGCCATCCACCACGAAACGGTCAATGGTGAAGAAGACCCGCCCCAGCCCGCGCAGCGGCTCGACGATCGCGGCCTGATAGATTTCATCGATCCAGTATTTGTTTTCCAGCACCTCGGTGACGCCCGGATTCTCCGCGGCCAGCCGGTCGCCGGCGCGGCGGTCCTTCAGGTGGAGCTGATAGGCCAGCAGGATGCCGAGCACCGAGATCAGGCCGCTGATGATCATCAGGTTGCGGCCCTGGGCTTTGGCGTCCTGCTCGATGACACGCATCATCGCCCGCTCACTTTCCGGGACTTCCACGCCGAAGTGGAAGGGGAGGATCGGCTTGGCGTCAGTCTCATTGATATCCGGCCGGGAGGCGGCGGCCAATAGGTAAGACTGGTGCAGCGACGGGCTTTGGCCGAGGAACTCTGCAAGCTGCTCACCGGGGTAATTCAAGTAACCGGCAAACAGCGCGCCGATGGCCAGCACGATCAGCGGAACCATCAGGATAATCGGCTCGTGGTTGTGGTGGCCACTGCCCTGGGCGTCATGGCCGTGGGCGTCGTGCGCGTGAACATCGTGGCCATGGGCGTGAGCGACGGCCGCCTGTTCCTCGGCATCGAGCTCATGGCCGGGCGCGGGGGTTGGACCGGCCGGGATCAATTCCGGCCCTTCGAACACGCGGAAATAAAGCCGGAACGTGTAGTAGGCGGTCAGGAACGCGGTGAAGAGCATGATGACGCCCAACAGCTTGCTGCGCTCCCATGCCGCGCCGACGATCTCATCCTTCGAGAAAAATCCGGACAGGAACGGGAATCCCGCCAGCGCCAGACAGCCAATGAGCATGAGGATTCGCGTCAGCGGCAGCACCCGCTTCAACCCGCTCATCTTCCGCATGTCCAATTCGCCGGCCATGGCGTGCATCACCACGCCGCTGCTGAGGAACAACAGTGCCTTGAAGAACGCGTGCGTCACCAGGTGAAACGCCCCGGCCACCGGCGCCAGGCATCCCACCCCCACGAACATGAAGCCAAGCTGGCTGATCGTCGAGTAAGCGAAAACTTTCTTGAGATCGAATTGGCGCAGGGCGATGGTGGCCGCGAAGATCGCGGTGAAGGCGCCGACCGCGGCGATCAGCGTCATCGCCGCCGGCACGCCGACGAAGAGGGTGCCGCAGCGCACGATCATGTAGATGCCGGCGGTCACCATGGTCGCCGCGTGGATCAGTGCGCTGACCGGGGTGGGGCCTTCCATCGCATCCGGCAGCCAGACGTACAGGGGAAATTGCGCGCTCTTGCCGAAGGCGCCGATCATGAGCAGGAAGGGAATGGCGGAGATGAGATTCTGCTTCCAGGCCGGCAGGCTGCCGAGAAACTCGGGATTGGTCACCAGCTCCAGCACGCCGGCGTGCTTCATATCAGCGCCCGGCCCGGCCCCGAAAAAGCTGACGGTGCCAAAGATGAGGAAGATCAGCATGATCCCCAGGCCAAACCCGAAGTCGCCGACGCGGTTGACCAGGAATGCCTTCTTGGCGGCCTCGCGGGCGGCGGGCTTTTCGTAGTAATAGCCGATCAGCAGATACGAGCAGAGGCCGACGCCCTCCCACCCCAGGTAGAGCATGATGAAGTTGTTCCCCAGCACCAGCATCGTCATCGCGAAGATGAACAGGCCGAGGTAGGCGAAGAAGCGGAAATACCCCGCTTCGCCAGCCATGTACCCCTTGGAGAAAACGCAGATGAAAAAACCGATGCCGGTGACGACCACCAGCATCACGGCCGTCAGCGGATCGATGTAGGCCCCGGCCTCAGCGCGAAAGCTGCCGGCGGAAATCCAGGTGTACCAGCTCGTGGTGATCGCCAGGGGATAATGGTGGGACGCCTGGTCTTGAGCAGCTTGAGCGCCTTCAACCGCGGCGACCGCGCGCTTCTCGGCCGCCTCGTGCTTGCTCAGCGGGTGCATCCCCACCATCAACGAAATCGACATGACCGCGCTGGCGCCCACGCCCAGCCAGATCGGCCAATGCGACCGCTGCTTGAGAAACCTTGCACCAAAGAATCCCGAGATGGCCGCCCCGATCAGAGGCAGCAGCGGGATCAGGTACGAATATTTCACCGCGAAGAGATGGTCCATGAGAAGTTGCTGGTTGCGAGTTAAATGAGTAGAACTATCCCTTCAAATCTCGCCACGCATCCGCATCCAAAGTATTTTTCTGGCGGAACAGCAGCACGATCAAACCCAGCGCCAGCGATGCTTCGGCGGCGGCGATGACCAGGACGAAAATCGTGAATGCCTGCCCGCCGAAATTGTTGTGGTACTTGCCGAAGGCGACCAGGTTGATGACCACACCCTGAAACATCAATTCGGTGCAGAGAAAGATGACGATCAGATTCCGGCGGGTCATGAATCCGATCAGGCCGATGGCGAAGAGAATCGCTCCAACGCCCAGATAATGCTGCAGTTGCAAGACTGTCATAACTCGATCCGTTCTGCCGGCCCGCTTAGGTCTGCGGATATTCCTTCTGCCGCGGATTGTCGGTGCCATATACCGGAATGCTGTGCGGGCTGTCATCCAGCGGTGTAAGTTTCGCGCTGATCACTTCCGGCGGAGCCTCGAATCCTTCGGCCGCCACCACCCGCCGGCGGGCAATAATAATTGCCCCGACCATGCTTACCGTCAGGATCAGCCCGGCCAGCTCCAGGTTCACCATCTGGTTCTTGAACAGATATTCGCCCAGCATCTGTGTTGATCCCGCCTCGCCGGGAAGCAGTGGATCGGATGTGATAGTCCGAACCGGCTTGGCGGCGGGAGATGCCGCGGCCGTCGGCGCTGGCCGGTTATTCACGATCATCGGTCCGGAATTGGGAGGAATCGCAATGGCCTGCGCCCGGTCGAAAATCACGTACAGCAGCACGCCCATCAGGGCAAATCCCACCGCGGATGCGACCAGGGGCTCGCGGCTTACAGCATCGTACTCCGCCAGCCCGGCATACGGGGGATCGGCGCTGGCTCCTGACTGGCTCTGTGATGCCAGCATGATCACGAAAACATAGGTAACCAGGATTGCCCCGGCATAGATCAGCACCAGTGCCGCGGCCATGAATTCCGCCCAGAGCAGGATGAACAACCCCGCGCTGGCCATCACCGTGAGCACGAAATAGAGCGCGGAATAGACCGGCCTGGGGTGGGTGATGACGCGCAGCGCCCCGAAGATCGCAATGGCCGAGAAAATCCAGAAATACGCCCCGACTTTTCCTTCGTCAGCCCGGCCGGCGGTATAACGCACGATCAGGGCGAGAAATATCAGTCCCACCGCGAGCAACCCAGCCCCCGCCAACTTGCGAACCGGCCCGGGTTGGCGGCCGGGCAGCAGCAACACGGTTGCGATGCCCGCGGCCACGCACAGCACCAGAATCACTGGCGGATAGAGAATCGCGGAAACTCCGGCCTGGGCCAGCATTTCAAACATCGCGCCACCGATTGCCGACTGACTCTTGCCGAGCATCAATCGCAACCCAAAACCTCACGAACCGCCGCGCCGGCCTCCTTCAGCCAACGCTCTGGTTCCCTTCGTGAAGCGGCAGAGTCTATGAATGGCACCATGGGTTTGCAAGAATGCTGTGATAGATTTCACAAGCCGCCATTCGCCAATGAAAAAGCCCACGGAGATTTACCCGTGGGCATGCTCAATGTCTTCAGATACCGGACGGCTCAACCGGGATAGAAGGACTTGGCCGGCGAGGGCCAATTGTCCGAATCCCAGCCCTTCTGGTCTGCCCAGCCGCAGTGCCCATCGGAGTAGAGCACGTTGCCGCCTTTGGTCCCGTGGTTCTGCAGTTTGCTGGCCTCGTTCAGGCCACCTTCCAGGTCCCACGCCAACGGGGCCTGCCCCTTCAGCTTTGCCAGCTTGGGCCCGAATTGCGGCGCCCACCAGAGGCTGAAGAACTCATAGCTGATGCGTGCTGAATTCGGCGTCGAGTAGCTGGCATTGTCAATCGCCTGCGGAACATCGTCAATGTCCGATGGGCAGTGGAACACGGCCGGACTGCGCACGAAGAGGTTGGAAAATTCCGTCATCACCTCGTCGGCGCCCATGACCGATGGCCAGTCGCTGGCCACGTTCCCGTTCGGCAAATTGTCGCGGGATTCGTTGGCATACATATACATGGACTCTCCCAGCACCTTCAGATTGGAGAGGCACTGGGTCTTGCGGGCCTGCTCGCGGATGCGGTTGAGCGTGGGGAGCAAGATCGCGATAAGGATGGCGATAATGCCGATCACTACCAGCAGCTCTACCAAAGTAAACGCGCGGTCTGTGCGCCCAGATGAGTTAGCGTGTCGCATTGTCTCTTCTCCTGCCCCCCTGAAGCCCAAAACGGTCACCGAGATGACGGCCAACTACGGTAAACGTCCCATAAGATATCGTCAAGAGACTCAATGACGGTTTAGAGCAAATCACCGATTGGGTGCACATGTGGGAAAGCCGCATGAAGCTGATAGGAATTTTTGGCAATGGGTCAGTTTGAAATTTCCGGGTGCCACAGGTCGCGGTACTCCGAGACCTGTGCCGCGTAGCGACGCAGTAAGA
>DAIOHQ010000159.1:0-11570 GCA_036744635.1 Tepidisphaeraceae bacterium | reverse complement strand
TGTACTCAATCTTGGTGGGGCAGACATTCTTGTCTGTCATGGCTGGATGAGTGGTAGGTGTACTTCGCCTGCCCGAATCCAGCCATATTTTCCCAATCCGCCTAAAATGTCACGCACCCGACGGAGCGGTGTGAGGACCGGGCCGTGGCCGTGTAGCCCGGCAACGTGGTACAATCAACTGCATGAAGCTTTCCATCTTCTGGCTGGCATTGTCCACCTTGCTCCCGCTGGCCGGCGCCTGTACCGCCCACCGGCCCGTTCAGGCTGGGTCGTCGCCGTCAGCGATTGTGGAGATGCACTTCCACAGCTTCCAGCCCCAGGTAGTGACGATTCGGGCGGGCCAGACCGTGCTGTGGAAGAACACCTCCCTGATCTGGCACACCGCCACCGCCGATCCCAGGCAGGCCAAACGCCCCGAGGACGTCAGCCTCCCCGAAGGCGCTGAGGCCTTCGACTCAGGCAAGGTGGTCGCCGGCGATTCGTTCAGCCACACCTTCACCGTCCCCGGCACCTATCGCTACTTCTGCAGACCCCACGAACTCAAGGGCATGGTCGGCCAGGTGGTCGTCACGCCCGCTCCCCAGCCCGCACAACCCGGCCGAGCGGCGCCCAGGTAACACCAAGTTCAAAGAGATTGACAGTCCTCACCGGCGAGTTGTTCCTTACCCTTTTGCATTGCCCAGGCGGGTGCGCATCGGTATTGGCGGCGCCGTCGGTGCGGGTATCCTGCTCGATGAACGCGATCCTCGTCAAAGGAGACGACATGGCCCGCAAGCTGTCAAAGATCCACAGAGCCGCCGCGAACGGCGACCTCACCGGCATCGAGCGTGAGTTGGCCCAAGGTATACCGGTCGATCTGCGTGACCCGGAAACGGGTTGGACGCCGCTGATGCAGTCGGCAACTGCTGAGGCGGCAAGTCTTCTCATTGCGCGAGGGGCCGATATCAACGCGGTTGCTGATGATGCGCCGGTGCTCCACTTTGCGATACGCGAGGGAAACATCGAAAAGGTGCGGGTGCTGCTGGATGCAGGAGCGGACGTTCAATATTTGCGTCCGCACGGATATGACGCCCTCATCGACGCCATGCACAACAGTATCTCTGAGCCAAACCTTTTGTTGCTCCTGTCCCTCTTGATCGACCGGGGAGCCAGTCTCAATTGCGTGAGCAGGTACTCGGAATCTGCTCTGGGCATCGCGTCGCGTACCGGGCAATTTGATGTCATCCGACTGCTCCTGAATTCAGGGGCCAATCCAGCGCCGCTTCAGTGGACGCCACTGATGCAGGCAATTGCGCTGGGGTCGCTCGACGACGTGGAACGGGAATTGGGGCGGGGTTCGGACCGTTTCGCGCGGGATTTCTGGTCGAGAACACCGTGGCTGCTGAGCCTGCAGACCAATGATGTCGATAAGGCAAAGCGGCTGCTGGAAGCGGGGGCGGATCGAGGTGATCGGGGGCGGTGCGGCAAGGCTCCACTTATGTATCCCGCAGAGAAGAATCATTTTGAAATGCTTCGGTGGCTGCTGGCGGAGGGTTTTCCAGCAGATGATATCGATGACTTCGAGCAGACGGCTTTGATGGTGGCCGCAGAACGCGGCGCCACGGAATGTGCTGGGCTGCTGATCGATGCCGGTGCCGATATTCACGCAAGAAAGGGGCTGAGATCGACATCGCAACCGGTCCATGTCGCTTCGAACCTGCAGATCGTGCGTCTGCTGATCCGCAAGGGAGCCGACTTGAACGACATCAACGACAACATGCGGGCGGACCTCACACGTCTGCCTAACGATGGCATGTTCAGCGTGCCGAGGGAGACGTACCTGGCGCAGAAGCATCGACGCTTCGGCACCGCAAATCCAGAACTGATGAACCTCCCGTTCTGGGTGTCCATGGTAAAGAACGGAGAAGCCGCATACTCTGCGAGCCGGTATTATGGTGAAATGGAAGACCAGCGGGCTGTCTGGTGTTTCAAGCGATTCGGCAAGTCGATTACCGAACTGGCTGACGGCCGGATCATCGAGGTGGCCGGCGAGCACGAGGATTCCTATGACCCGGACTTCTGCATCTACAACGACGTGGTAGTTCACCACGGCGATGGCACGTTTGACATCTACGGGTATCCCAAAGACCTCTTTCCACCGACAGACTTTCACACCGCGACACTGATTCGAAAATGGATCTATCTCATTGGCAGCCTCGGTTACCGCGGCGAGCGGCAGTACGGGCGGATACAGGTTTTTCGCCTCGACACTGATACCCTCGCCATCGAACGGCTCGACACCGCCGGCGTTTCACCCGGCTGGATCAACAGGCACAAGGCCACGGCTATTGCGGAGGACCACATTCGCGTGAGCGGGGGCAAGGTGTGCGCCTGGGAGGGCACCGAGACGTACACCGACAATTCGCACGATTATGTTCTGGACGTGGATAATCTAATTTGGCGTAGATCATGATTAGGACGTTCAAAGGGGTCGCGGATGTTCAAAGCGGTCGGGAGTTGTTTCGGCCGCTTGCAACCTTCCCCAACCAAAAACTTCCGATTGTCTGTTTCCGTCCGCTTTACCCCAACTGCCCGCCTACTCCAACCCCGCCGGCCTCACCGGCCGCGCATCGATCGGCAGCTTGTCCGCATTCAAATCCGCCCACATCGCGGCCTCGGCGTCAAGCGGGCTTTTGATGTTGTATTCCTGGAACGCGATCATCTCGCCGATGCGGATGACCAGATCGACCAGCCGCTCGCCGGCCGTCCAATGGTCGCCGACGCAGATCGTCGCCGCGTCAAAGTTGGGATGAAAAATCGGCGTCAGGATGCGGCACTTGGGGGCCAGCCGCGGGTAATCGCCCGTCAGTTCGATCTCGACGACGTGCTTGTCGCGCCGCAGCACCTGCTCCCCCGGCCCGCGCTCCAGGCCTTCGATCATGTAAACAATCTGATAGAGATCGGCCGGTTCCCCCTCGGTCTTCACGATCTTCACCAGCGGAAAACCACCGAACGCCCTGGCCATCTGCTGGGCATCGGCGGCCAGCCGGCGCGTGCGCATCGGCACTTTCGGCGCATTGGCCGCAGCCGCGGCGAGATTTTGAGGCGATGAAGTCACATTGGAGTTATCGGCCGGCAGCCCGGGCACCATAAGAACGGCCCCGCACGACTTGCAGCGCGCCTTGCGCCCGGCCAGATCATCGGCCACTGAAAAATGCTTGCGACAGGTTGGACAGGAAAATTCGATCATCTGTGAAACACCTGCCAGACCGGCTTGGCGTACCAGAACATCGAGGATGTCGCCAGCCCAATCGCTATCCCCACGATGCTAAGCCCCAGCGCTGTCAGCACCACCCAAAGCCGTTGCGAGCCTGGCCGCCTGATCAGATAGATCAGCAGAATCAACGTCAACAAAAGGCTCGGCGCCCCAAACGCCAGTGCGCTGACCAAGGCCGCGAACACACTCATCGCCAGCAGCAGATAATCCCACGGAAACGCTGGCGCATCACTGCTGGCCGGCAGATTTCCCGGATCGTCCAGCAGGCTCGGCACCGGCACCCTTAGCCGAAGGCGTTGCAACTCATCTAGTGCCGCGCCGCTCTCCGCCAATTCCTCTTCGGTTTTCTCGATCAACGCATTGACCTGGGAACACCCATAGGCCGAGCAGCCGTAATTCTCACTCCAGCAGTCCGCGTGGAAAATCAGATGACATTCCGGACAGCTCGTGTGCTCCTCGCCCGCAACGATCGCGCACTGACAGATCGAGCAGGTGATGGCGTGGTCCGATGGCAGCTCGCGGGTCGCTTCAGGCTCGACACGATCCGTCGCCACCTCCACCTCAACGGGCATCTCGGAAGCCGCAGCCGCATCGGCCGTGACATCCTCAAGCGGCGCGGTGAAACGATTGCCCGGCGCCACTGCCGGCGCGCCCCGCCCCGGCCGCCGCCGCGCCGGCCTGATCTCTGGCGGCGCGATCGCCGGCGCTCCCGCGCCCGCCGACACCGGCGCATGCAAGGGCGCGTTGCCTATCGTCGATACCCGCGGCCCCGGCGCCTGAGGCACCGCCACCCGTCGACTGGGCACCGTGATCGGCTGCCCGCACTGCCGGCACGTCCCCGTCCGGCCCGCCAGTTGGGAAGCCACCCAGATCGGCGCCCCGCACACGCAATTGAAGAAAATCCCCTCATCGGCCGCTTGTTCCGCCGGCTTGCCAAGATCCAGCGCCGGAATTCCCCTCGGCGCCACATCCGTCTGCAGATACATCAGCACAGCCGTGCCGATCTGAATCTCATCCCCGTCCGCCAACTGCCGCCGCCCGCGCAGCCGCTGGTTGTTGAGAAACGTCCCCCCCTTCGACCCGGTATCCGCAATGAAATAATGCCCATTCAGCGAGTCGATCCAGGCGTGCAGCCGCGCCACCGCCGGCTCGTCAATGGAAATACCCTCCGGCGGCCGTCGCCCGATATACACCCGCCCGCTCACCGCCGCAGCGTGCTGAATGCCGTGTTGGTCAACGATCAATATAGGCATATTTCTACAACTGAATTCGTATCAGCCCCTCTTAACAACCGCAGCCAATACCACTTTACCCGATTTTCGTCATTCCGGGGCATTTGTCGCCCCCTAAACGTCACCCGTCGCCTGATTTGTATTGACACAATGTAATATTTTATTATTCTAATTCAATAGAGTTGTTTATTAGAACAATGAATTCTTGAGGCTCCTCATGACAATTTCCACCACGGATGACCAGCGCATGCTTACGTCTGATCAACTCATCCAATACCAGCAGACTGGCTACTTGCACCTACGCGGATTGTTTTCCGCCGGCGAAGTCGCCGGTTGGCAGGCGGAGGCCGACCGACTGGCCGGGTTGACCGAACTGATGGACGCGAACAACCTTCGCGTTGCGCTGGCGAACCGGGACGGGCGGCCAATTGTCTCCATCTTCGCGCGGGTCAGGGACATCTCTCCACTGTTCGACCGCTTGATGCACGACCGCCGCATTCTTGGCGTGATGCGCGAGCTGTATGGGGAGGATGCGCTGCTGTTCAAGGACAAACTCGTCGGCAAGCCGGCCGGGGTCGGCGGGCCGGTAAGCCTGCACCAGGATGCGGCGTGGTGGCAGGGGTTCCCGGTCGAGGACTTGGTGTCGGTTCTGATTGCGATCGACGCGGCCGACCGCACGAACGGCGCGCTGGAAGTCTTCCCCGGTTATGTCGAGCGGGGCCTGCTCAGCACGCCCGGGGAACTGCGGAATATGAACGTGCGGGAGGAAGGCTTGGTCGACCTGGGCACCGGCGAGATCATCGAAACCGAACCGGGGGACCTGGTATTTTTCCACGCCTTCGTCCCGCACCGCAGCGAGCCGAACACATCTCCTCGGCCGCGGCGGCAGCTCTATTCCACCTATAATCCCATTCGCCATGGGGACTTATATCAGGCTCATCAGAAGCACTACGACGAGTATGCTCGGGGACTCCGCGGCGGGTCGGAAAAGTTGTTCTGGCGGTGACAGAAAAATTCCGTTTTTAGGAAGATTGCGTTTGACATATTATAATCACGCGTTATTCTAATTTTATATAACAATTCACTAGCATGATTGATTCAATTGCTGATATAACTCGACGATCACGTCCGGCGGTGCAAGCCCAGCGGGTTCTGCACGATCTGCGTCGGCGCATCATTGATGGAACCTATGCGCCCGGCGGCAGGCTTCCCACCCGTCTGGAGCTCGAACGCGAGTTCGAGGTCAGCCTGGGAACCGTGCAGCGCGCCTTCGAGTTTCTGGCCGAGGATGGGTTCATCCGTGCCCAGGGACGCGATGGCACGTTCGTGGTGGATCATCCGCCGCATCTGGCGCGCTATGGGCTGGTGCTTCCCTCCTACGCATCAGCCGCCCGGCAGTATTGGTCGCAGCACTGGATTGCCATGGCCGATCAGGCCGCGGCGATCGAACGCGAGAGCGACAGACGGGTGCCGCTGCTCTTTTCCGCGCATGGCCGGGGGGACATGCCGGAATTCAAGCAGATCATCCGCGAGATTCGCCATCAAAGACTGGCTGGGTTGATCTTTGTGCCGATTCCTTCGGAGCTGCGAAATACTCCGATTCTTGATCTTCCCAACACGCCCCGGGTAGTCGTGGGCAATGAACCATTTGACGGTATTCCAGCGGTGGCCACGGATCAGTCGCAGCTCATGGCGGCGATGGTGGAGGCCCTGGTTGCGCGCGGCAAACGGCGCATCGTGGTCGTTGCCTATCCCGCTCCCTCGCCGTTTACAGGCTGGGGGCAGGCGCTGCGCAATGCCGGGCTCGAACTCAAGAGCTATTCGATCCAACCCACGACGACCGACACGGTCAGCTCCACGTGCCATCTTTTGATGCAGCTCAAGGGGGAGGACCGGCCGGATGGATTGATCATCGCCGACGACAACCTGATTACCGGGGCAATTTCCGGCCTGGTCGCGGCCGGCGTGCGCGGCCCGGCCGATCTGGAGATCGTCGCGCATACCAACTTTCCCTGCCCCGTCGCCAGCGCCCTGCCTGTGACGCGGGTGGGCTTTGACTGCGGGGCGGTGCTGCGGCGGTGCATCGAAATCATCGATCAACAACGGCGCGGCGAAACGCCCGCGCCGGTAACAAGCGTTCCGGCAACGACGGAGCATGCGCTCGCATCTCTGTCGGCGCCGATGGGTTCATTGTCCTAAAGCGGGGTTCATCTCTTGAGTGGAGCGGATTTATGAAGGAAGCGAATCGTGTGGAGCGGCGAAATACAAGCACTGTTCCGACCAATCCTTGCAGGGGGCGTCAGGCCATCAGCGTGCTTGGCGCGGCAGTGGCGCTGTTGGCGGCCTGCGCGGTATCGCAGGCGGCTTTTGTCAGCGGGATCATCAGCGTGAATGTTGATCCGATCTCGGGACCGCATTCGTACACGGGCGCGGCATTCATCGGATCCTCGGGCGATCAATGGAATGACGTAACCGCAACCAACCAGAGCTTGACGGACACCACCGGCGGGACCACCGGTGTACAGCTCACCTATCCGGCTACAAACGGTAACTATGGTGGGGCGACCGGCACAAGCTACGATGCCCTGCTGAGGGGTTAGCTTTATAAGGCATCCTCAACCACCGATGCGACCGTTACCCTCTCCGGACTTGATGTGAACACCACCTACAACTTGTACGTCTACACCTCAGCCGTTCCGGGCGCTGTGTCAGCCAACCGGACAACCCACTGGGACGTCACCGGCAGCACGGTGGCGACAGGGACGACGGTATCCTCGACCACGTTCTGGGTGCAACACTCAAGCTACGAAGCCTTCTCTCTGCAACCTCAGGGCGATGGAACCATGGTGATCGGCTTCAAGGGCGACAGCAGCACGGGCAACGAAGGCGATTTTGCCGCGTTCCAGATCACCCCAGCTTCCATTCCCGAACCGAGCGCCCTGGGCGTACTGGCGATCGCCGTCGCCGCCCTGCTTCGGCGGCGCCGCGCCTGAATCGCTGGTGGGTAAACTGGAATCGCTATGACACGCAAGCGCGGATTCACCCTTGTCGAACTGTTGGTCGTTATCGGCATCATTGCCCTGCTGATTTCGATTCTGCTGCCGGCGCTGAACAAGGCCCGTGACGCGGCCAGGCGCATCCAGTGCGCTTCCAATCTCCGCCAGATCGCCCTGGGGACGATCATGTACACCGGCGTCTATGGCTATCTCCCCAGCAAGGAAGGGTCCGGCGATTTGTTCATGGTGGTCGGCCGGGCCCGCAGCAACGTCGAGCAATTGTTCGACGGCAAATTTGTGCCGAGCAAGGAAGTATTCCGCTGTCCCAGCCAGTATGGCACCGATGCCTGGCAGCAGAACTGGTGGGGCTGGGGCTATCTCGGGTACGCCTACTATGGCTACTCGTGTTGGCTCAATAATTTCAACAGCAGCAACCAAGGGCTGCCGCTGGGGCAAAACGGCTACTATTGGATCAAGGCGAGCAAGCTGCCGGCGGCCTACGTGCTTGCAGGGGACAACATTCACGTTCTGCCATACCTGCCCACGGATGGATATCGGGAGATGGACTACACCGCCCATGACCCGGGCAAGAATAAGGGTGGCAACGTGGTGCGCATGGACGGCTCGGCCGAATGGATTCCCTTTTCCGCCAAGGAATGGACGCTTACCGGGGTGCACTGGGTTCCCGCCCGCACCTGGATCAAAAAAGACAATTTCGAGTTCGGCGGCGCTAATAAGTATGGTCCGGACGGCCGGTATTTCTTCTGGATCGATGGAACCGCCCGCACCGTCCCGCGCATGGGGACGGTTCAAGCGCTGCCCGTTGGTGTCAATTACTGAGTCGGCAGCGGCGCAATGGAGCGTTAGGTCTGGCGGCCCAGCGATTGACCGACGCTCGCTCTCTTCATGCCGAACTGTGACGATTATCCGTTTGGATCAACCCTGCCCTTCGAGGAGAGACTCGCTCCGACCCCGCTCAAGGGATGTTCAGTTACCGCCTTCCAAGCCAACTGCTGCAATATACGGTTTAGCGGCGCGCCCCAACTCGGGTTGCTCGCCAGAACGCTGGGCAGCGGCAAGCCCCGCGGGCTGCGGCGATAAATCGTGGCGAAATGGCAGTAAGCGGCCAGCGCCTGAAGCGGCGGCGTCGGATGGCCCCAGGAGTCGGTAAACAGATCCGCCTGCGCGTTCAGTCCCGGTGTCTTCCCTGCGATGATCATTTCCCGAAGTGCCAGCGCCGCCTGCCCCGCGGGAACGATCAGGACTACATTCTTGCCGAGTTGCCTGTTCAAGCCGCGCACGGTTTCATCCATGTCATGGAAATACAAGTCATGCTGTTTGCGGAGTTCCGGAATGGTCGCGATGTTGTGGTCCACCTGCTTCCACGCCTGCAGTGGGTACACCGGTTCGTAGACGTCGTTGGGGAGCCAATACTCCTGAACCGTGACGCGTACATTTGGATTGTGCTGCAGTGCCAGCGATGCGAACTTTGCCATCCCCTCATCGGGCAGCCAGATGGGCGACAGTGTCAGCACGTCCACGTTGCCGGCGCGCAGGGCTTTTTTTGCTTCGTTCTGCTCCTCCGGCACGTCCCAATGCTCAATCACCCGCGAGCCGCCGATGGACGACATTCCGACCGCGTGGTGGCCGCTGATTCCAGCCCCTTTGGCCATGTCGATCAGGATGTCGGCAACCCATACGTGAAAACTGTGACCACAGGTGAAGACGCGCTGTCCCTGGGCAAGCGACGAAGTTGGATTATGGTTTGCCATGCTCTTCTTGTTCATGTTCGGTTTGTCGCGCCGGTTCCGCCCTCATTGCGGCGGGCGGTAGACGACGCCGTGGGTTTTGCACCAATTCCGCAGCGGCCAATCCAGGCCGGAGTAGAGAAAGCGGCCTTGGGGATCGCGCAGGGCGCCGAGCAGTTGTTTGCCGATGTCGTCCACTTTTCCTGCCAATGCCGGGTCGGCGATGGTGTAATCGAAAGGCTTGAGCCACTGGTAGCCGTAGCCCAACATCACCACTTTGCGCGTGCGTGCCGACAAATTCGGCGAGACCGCATGATAGGTTCGATTCTCAAAAAACACCGCATCCCCCGGCCTCAGCCGGGGCTCGAAGGCGTTGGCCGGGCCGACCTTTCCCGGCGGGATTTCCATTGCCTCTTTGAAATGATTCGACCCGGGTGCAAACAGCGTCGCCCCGCTATTCGGCTCGGACAAATCCGTCAGATAGAAGGCGCATTTCATCTCCATCCGCGGCACATGGGCGTGGCCAAGGTCCTCGGGCGTGCCGGCGATGTCGCGGTGCCAGCCCTGGGGCTTGATGGCCGGATCGGTGCCGGGCGGATCGGGATGCTTGTAGATCAGGTGGCTGGTGACCAGGTGAATATGCGGGCCGAGCAACTGCACGATCAGCGGCAGCGTCCCTGCATGGGTCAGCAGCGGGATAAACGCATCGTCCATCGCGATGCAGTTGCGAAAGCCATCATAGAGGCCATCAGGCTCGCGCTGGCGGTTTTCCTGGCGGTCGGATGCCAGCAGCCGGTCGCCGGCGGCGATCAGGGTTTCCAGCAGTTGCTTATCCAGCACTCCGCGCAGAATCAGAAACCCCTCCTCCTCAAACTGCCGGCGCTGCTCCGGGCCCAGCGGAGTAAATTCCATGAAATCTCCTTTCCCAAAACCATACCATCGGTCCGAGGCGAGGGAAACCCGTTTGACTTGTATCTGTTTCAACAACTATCATGATAACAACCATGTCCGATTCCAACTCCGCAATTTCGACCGCCTCGTCGCTTGAAGCCGACGTCTTCGTGCAACTCCAGCGGGTGGCCGACCGGCTGCTGGGAGAGCTCGCGGACGTTTTGAAGCCGGCCGCGCTTTCGCCGACGCAGTACAACGTGCTGCGCGTCCTGCGCGGGGCAGCCGGCGAAGGCCGATCCTGCCGGGAGATCGGCCAGCGCCTGATTACCCGCGAGCCGGACATCACCCGGCTGCTGGACCGGCTGGAGGCGCGCGGCCTGATCAGCCGCTCGCGCCATGCCACCGACCGGCGGGTGGTGAAAACCTGCATCACGCCGGCAGGGCTGAAGCTGCTGAAAACGCTGGATGCGCGGGTGTTGGAGCTGCACGATCTGCAACTGGCACACCTTGGCCGGAACCGCCTGCGCGAGCTGCTGGCATTGCTGGGCATGGTGCTGCAGGAGAGCGGGGAATGAACCGATTGAACCATTGCCGGCGGGAGGCCGTATAGATATCTGTTTGAACAACTATCGTGGAAAGGAATAGTTTATGATCAGCATCATCCCATCGGCCCAGCGGCATCACGCCAACCACGGCTGGCTGGATACGCACTGGCACTTTTCGTTCAGTGATTACTACGATCCCAAGAACATGAACTGGGGTCCGCTGCGCGTGTTCAACGATGATATCATCCAGGGCGCGGCCGGCTTCCCGGAACATCCCCATCGCGACATGGAGATTATCACTTACGTGCTCGACGGCACGCTGGAGCACCGCGATCATCTGGGCAACCGCGGGGTGATCCATCCGGGCGAGGTGCAGGTTATGAGCGCCGGCAAGGGGATCGTCCACGCCGAGTACAACCACTCGGCCGACGTGCCGGTTCACCTGCTGCAGCTCTGGGTGATGCCGCGCACGCGCAACCTCCCGGCCCGTTGGGAGCAGAAGCAATTTGGCTTGGCCGAGCGCACCGGAAAGCTGCTGCCGGTGGTATCCGACGGCAGTATTGATGGCACGCTGCGCATCGACCAGGACACGACGATTTACGTTTCGCGGCTGCCGGCCGGGACCAGCGTGGAACATGTGAGCGGCGCGAATCGGCATGCGTATCTGTTCGTCACGGCGGGTGAGCTTGAGGTGAACGGGCAGGCGCTGGCGACGGGCGATCAGGCGCGGATCGAAAACGAGCCGAAGCTGGCCTTGGCCGCGAAGCAGGATGCAGAGTTCATCCTGTTGGATATGGTGTAACTTGCACGAAAGGACGAATGCCATGAACCGGATACTGAATCTGACAGCTAAGGGCCTGCCCAAAAATAACCTGTTCAACTTTTCTTGATAGTTTGGGTTT
>DAIOHQ010000158.1:0-11583 GCA_036744635.1 Tepidisphaeraceae bacterium | reverse complement strand
CATGACACGCTCCGTCGCGTGCCAGTGTACATTCAATTGCAAACCGCTCTAATGCCTGGCGCAAGAAGGAAAGCGCTCTTGGCAGCATAGTTTTCCAACTGTGGAAGGCGGATCGGTATTCTCCTTACGGCAATTCAAGTTGGGCAATTGGCGCGATTTTCTTGCGCTGGTCTGGAATGCTGAAACTGCTCGGCATGGGTTGGAAACCCATGCTACGGGGGAGCAGAGCGCCCCGCTTCGGATGCATGGGCTGGTAGCCCAATGCTACTTCACTCGAATCTTGTCCAGTCCCGGCATGGGGGGTGGATAGTGCATGTTGAGTTTCTCCAGGGTGCGCACGACGGTGTCGGAGATCACCCAGTTTCGATACCACTTGTGGTCGGCCGGGACGATGAACCAGGGGGCGCGCTTGGCGCTGGTGCGCTGCAGGGCTTCCTCGTAGGCCTTCTGATAGTCATCCCACAGGGCGCGGTCATCCAGGTCGCCGGGATTGAACTTCCAGTTTCGCTCCGGATCGGACAGGCGGGCTTCCATGCGGCGCTTTTGCTCGTCTTTGGAGATGTGCAGAAAGAATTTCAGAATGACAGTCCCCTCGTCGGCCAGCATCTCTTCGAAATAGCGGATTTGCTCATAGCGCTTGGACCAGACGCTCTTGGGAAGGAGTTCCTTCACCCGCACCACCAGCACATCCTCGTAGTGCGAGCGGTTGAAGATTCCGATCATTCCCTTGGGCGGGATGTGGGCGTGGATGCGCCAGAGAAAATCGTGGGCCTGCTCGGCGCCGGTGGGGGCTTTGAAACTGGTCACCGAGCATCCCTGCGGATTGATGCCGCTGAAGACGTGGTCGGTGGCGCCATCTTTGCCGCCGGCATCCATGGCCTGAAAGACGATCAATACCGCGTGGCGGGCCTCGGCGTAGAGGACGCCCTGGAGCTTGTCGAGCTTCTTCAGGTTCCGCTGCGTCGGCTTGAGGGCCTCTTCCTTGTCTTTGAATGGCCCGGTGTCATCGGTCTTCCAGCGGGCCAGATCCAGCTCTTTTTCCGCGTCCACGCGATACGGCGATTCCACTTGGGCCACGTTCCATCCTTCCGGGAGACAAATATTTCGAGCGTCAGCCGGCGAGGATACCACTCTTTTCGCGCACCAGCGCCTGGCGGAGTTGTCCTTCGGCGGGGATGCGGACGATGGTTCCCGGGCTGACGAAGGGGCGCTTGACGTACCCCAAGCCGATGCCGACGTTGGAGAGCATCGGTGAGGGCGTGCTGCTGGTGACGCCGCCGACTTCGTTGCCCTGGTCGTCGAAAATCTTGGCTCCGGCCAGCGGCAGCGAATCATCCAGCATTTTGAAACCGACCAACTGTTTGGCGACCTGGCCGCGGGCGTGCATGCGGGCGACGATTTCCTGGCCGAGATAGCAGCCTTTGGTCAGGTTGACAGCGCGGTCCATTTCCCCCGACTCGGCGGGGAGAGTCGATTCGTCAAAGTCGATCCCGTACAGTGCCCGTCCGGCTTCGATGCGGGTGGCGTTGAAGGCCGCCCAGCCGACCGGGCGCAGGCGGCGCTTGCCGAGTTGGTCGGCAGCGCCGTAGTCGCGGAGCAGATGCATCCAGAGTGCCCGCGCAACATCCGTCGGCACGATGAGGATATAGCCGCCTTCGACGCCGGTGACGTCATCGCGCCAGATGGTTGCATCCGTCCCCTGCAGCTTGGCGGGAAGGGACGCCAGGGGACCAAGTCCCGAGACGTCCACCCCGGCCGCCTGCTTCAGAATATCCGCCGCGCCGGGTCCAAATAGAGCGATTTCGTGCAACTCCCCCACCCGCGCTGTCATCTTTACCTGTTCGACGAAGAGGTATTTGTCAAAGGCGGCCCGGACGATTTCGACCAGACGGGCATCCATCTCCAGCCAGGTGCGATCGCCTCGTTCCAGCACGTTCAAGTCAGCGATGATCCGACCTTTGGTATTGAGGAAAAATGCATAGACTCCTTCTCCCGCCGACAGGCCGGTTTTCGTCTCCTTGTTCCAGGTCTGATTGGTCAGGAGATTATTCAGAAAGCTCAGGCGGTCCTTGCCGGCCAGTTCCAGTATTCCGCGCTGCGGCCAATCCATCATGCCGCAACCTTTGCGGATGGCGGCATATTCCGCCTGGGGCTCGCCGAAGGTGGAGACGATCTCAATGTCGCCGTAGGGCTGCAACTCCCCTTCCGCCTGGCGATGAAGGTCGAGGACTGGATTGATTGAGGCATCTACCATGGCCGAATTATATGGCCTGGGGAAGTTTGCACGAAACGATTGAACCTGCGGATGCCGCGCGGCATACTACTGTCAGAGGATTTCGAGGCCGTTTCAAAAACTGGCGGATACGGGGCAATGTGTACATTGTCCCGTGGCAGACAAGAATGTCTGCCCCACCAAAAGGGATTTTTGAAACAGTCGCTTATCCTGCCGGCATTAAGGATGGTGCCGGGTGAATGGGGCCGCGCAGGGGGGGCCGGGCAGCAGTTCATCGCGGCAGGTTCCAGATGGCGGCTACGGAAAGCCGAAAATAGTCCCATGTCCGCGATATTCACCGATGCGCGCTTGCGCGCCAAAATGGGGTTCGGTCTCCTGATCGCCCTGCTGGCACTAACCTGCTCCGCCAAGGCGATTCTTTTCGACACGCTCGATCCCGATTGCTTCTGGCACCTGCGGGTGGGCGAGCAACTGGCGCGGCACGGCGTCGGGCCGCTGGTGGACACGCTTTCGTTTGAGTCCCTGCGCGAGCCGTGGACGCCTTATTCCTGGCTGGCGGAAATCGGGATGAAGGCGCTGTGGGATGCCGGCGGATATCGCGCGGCAGTGGCGGCGCAGGCGATGCTGGTGGCGGGGATCATCACGCTGATGGCGCTGGCGGCGCTGGAACTGTGCGGCAGTGGAATCGGGGCATTCGACAGCGCCCGGCCGGAGATGAATGGGGTCGAAAGGCGCGGCCGATTCTTTGCGGTGACGGCGGCCACGGTGGTGGGCGCAATCTTGTCATTGGCTTATCTCAGCTTTCGGCCGGCCTCACTCGCGATCTTTCTGCTGGCGCTGAATGCGTGGCTGCTGCTGCGCGACCGGAATCGGGGAGAGCGCACCATGGCGGCCTGGTGTGTGCCGCTTATTACCGTGATCCTGGTGAATGTGCATCTGTTCGCGTTCGTCGTTCCGATCTGGATCGTGGCGTTATGGATCGGAGCAATCTGGGAGCGCCATCGCGTAAGTCATGTCTGTGATTTCCGTCCGCTGGAAGTCGCCGAGGAACTGGCGGAGCGTTTTGCCGAGGCGACGCGGCGGGTTCGTCGCTACGGAATCTTGCTGGCCGCGTGCGTCCTTGCCTGCCTGATGACGCCGATGCTTGGCGGGGTGTTGCGAACGATCGTTCATTATAGCTTCGCGGATGCGATGGTGGCCGGGCCGGTGATCGCGGAGATGCGGCCGTTTTACGCCGGGGCGATGGGGAAAATATCGGCGCTGCTTGTCGCCATCATCCTGTTGTGCGCGCTGCGCAACCGATTCCGCTTGCGCGCGGGTGAGTGGCTGTGGCTGGGACTTTCCTTTGTACTGCTGATGCAGTTGGGCCGGCTGGCGCCGCTGTTTGCGCTGATCGCGGTTCCTGTATTGGCGCGAACGATGCCGGCGATGTCGGACCGGATTTTCTCCCGTCGAGCTGTGCAGGGCGCGCTGGCGGCGGTGCTGCTGTTGGGCGGGCTGCGGCTGGTTCAGGCGTTTCCCGACGCAAAACAACCGCTGAGCGTCTGGGTGAATCGGCATGGGCCGACAACCCCCGGTTATCCGTGCGAGGCGGCCGACTTTGTCGCCAACAATGTCAAGCCGTCCACGGGTCATCTGATCAATGAGTTCACCTGGGGCGGGTATCTTTCGTGGCGGCTGGGGGATCATTTTCAGGTGCTGCTGGACGGGCGCACCCAGCTCTATCCGACGGAGTTCTGGCGCAAGACGTATCTGGGCGAGTCAAAGGAAACGCGCGGATTTCTGCAGCAGGTGCAGGCCGACGCCGCCATCGTTCCGGTGGGGAAGAGCCGCTTTCGCGATTCTCTGCTGAGCCTGGGTTGGAGGAGCGCGCACAAGGACGATCGCGCTGAAGTGCTGCTGCCGCCGGAAACTTCGGTGGCGAATGTGAACGACTAATCCGTACCAGCGCGCCGATTAGAAAGCATGTCCATTTTTGGAAGCGCTGCGCCCTGCTCTTTACTCCATCGCTCGGGCGCGTCATTCTTGGCGTCGGGAAAAATCTCAACACAAGCTTGAGGAACAGCCATGGCGGATACCATCATCACTCCGGCAGTCCAGGACAACAGCTCATCGACCACCGCAGCGCCCGCGCCGGGGCATCGCGATGAGCCGCCGGCGACTGTCGGGCATCGCATCAAACGCATCTTCTCGTTCATCGGCTGGATGCTGAGCGGCTTTGGCCTGTTGCATGCGATCGGTCCCAAGCGCGGCACGCAAGCGGATGAAGTCGTCGTCTATTCCGTACACCGGGCGTTTTATCTGTGGACGCTCATTCTCGTCGGCTTTCTCTGTGCGCCGATCGCGAAGCACAATTCAGAACATCTTAGTCTGCTCCATTTCCTGGGCTGGTTGTATCTGTGGGTGATGTTCTATACGTTCCTCACGCTGCTGGTGGACGTCAGCACGCTGCGGCTGCTGCTTTGGACCGGCATTCTGGCGTTCGTCATCCTGATCTTGAAATACCTCCACCTCAAGCACATCGATATCCTCTCGAAAGTGCTCGCCTATTTTCACAACCAGTCCCCGGAGCTTGATCCCGGCTTTGTAACCGTCCTCAGTTGGCTGCTGCTGTTTCCCTGGCTTGGTTCGCTGTTCCATTCCTACAGCTACGGCCGCAAAAGCTTCACGCCCAACGGCATTGAAGAGCGGTTCCTGGGCGAAGGATGGGAATTGACCGACCGCTCCGGCCTGCACTTCGTGGCCCGCTATCGCGACCTCTTGGAGACCATCTCCGGCTTTGGCGCCGGCGATCTGGAAGCGGTCGATTCCAGCGGCAAAGTCATCAAGAAATGGGAAAACGTGCTGGGGCTGCTGTTTGTGTGGAAGCGGCTGGATCAAGTGCTGCACCAGCGCGCCGCCACCGTGGACACCGCCACTCCCGACAAGGATGTACACGTGGAAATCGAGCCGACCCGCCCGCGCACGCCGGAGGCGTGAGAAGTTCCACCAGACGACAGGCAAGAATGCCTGTCAAACGGCAGACAAGAATGTCCGCCCCACCACATCAGGATGGATGGGATATAACGCGCTGCATTGCAACGCCGATCACGGAATCTGCCCCACCGGCGAATAATCTTCGCCATGGATTTCCCGGGAGCGCACGAACCCCTCGATCGCCTCATATTCGGCCAGGCCCAGCTCATCATACAGCTTGGCGGTCCTGCGGTTGCGATCCTCGGCACGCTGCCAGAATTCGCGCGGGTCGGGGCCGGGGAAGACCGCCTTGTCCTTCTGCGACTCGTGCTTGAAGACCGCGATGCGCTTGCGCATCAGCTCATCGGGGCTGAGCGGGACGGCCATCTGAATCTCATCCACACCCCACTCCTGCCACGCGCCGCGATAGAGCCAGACCTCGCAATCCTTCATCCATGGCCGGTCTTTGAGGCGCTGCAGGGCGGTGATGACGGCGGCGAGGCAGACGCGGTGCGTGCCGTGCGGATCGGAGAGGTCTCCGGCGGCGTACACCTGATGCGGCTTGACCTCTTCGAGCACGTCGATCACCAACTTGATGTCCTGGTCACTGAGGGGCTTTTTGCGCACCCGGCCGGTCTCGTAGAAGGGCATGTCCAGAAAATGAATCTTCTCCGGCTTCACGCCCGAATAGCGGGCGGCGGCGCGGGCCTCGGTGCGGCGGATCAGCGCCTTGATCTGCTGCAGCTCGACACTGTCCACCTCGCCGGGCTTCTTGCGTTTCATGAAGGTCTCAACGTGCTGCTCGATCGACTCGGCCCGGCCATCGGTGCTGAGGCCGAAAACCCTGGCGTATTCCGCCACGAAATCGGCGTGGCGCAGGGCGGTATCATCCCAGACCGCGATGTTGCCGGAAGTCTGATAGGCCACGTGCACGTCATGCCCGTGCTGGCAGAGGCGGATGAACGTGCCGCCCATTGAGATGACATCGTCATCGGGGTGCGGCGAGAAGATGACCACGCGCTTGGGGAAGATGTCGACGTCGCCGTTTTCCGCCTTGCGCCCGCGTTTGCCGCCCGGCCAGCCGGTGATGGTGGCCTGCAGGGTCTTGAAGACTTCGATGTTGATGTCGTAAGCGGCGCCGCGGGCGCTCAGAAGCTCCTGCAGGCCATGCTCGTTGTAATCTTCATCGGTGAGCTTGAGCAGCGGCTTCTTGAGCCCAAACGCCAGCGAAGTGGCCGCGATGCGGGTCATGCGCTCATCCCACTTGAGCCCGAATACTTCCAGCGGCCCCAGCACCCAGGGCGTCTTGAAGCGGGTCAGTTCGCCGGCGGCGGCGGTATCAAGCACGATGCGGGCGTTGGGATGCTCCTGCAAAAAGCTGGCGGCCACCGACGCGGAGACTTCCCCTTCGACAGCGCGGCGGATCGTGGGCGCCTTGTGTTCGCCCCAGGCCATCAGCACGACTTTCTTGGCCGACAGAATGGTCTCGACGCCCATGGTGATCGCCTTGCGCGGCACGTTCCACTCGCCAAAAAAATCGGCCGCCGCGTCCATGCGGGTGACGCGGTCGAGAGTAATGAGGCGCGTGCGGCTGTCGCGCGGCGAGCCCGGCTCGTTAAACCCGACGTGGCCGGTGCGACCGATGCCCAGCACCTGAAAGTCGATGCCGCCGGCCTGCTTGATCTTGCGCTCGTATTCCTGGCAGAAGGTGATTACCTTCTCGCGCGGAAGCGTGCCGTCGGGGATGTGAATATTTTCCCGCGGCAAATCGATGTGATCGAACAGATGCTCGTTCATGAAGCGGACGTAGCTCTGCAGCTCATCGGGCTGCATCGGATAATACTCGTCGAGGTTGAAGGTGATGACGTTCTTGAACGTCAAGCCCTCTTCCTTGTGCAGGCGGATAAGCTCGTCGTAGACGCTGGTGGGGGTCGAGCCCGTGGCCAGGCCGAGGACGCAGGTTTGGCCGGCGGCGGCTTTGAAGCGGATCAGCTCCGCGATCTCGGCCGCGACGGCAGCGCTGGCCGCGAGATTGGAGCTATAGACGGTGACGGGGATTTTCTCGACCTGCGCCGCCAGGAAATCCGCTTCGCTGCTCTGCACGGCCGACTGCTTGCTGCCAATCATGAACATCTCCAAATCGCCCCGATGGGGCCATTATTCCTCGTTAGGCAGGTAGAATAGCGAGAATTGCCCGCCCGGCAAAGCGGTCAACTGACCCTTTAACCCGCTCGCTTGCGAGCGGCGTGCATGTGGGCGCCGGAGTTCTACTGGTGGGGCGGACATTCCTGTCTGCCGTGGCCGGAGGAGTGGTGGATGTACTCATCCGCCCGAGTCCGGCCACATCTTCTGCTGCAAACTTATGGCTGGATTCAGATAGGTGAGTACACCTGCCATTGATCCAGCCATTGCAGACAAGAATGTCCGCACCACCAAAAAAGGAATGCGCCCCACCGCGTCGCCGGCAACCATCGACGACATGCTCCGCGAGATGCGACCCCCAAGCCGCTACTTTCGCACAACCTCGTCGATCCATTTCATCCAGTCGTCCAGGCCGCGTTCCAGCAGAAGGGCCAGTTCGCCGGCGCTTTGGCAGACGACGGGGGCGGGCTCGTTCTCCATCACCGGCGGAAGGTTGCGCTCCTGTTCGGCCGAGACGCAGATCGTCGAGGCGTTGTCCATCCGCACCATCACCAGATCGCCGGCCTGCGCGACGGCATAGAGCAGCCCCATCATTTCCTTGGTGCTGCGCTTGAGGTTGAAGGTGTAATAGTTGAAGCGGCGGGCGGTGTCATATCCGCGGCCGACTTCGGCCTCGCCGCCGTCGGCGGTTTCGACCGTCCAGTCGGACAGGCCGGTGCAGGAGCTGGAGCCATCGTGCAGAGTTTGGGAAATGGCTTCATTGTCGGCCGGCGCCGGCTGGCCTCGCTCGAAGCGCATCATGAATAGCTCACAGGTCGCGGCGGACGGAGAAGTTTCTTCTTGCGTTGCCATAGACATTCAGCCACCGAAGACACGATTGGTTTTGTCCATCCACGGCCATGGCCATGAAGGGAAAGAAAGTGCTCTCAGTGAATTACTATAACGCATCGCCGGGCGGTTGGCACCTAGCGAACATCCCGTTTCTTGATCGCCTCCCGGTAAATGTCCGGTATCGGCTCGCTGCTGCGGTTCAAGCCGCCGGTGGCCTCCAGCGTGATGCGATAGATTTTGCCCACTTCCCACGGCCCCCACAAGCTTTCGGGATTGGCGACGCGCACGCCCTTTTCAGCACGATACTTGGGATCGCTTTCCAGCTTCCAGAAATCTTTCCAGAGCTCCAGCTCAAAGGTACTGACACGCGGGTCGGCCCCACGATAAATCTCCGGAACCTTTCCCGGCTCGTCGATGACCTGGGCCTGCTCGGGGGTTTGCTTGTCGCCAAAAATGCGGGTGAACAGCACGATGCTGTGACCGCGGAGTTGGTCATCGTCTTTTATGAATGCTTGCTGGAACTTGATCACCATCGCATCGATGTGGGCCTGATTGCCTTCAAAGCTGAATTCCTTGGGAGGCAGCGTCGAGCCGTCGCGGGCGTATTCGACGAACAGAAGCGTGGTGTGGAGGACGTCGTTGACGGATTTTTGCTCGGTGACGATCACGTCGGCGGCGCGTTTTTCGTCACTGAAGCGCTGCACGATCTGCTGCAGTTCCTTCTTCTCCTGCTCCACCTGGCGGTATTTGCGCTCGGATTCGGAAAAGAAGTCCCGGTATCTGTAGATTCCCGCCACGCCGGAAAGCACCAGCACGCCGAGGATGATAATTTTAGAAAAACCGCGCAGCATGAATGATCCACCGCCAAGCCGTTGCGGGCGGGAAGCGCATCCCGCGCCTCCCGCGCCTCCGCCCGAGCCTCATCGATCATTATCGGCCGGTTGTGCGGTCGGGGAACACGAATTCGGGGTCCTTCTCATCGGGCTTCTCGTCGCGGTTTTTCTCGGCCGGATGCTCGCGCGGCGTCGGCTCGGTCAGGTTTGGCTTGTCCCACAGGCGGTCGAGCGTCTGCCGGCTGCAAGGCAGGACGGTGACGCGGGTTGTCTTGACCTCGCCGCTTTTGCCTTCCTCGCGGGTGACGCTTTCGCTTCCCAGGTATTTGCCGTCGATGGTCATGTAATGGGTGGTGACAGCGCCTTCCATGGTCAGCCGATCCTTGATCGGGACAGCCCGGAAATGGTCGCCGTTGAAGGTGACATCCTGCTCCGGCAGCACCTCGACATAACGGGCGACGACTTCGCGCTGCTCGCCGATGTAGCTGGCGAAGAGGTAATTCTTCGGCCGATCCAGCGGCAGCAGGCGCGGGAGCAGGTGGTTATACGCGGCCGGCAGATACCACGGGGGCAGCGGGCGGTTGATCACCGGCGGGTTGCCGGCCTTCACCGTGTAGGTGACCGACAAATCGTGCGACCGCAGCCGCTGGTCGCTGGTGCCGAACTCGCTCATGTAGTTGTTGCGATCCTTGCTGCGCGCTCCCCCCGCGCCGCCCTCGCCGCGCGGGTCCTGCACGATGGCGACGTTGGACCAGGACTCGTGGCGAAAGTCGAAACGGCAGTACATCCAGGATTCGGCATCCACCTGCACGCCGGTGTCGGGAATAGTGCGGGAACGCACCCCCACCAGCACGCCATCCGGCGGAACCTTGTCATCCTTCTGCGGCTCGCGCTCGACCACGTAGCTGTAGCCGATGTCTTTGCCGTCGCGCAGCAGGCGCAGCCACTGCTCGGGGATCATGGCCTTACGCACGGTTTCCTTGTTGGTCCACTGGGTGAGCAACGCTCGCGTGGCAAAAAGGCGATTGTTCTGGTCATCCCGAATCTTGTCCATGTTCAGGATCTTCACCGAGTCGATGAGCTGGGTAAGCGTCTCAACCGCGGTGCGCTCGGTCGGATCTTCCACATCGGCGGCGATAGGCTCACCCTTGTCATCAAACTTGCGCATGCCGGGCGTGGTGAGGTTGAAGATGTAATACAACCTGCCGCCGACTTCCCGCTTGGGCTTCCCCGGCTCGGGCGGCAACTCGACCTTGTCGGCCTGGATGATGGCGATCTGGGTGAGGTGGCGCTGGCCGCCGCCGGTGTAGCGCAGGGCGATCATCCCGACCTTGCCAATGTCCATCTCCACGACTTCACTGCGGAGGACCTCTGCGCCGGGGGTGCTCTTGGTGACGCTGTCGAGCTCGAGCTCGAGCACGCCGTTCTGATCCTTTCCGAACTGATCTTTCCAGATGGAGAGGGCAACCGGCTGACTGAGCACGCTCTTGCCGACCTTCAGCACCCAGCCGCGCTTCTCATCGACGAACTGGGCGATCTCATCGCCGCTGGCCCTGCGGATGGACGTGGACCCGGCCGGGGGACGGAAGGTGATGCCGTGGGCGGTGCTTTCGAATGCGATGCCGAGTAGGTCCTTTTCCGCGGGAGCGTTAGGTTGCGTGGTGGCCGCGGCCTTTGGCTGTGTGGCCGCGGGTTCGGCAATCGGCATCGGTTGGGTAGTCGCCGCGGCATCCGCCGCCGGCTTGGTGGCCGGCTGCGCCCCGAACGGCCGATGGGCGAACCCGCTGCCGGCGTCGCCGGCGGTTTGCCCCCAGGCGGCCGGTGCCAGCATTCCACAAAGCATCAACGTCAGCATCTGCTTCCTCATAGCCATCCTCGTGAATGGAAAGGGGTGAATGGAAAGGGGTCAGGAACCTTTTGCCGGAACGGCCCGCAGGGTGCTTTGCACAAAAGGTTCCTGACCCCTTTCCCGAGCTCGCACCGCTGCTGGTCTGCGATGAAACCCTCTACCGCTTCTGGATGGATCGCGCCCTGGCCAACATCACGGCCGCCGCGGCGCGGGGAAAGGTTTCTCGTCGTCGCCAATTTCAGCGCCTCGCCGACCGCTACGAATCCGTCGTGCAGCGGCTCTCGGCTCTGGCGGTCACCTTCATTCACGGCGAGTTTTATGCCTCCAACATCCTGGTGAGCGAAAACGGCACATCCCCCCGGCGCATCTGCCCGGTGGATTGGGAACTGGCCGCCATCGGCACCGGCCTGCTCGATCTGGCGGCGCTGACGGCCGGTTCCTGGAGTGAAGGCCAGCGGCTTGCTCTGGTGCGGGCGTATTACGATGCACTGGCCGCCGAAGGCAATCTGACCACAAGCTTCGAAAAGTTGCTCGAAGACTTGGACTATTGCCGCCTGCATCTGGCGGTCCAGTGGCTCGGCTGGGCACGGAACTGGACGCCGCCAAAAGATCAGGCGCAGGACTGGCTGGGTGAGGCGCTGCGGGTTGCCGGGAAACTAGGCCTGTGAGAATAGTGTAGGGTCCTTTAGCCCGACTTCCGCAGTTCGCGTGTCAAAACGCCCCTGGCGATAGCGCCAAGG
>DAIOHQ010000157.1:0-11617 GCA_036744635.1 Tepidisphaeraceae bacterium | reverse complement strand
GGTGAGTACACCTGCCGCTCATCCAGCCATTGCAGACAAGAATGTCCGCACCACCAATCCGGCTGCCAATCGCGTTTGACGATAGTGCTTGCGTCAGTCTCTGGCCGCGATCACCCAGCGGGGCATGCGGAGGCGGCGGCCGAGGGTGTGCTCGATCTGCTCGGCGAAGAGGCGGTTGAGCGGGTCGGTCTGGTGGCGGGTGAGGCGCGGCAGGCGCTGGGGGACGCCGTTGCTGCGCGGCAGGCGCAGCAGGCCCTGGATCAGGCGCAGCAGGCGAAGATCAAATTCGATGCGGTCGGGGGTGGAGCCCTGGCAATTGCGGCAGACGATCCCGCCGCGCGCCGGCGAGAAACAGCATCCCTCGCGCTCGGAGATTTCCTGGCCGCAGGATGCGCATTGCGACAGCATCGCCAGGTATCCGGTTTCGCGGAGCAAGTCGAGCTCGAAGGCGAGGAACGCCTCCTCGACGCGCGTTTGGGCGAATTCCGGCAGGCTGGCCTCGAAGCGGTCGAAGAGTTCGGGGTGCGGGTCGTGCTCTTCGATCAGCAGGCCGACCAGTTCGGCGGCATATTGGGCGAGATAGATGCCGCGCAATGAGTTTCGCAGTTCCAGATGTCCTTCCTGCAGCTTCCATTCGGTGAGGGCGCCGAGCTCTTTGGCGGGATCGTGGGTGAAGACGGCGGCGCCGACATCGAGCAGATCCAGCCCGCCGTCGAACTTGCTGGAGCCGGCCTTGGTGCGGCGATGGGCGCCCTTGGCGATCAGGCGCAGCAGGCCGTGATCGCGGGAGAAGAGGGTGAGAATCTGCGAGGTCTCGCTGTATTCGAATTTGCGGACACAGATACAGCGGTCGTGAACGAGGGGCATTGGGGAATTATAGGGGCGTTTTCAGCCATGCGCGTCTACCGAACGAGGCGAATGGCTAGGTGCGGCGGCAGCGGCGCGTCGCCAGAGCACCGCAGATCAGCAGCACGCTGACGCTGGCCGGTTCGGGGACGAGGATTTCCGTGATTTGCGTGGACCATTCAGTATTGGCGCCGACAAGGCCCGCGATTTCTCCGCCGGGAATCGGAATCTCCTGCACGGTCCAGAAGCCGTTGGGGTTGCTCGGGTCAACGGTGATGGTGCTGTAGTCGCCCCAGCGCTCGGTGCCGTCAAAGCCCACAACAAAGCCGTTGTCGGCGAGATCTTGTTCGAGGTGATAGTCGCTGACTTCGCCCTGCTTGAGCAAGAGAAGTTCATTGAAGGCCGTGGTGACGCCGGAGGTGGTGCCGATCAGGGCATAGGCGCTGATCCTGCCTTCGTCGCCGGTGGTGCTGTCGCCGGAGCGGTTGAAAGCGATCACGACGTCGCCGTTGGCGTTGGCCGTGATCGAGGGAAAGAAATAGTCGAAATGCCCGGCCGGATCGCTGACGGTCCCGCTCTGCAGGATGATATTGGTGGTGTCGTCGATCTTGTACCAGCGCAGGGCGGGGTGACCGTTGACGTTCACGTTATGGACTGCCCAGATGGTGTCGCCGACCTGGGAAACGTAAGAGGAGAATCTCGCGTCATTGCTGGCGATCGTCTGGGTGCCATCGGGTTGGCGGGCCAGGCTGGGATCGTTGAATGCGGTGACGGCGATGCTGGTCGGACCGGAGAGCGTGGGGTTGGTGCCGCTGGTGGCGGTCAACGTCAATTTGCTCAGCGTAGCATAATTATTCGGTGCGGTAGGAGGGCCGACGAGGAGCACGGAGGCGTGGGCGGGATTGGCGGAAAAATTGACCACCGGCTGGAGAGTCTGCACGTCAGTGGTGGAGACTGAGGCTGAAAGCCCCTCGAATCGCTTCATGCCTGACAAGGACGGGTTGGCCTGCACGAGGTCCGCCTTGGGAATCGAGAAGATCGACGCACTCTTGAAATTATTGCCGGCTACGCTGTCGAACATGTTGGCGGCGATATAAACGCCGTTGGCGTCAACGCCCAGGGTGGGAAAATCGGCGAAGCGCGCGGTGCCCCCGGAATTACCGATGAAGTTGACCTCTTTCCAGGTTCCAGTGGGATCGGATGTGTCGGACCGCGCGAGCATCACGCGATTGTCAGTATTTTCCGTGGTCACCTGGATTGCAAACCAGCGGGTGCTGCCAGGATCGTAAAGGATGCGCGGATCCGAGAGATTGCCGCTGCCGGGATCGAAGCCCGCATTCGCCCAGAAGGTCTCGTCGTCGACCTCTGCGCCGGTGAGAGAGCCGTCTTTGTTGAAGGGGATAAAACCGCCGTTGATGAATTGCACGAAGTGGTCGGGGCCGACCGCGCCCATGGTGTCCGGTGGGAGGGTGATCACATCCTCGAAGGAAGCGCCGGCAAAATTCGCGCCGATCTGTGCTGCGGGCGCGGCGAGGGTGAAGCCGAATGCGCCGGCGGCGAAGATGGTAGCAGACAAAATTTTGCTCACAATGCCTCCAATTCACAGTCGGGATGTTCGCGTGTCGCGCGAAGGCGGCCATGCGGTGCAATGGCCGGAATTATGAACCCGCCGCTGCGCCAATACAAGACAAATCCAGCGGCAATTGCGGATTCGGCAGGCCTGGCGGCCAATTTGCCGCTTTCGAGCAGTTGAGCCGCATGGCCAAATCTCCTATAGTCTCGCGCTCTCCGCCTGCTGCGAAGAGAAGAGCGCGTAGCTCAGTTGGTAGAGCAACGGACTTTTAATCCGTAGGTCCTGGGTTCGAGCCCCAGCGCGCTCAATGGGGTGGTTTTGCCGCAATTGCGGCGTCATTTCATTCTCCGGCCAGGGCGTGGGCGCGGGCTTCGGCCTCAGCGCGGAGGCGGTCGCAGACCAAAGCGCAGAGATCGAAGACCAGCGGCATGCGGATGAAGTAGCGCACCTGGTTGCCTTCTTTTCCGCGTCCGAGCACGTCGGCGGCGTGCAGCATGCCGAGCTGTTTGGAGACGTTCGCCTGCTTCATCTGCAATTTCTCCACGATTTCCCCCACCGAGGCCGGGCCTTCTTCCAGGAGTTGTAGGATGCGCAGGCGGGAAGGCTCCGACAGGACGCCGAAAAGGTCGGCCACCGCCTGGAGTTGGGCGGCCGCGAGCTTGACCGAGGCGGATTTATTTTTATGCTTGACTGCCATATCACGAGATAGTAATATAGTATTATTCATTCGTCAACTGCCAACCGGAGTCTGTCATGAATGCTACCACCTTTGCCGACCAGGACCAGTCGATCGCTCCCGGTGAGCTTGCCGCCTTGCGCGCATCCGGACACCCCTGCCAGCTCATCGACGTGCGCACGTCGGCGGAATACGCCCAGGTTCACGCCGAGGGGGCCCTGCTCTTCCCGCTGGAGCGGCTGGCGCCGGCGGATGTTCTCCGGCAGCTCGCCTCGCCGCAGGAGCCGATTTACCTCCTCTGCAAGTCGGGCACGCGGGCACGGATGGCTCGGGAAAAGTTTTCGGCGGCGGGGATCGACAACGTGATTTGCGTTGAAGGTGGCACGGACGCCTGGCTGGCGGCCGGGTTGCCGGTGGTGCGCGGCGGCGGGGGGGGCGCGGGCGTGATCGCGCTGGAGCGCCAGGTGCGCATCGCGGCCGGAACGCTGGTGCTGGCGGGGATCGTGCTGGGGTTCTTCGTCCATCGCGGATTGTTCGCCGTCAGCGGCTTCGTCGGCGCGGGGCTGGTGTTTGCCGGCCTGACCGATACCTGCGCTATGGGGATGGCGCTGGCGCGGATGCCTTGGAATCAGAATGCATCATGCCGGAAGTGAACAATTTTCCACCAGGAGAAGCGCTTTCGACCGAGGTCAAACATGAAATCGTTACGCATCGTCATCATCGGCGGCGTCGCCGGCGGCATGAGCGCGGCCACCCGCGCCCGCAGGCTCAATGAACACGCCTCCATCATCGTACTCGAGCGCGGCGGCCACATATCCTTCGCCAACTGCGGGCTGCCCTATTACCTGGCCGGTCGCATCGCCTCCGAGGAGCAGTTGCTGATTGCCACGCCGGCCAATGTGCGCCGGCGGTTCAACATCGATGCCCGCGTCGGCCATGAGGTGACGCAGATCGATCGCGCTGGCAAATCACTCGAGGTGCTGGACCATGCCGGCGGCCGTTCTTATCGGCTCGGCTATGACAAGCTGATCGTCGCCACCGGGGCCAGCCCGATCATTCCGCCGATCGACCACGTGCATGCCCCCAACGTGTTCTTTTTGCGGTCGATGGAGGACACCCGGCAGGTGCAGCGCTGGCTGGTGGAACGCAAGCCAACGTCGGTTGCGATCATCGGCGCGGGATTCATCGGCCTGGAGATGGCCGAGGCGATGCGCCAGCGCGGCCTGGCGGTGACGGTGATCGAAAAGGCGCCGCAGGTGCTGCCGCCGCTCGATGCCGAGATGGCCAGTCCGGTCGCCGAAGAGCTGCGCGCCAACCACATTGAAGTTATCACGGGAAATGGGCTCAAGGCTCTGCACGCCACCGGGGAATGCGTCAGCGCGGTCGAGACCGAAGATGGCCAGCGCATCGAAACGGGGATGGTGCTGCTGTCGATCGGCGTGCGCCCCAACGTCACGCTGGCGGCCGAGGCGGGGATCAAGCTGGGCGACAGCGGCGCGGTTGCGGTGGATGAGTATCAGCGCACCAGCGATGCCGATATTTATGCGGTGGGCGATGCCAGCGAGGTCCTGCACGGAGTGACCAATGCCGCCGCGCGCATTCCCCTGGCCGGCCCGGCGAATCGCCAGGGCCGGCTGGCCGGCGAACACGCCGCCACCGGCGCCTCCGCCGCCCGCGGCAAGCCGCTGGGTACGGCCATCGTGCAGGTGTTCGGCCTGGCCGTCGGCATGAGCGGTCTGAATGAAGCAGCCGCCCGGCGGGCCGGAATCGACTGCGACAGCGCCTATGTGCTGCCGAACCACCATGCCGGCTATTACCCCGGCGCGCAGCCGATGCGCATCAAGCTGCTATATCGGCGCGGCGATGGGCGCATCCTTGGCGCGCAGATCGTCGGGCATGAAGGCGTGGATAAGCGCATCGACGTGATCGCGGCCGCCATGCACTTCAATGGCACCATCGACGATCTCGCCCAGCTTGATCTGGCGTACGCGCCGCAGTTTGGCTCGGCCAAGGATGCCGTTCATCTGGCGGCGATGGTTGCGCAGAACCAGCGCAGCCAGGCGGGCAGCGCGGTGGCGATTGCGGAGGTGGGCGATGATCTGCTGGTGGATGTACGCACGGCCGGCGAATTCGCGGCCGGATCACTTCCCGGCGCGATCAGTATTCCGCTGGATGAGCTGCGCGGCCGCATCGGCGAACTGGATCGGGCCCGGGCCATCGTGGTGTTCTGCCAGGTGGGCCAACGCGGCTATGTCGCCCAGCGCATCCTGCGCCAAAATGGTTTTGCCGATGTGCGGAATCTCAAGGGCGGCATCTCGCTGGCGATGCAATGCGCCGCGAAATTAGCGCAGCCGATTGGATGATGCTACGACCAAGCAGTTCAGGTTGCCCTCAGCCGAAATGTCCCTCATCGCCGCTGGGAAGGGGCAGACTTCCAATTCCCGGAGATCGCGGCATCCAGGCGCTCTTTTGCCAGTTGTCGGCGGCGTCATCTTCCAGTGGAACAATCGGCGGCACCGGAAAAAGAAAATGCAGCGCCAGCGAATGGATGAACGGTTCGTAGAGATTCACCAGTTGGCGAATTCTTTCATCCAACTCAGGCCTGTCGTGCAGGGCGACGCCGGCCGCGCCGAGCAGTGAGCGCAGGCGCTGCAATTGCTCGGGCGAAAGCCGTTGGGCCGGGTTGACGCCGGCCGGGGTGCGCAGCACCAAGGTGAGATCGACCGCCGCGTGGCGCGCCATCGCAAACGTGAGCTGTGCCTGATAGATGTCGGCGTTTTTCACCGCAACCAGCAGCAAGGTGCAGGTATCGAGGATCATCGTCAGCGTCGCCAGCCAGGACTGGTTATCGTGCTGGGATCGGTAATAACCCAGCACCGGAAATGACAGGTGGCTCTCGAGCAATTCCGCCGCCCAGCGCTCCCACTCCACGAGAAACGCGTTGATCCGGTCGCTGTTGCTCGATCGCGCCAGCCGCAGCAACAGTTGGGCGGCGCTGGGGGGTGAACCAGCCCGCGCATCCAGCAGCGAGATGCTCGTCTCGCGGCGGGAGAACGCCTGAAACAACATCGGCAGGTAACTGAGCATCGCGGCCAGAAATCCGAAGCCAAGCCCCGCCTCGACGACCGCCAGAATGCGCCCGAGCGTCCGGACAGGAGTCACGTCTCCGTACCCAAGGGTAAAGAAAGTAGTCCCGCTCAGGTAAAGGTACGTGATAAAAGTCGGTCGCTGCTCGGGCGCGTGCATCGCGGTGGCCAGCGACCAGTGAAGCACGGCGAAGCTGAAAATCAGCCCAAAGAACCAGGTCGCGAACAACAGCAGCAACGACGCCGGCCCGAAGGCGCTGAGGAATGCCTCGCGGCGCTTTCCCGATGGCAATCGCAGCGCCATCGCCCGCCAGGCGCCCCAGATGGTGCCGTAAAAGAAGCGGGCGTAACTGTAGCGGCGGGTCACCCGGCGCGGCTGTACGATGGTTTCAAAGCCATCCAGCAGAACCAGGAGAATGAGGATGAGGCTCGCCAGTGCGCCAATCGTCCGCACGCTGTCCTCCTTCAGAGACGGTGTCAGCTTCAGGGTTGTCTTACCGGAAGAAACCGGGATTCAACCAGCCGCGACATTTCGCGGGCCATGATTTCCTCGCCAACCACCACTTCCTGCGCCCCGTGCTGCGTCGCCTGCATGCCGGCGGAAATGAAGTTGCAGCGGGCGATGATCGGCACGGTGGGATGGAGCCGCCGGATCACCAGCACGGCCTCAAGCACGATGGCGTCGCTCGGAATCGCCAGAATCACCAGCGAAGTCTCGCGCAGCCCGGCCGCCAGCAGCGTCGCTTCCTGGCGCACGTCTCCGGCCACCATGTTGTGCCCAATCCGGGCGCAGCGGGTGCTGATTTCCGAGTTGAGCTCGATCACGGAATAGCGCATTCCATGCTCGCGGAGAACCTCCGCCACCGCCCGCCCGGGCACGCCGAAGCCGGCGATAATGACATGATCGCCCGGCGAGAGAGATTGGATGGCGGCATGGGACATTGGTGAATGAAACATGAAGACATGAAACATGAAGAATGGGTTCTTCATGTTTCATGTCTTCATGTTTCCCGAAGCCCTATCGGTCCACTTCACCCATCACGATGTCGATGGAGCCGACGATGGCCGGGACGTCGGCCAGCAGCACGTTGCGGCACAATTCACCGGTGATGGCGAGGTTGATGAAGGATGGCCCGCGAATTTTCACGCGGTAGGGGATCGGCCCGCCCTGGCTTTCGATGAAAAAGCCCAGGTGCCCGCGCGGATTTTCGTATTCCTCATACACCTCGCCCGGCGGCACTTTCATGTTGCGCGGCAGCTTGGCTCGGAACGATCCCTGCGGCATCTGGGCAATGCACTGGCGCAGGATGCGGATGCACTGCTTCATCTCCTGCATCTTCACCCAATATCGGTCCCAGCAGTCGCCCACCGTCCCCTTCATGCCGCTGCCGACGACCACGTCAAATTCCAGCCGCTCATAAATCGAATATGGCCGGTCGCGGCGCAGATCGAGCGGAATGCCGCTGCCGCGGATCATCGGCCCGGACAGGGCATAGCTGATCGCCTGCTCCTTGTTGACCACGCCGACGTTGCCGGTGCGCTTGATGAAGATGTGGTTGAAGCTGAGCAGGTCGTTGTATTCGTCGATCTTGGGCTCGAAGTAGTCGAGAAACTCGGTTAGTTTTTCCAGAAATTGCGGCGGCAGGTCCCAGGTGACGCCGCCGACGTTGATGTAGCTGAGGGTCAGGCGGGCGCCGCAAAGCTGCTCGAAGAGATCGAGGATGTATTCGCGCTCGCGGAAGGCGTAGAGGAAAGGCGTGAAGGCGCCCATGTCCAGCCCGTAGGTGCCGAAGCTGACCAGGTGCGACGCGATGCGGTTCAGTTCTACTGACAAGACACGAATGTATTCCGCCCGCAGCGGCACCTCGATATTCGCCAGCTTTTCCACCGCCATGGCCCAGGCGTGGTTGTTGTTCATCGCCGCCAGGTAGTCGAGGCGGTCGGTGTAGCCGATGTACTGGTAATAGGCGAGGTTCTCGGCGATTTTTTCCTTGCAGCGGTGCAGATAGCCCAGGTGAGGCACCGCTTCGAGAACCATCTCGCCATCGGTGCGGAGGACGATGCGGAGCACGCCATGGGTGGACGGATGCTGCGGGCCCATGTTGACCAGCATCTCTTCAGACTGCACGTCGATGGTTTCATCGACGCCGCCGGGCGCCAGCCCGAACGCCATGGTCTTCACGTCCGATCCTTGTGGGGGCGTAGGGGGGGTTGCGATGGACATTGATCTTGGACCTCAAATTCAGTCACTTCGGTGGCCGCGTCGGGGTCCGATTGTAGGACAACCCGTCAGCTATTGCCAGAACCGCGGCTCTCGGCATCCCGGGGTCTTGTGTGTGGCGGCCCCACCTTTTACCCCCTCTCCTGGTACTCCGGGGGAGGGTTGGGGTGGGGGTCCTGCCACAATCGCCACAGTCGAGCGCTACACCGACATCCCGTGCAGTTGAACATGACCCCGGACTTCACGCTCGATAAGGCCGCCAAGCAGAAGCTGATCGACGTGCGCGAGGAGTGGACCAAGGCGCAGCAGGCCTTCATGCAGGAGCACCAGGACGAGCTGAAGCAGGCCGGCCAGGAACAGATGGAGGCGTACAAGGCCAATGACAAGGAAAAGATCAAGGCGGCCGCCGAAAAGTATCAGCAGGTTCTGGCCAAGGGTCCCAAGAGCGAGGACTACGTCGTCAAAGCCAAGGCGGCGTTGAGCCCCGAGCAGGTGAAGGCGGTCGACGAGAAAGTCAAGAAAAACGAAGAGGCGCAGAAGGCGATGATGGACCGTTGGCGCGACATGGAAAAGAACCAGCCGAAGAATCCTGGCGGCGGCGATGCGGACAAAGATTGATGGTCGGACCTTGGCCTGGTTTTTCCCAGCCGATGGGTAGTGGGTCAGTTTGGGTGCCACAGGTCGGTGTACTCGCAGACCTGTGTCTTACTGCGTCGCTACGCGGCACAGGTCTCGGAGTACCGCGACCTGTGGCACCCGGAAATTTCAACCTGACCGATTGCCAGCCGATCGCCACCAGCAAGGTGGCTTTGAACCAGCTCACCCGCCATCTTGCGGCGGAAATTTCCGGCAGCGGGGTGACCGCCAACGTGATCCACCCCGGCGATGTCAAGACCGACATGTGGGCCGACATTCGCGACCAGGCCAATTCTTTGGGCGCGCAGGGCGCCGGCTACCGGCAGTGGGTTGAGTGGGTGGCGGTCCGCGCTGGCCTTACTCAGGTCACCATCTTCAGCATCGTCGCGGCGGTGCTGGCCAGCACGGTGATCGGGGTGTTTGCCCGCCGCTGGATCGTCTCGGTCTCGCGCAGCTACCGGGCCGCCCTGACCTCTCTGGAAGAGAAGTCCAATGCGGTGCGCGACAGCGAGGAGCGCTACCGGCTGGTGGTGAATGGCGCGACCGAATATGCGATTTTCCTGCTCGATCCCGATGGCCGCGTGCTGAGCTGGAACTGCCGGCGCCCAGCGCCTCAAGGGGTATTCTGCCGAAGAAATCGTCGGGCAGCACTTCGCACGATTTTATCCCGCGGAGGATATCGCCGCCGGCAAGCCGCTGCGCGAGCTGGAGATCGCCCGGGCCGAGGGTGTCTGCCATGATGAAGGCTGGCGGATGCGCAAAGATGGCTCGCGCTTCGTCGTGCATTTGCGCTTCCCGCCGCCGAGATTCCACAGACTGCCGCTCCTGCGCCTTCCGCCGATCACCGGCTGCGCATCCTGCTTGTCGAGGACCACGCCGACACCGTGCGCTCGCTTGCGAAGCTGCTGGAGCTATCCAATCACGTCGTCACCACTGCCGGCAGCGCTGGCGATGCCATGCAGGCGGTCGAGCGGCAGACGTTCGACGTCATGATCAGCGATCTGGGGCTCCCCGACGGCAGCGGCTACGACGTCATGCGCTTCGTGCGCGACCGCCAGCCGATTTTCGGCATCGCCATCAGTGGATTTGGGATGGAAGAGGACCTCCAGCGCAGCCGCGATGCCGGCTTCTCGGAACATCTCACCAAGCCAATCGAATTCCGCAAGCTGCTGGAGGTGCTGCAGCGCCTCGGACAACCCTCGCAATTCGCGCGGCAGGCGTAGTTTACTGCGTCAGGCCATTGAGCTCATCGGCGGAGAGCTCGACGAACTGCCCGCCGGTCTTTTCGGCGAGGGTTTGCAGCAGCTTGCCGTCGCCGGGGCTGCCAATACTGAAGGTGTATATTTTGGCCGAGCTGTTCTTCGCTTTGCGCAGATCCAGCGCGGTCTTGACGAAGCTGTCATCGAGCTGGCTGCCTTTGCCGGTGGCGAGAATGATGACGCTGGGATTCTCCGCCAGCGCCTTCTCGAACGGCGTCTTGAAATCGGTGCGGGTGGAGATGGCGAAAATTTCACCGAGCGATGCCCGCACTGCGTCGATATTTTCCGGCGTCGCCTCCTGCAGGGCCGCGGGAAAGGTGGGCGGGCTGCCGCCGTCGGTCCAGAACATCACCTGAAATTTCCTGCCCGGGCCCAGTGACTGGATCGAGCGAATGGTGGCGGCGCGCAGATCGTCCAGGGAATCACGGGTGGCCGTGCCCCGATCGAGAATGTAGACGACGCTGGCGGCGCTGGAGAGATCCAGACCGACAAACGAGGGCTTGGATGGCGTGGCGACTGCGGGCGTCTGGGAATTGGGGGTGGGGTTCTGACCGTTCTTGGGATTGACCCGGCTTACTCCGGGGTTGGGGACGTTTGCGTTGGATGGAGCGACCGTCTGCCCGCCGGTGGGCGCGGGGGTATTGCTGGCGCTGGTGTCGGGCGCCTTGTTCCGCATCAACAGCACGATGACCACCACCAGTGCCAGGATGATGACGGCGGCCGCGGCGATGATCACGCGATTGCCCTGCGCCTTTGGCGCGGGCGGCGATGATTGCACGGCGGATTTCCTGGCGGCGGTGAGATTGCCCGAAGACAGGCCGGAGGAGGCGATAATTTCCGCAAGCTGGTCCAGGCCGGTGCCGGATGGGGCGGGGCCTCCGCTTCGCGTGCGGGCCTGATAGAGGGTCTTGGATTTTCCGATGGTGGCCGCGGCCTGCGCCACCGCCCCCGAAGAGGATGATCCTTCCCGAACCCGGGCGGGAACGGTTTGAATCGTACCGCAATGCTGGCAGCGGCAAACACCCCCGGCGAACGCGTCGTCGATGGTGAGCAAGGTTTTGCAATTGGTGCACGAGATGCTGATCATGTGCCGCCCGCGATACGCCCAAGCCGATAGGCCGCCCGCCCGGAGGCGGCCATCAGGCATATGCTAGCATATTTTGCCGCTTTATGCGAGTTTTCCGGATATTCGGCAATGGGTCAGGTTGAAATTTCCGGGTGCCACAGGTCGCGGTACTCCGAGACCTGTGCCGCGTAGCGACGCGGTAAGACACAGGTCTGCGAGTACGCCTCGCTCTTCCACACATCTTTCAAACCGGC
>DAIOHQ010000156.1:0-11692 GCA_036744635.1 Tepidisphaeraceae bacterium | reverse complement strand
AAGTCCAGGGTGCCGGGGGGGCCGGGGGTGCCGGGGGGGCGGGACGTTCATCGCCGGCGCCGGAGCGCTATCTGAAGATCTACGATGACCCGCCCCTTCCGATGATGAAGCCTGCGATGGCGCCGGAAAAAAAGATCCCCGCGGCGGTGAGGCCGGCGCCGGTGACGGTGCCCTTCCCAGCGATTGCGCCCGCGCCGATTGTGCCTGTAACGCCGGTGATTCCCAAGGTTGATCCTCCCAGACAGACGACGACAGCGCCGGTGGTGCCGCCTGAGCCGGCAGCGCCGCAGCCGCCGGAAAAGCGGGCGGATCCGCCGGTGGTCCAGCCCAAGGTGGAAAATAAGCCCGAGCCGCAACCGCAAGCCAAACCCGAACCCAAGCCGCAGGCCAAGCCGGAAGCGAAGCCCGAACCCAAGCCGTCGGCCGATCCCTCGCCCCCCTCGCCCGCTCCCTCCCCGGCGGCGCAGGCGCGGGCGCTCTGGTTCAAAGGGCTCGACGCCGAGGCCAAGCAGGATTACGACGAAGCCCTCAAGGCCTATCAGGCCATCAAGAAACTCCCCCCCAGCGTCTGGTATTCCTCTCTCGACCTCCGCATCGAATACTGCAAGAAACAATTGGGCGGCCGGGATTGAGCGCCTTTGTCAATTGTCATTGGTCATTGGTCATTGGTCATTTGTTCGCATGACAAATGACCAATGACCAATGACCAATGACAATTCTGCCTACTTCTTCCCGTCCTCGTCCTCTTCCAAATCGACCCGCTTGACGTAGACCAGGTCTTTGAGGGTCTGGCCGACCTCCCCTTTATCGCGCTTGTGCAGGATGAAGAGTTTGTTTCCCTTGGGGGTTTGCAGATAGATCGGCGCGGCCACGCCGCCGGTGACGGATTGGCCGTTGCGCAGCTCGATGGTGTATTGCATCTCGCGGTTGGGGTAGGTCTTGCCGCTGAATTCCTTGATGTCGCTGCCGCTCTCCTTGAAATGCCACTCGGGCTCTTCGCGCTCCCACAGCACTTTGGCCTGCATCGACTTGATGACCTTCCAGGGGATGTCGCGATATTCCTTTTTCTGCTCATCCCAGAGTCGGATGGGCTGCTCGGCGGTGGTGGCCAGCTTGCCGGGGATTTTTTCGCCATCGCTGAGGGTGATGGCGCCGCGGCGGATGTCGGGGTTCTTGTTTTCGCCGAAGGGGGTTTCCTCCTGGGTGGAAGGAACGGTGGCGGGGGCCGGCGCCGAGGGGGCGGTGGTGGCCTGATTCAGCAGCCAATCGAGGGTGGGATCGGCCGGCGCGGTGGCGGGCTGCGTGGCGGGGGGAGTAGGGGGGGCGGCGAAAGCTCCGGCGGGAATGCACGATACGAGCGCCAGGACGAGGAGTTTGAGTAAGGCGCTGCAAGTGGCATGGGCTACCAGCCCATGCGCCCGAAGCGCAGCGCTGCTTTTCTTATTTGTAGCATGGGTTTTCAACCCATGCCGAGCATGCCGATTTTCCCGAGCAGCGCAAAGAATCCCGCCAGCTTCAAGAGTAAGTTGCCAAATGGAGGATGTTGAGCAGCTTGGCACGGGTTGGAAACCCGTGCTACGAGGGAGCGCTGCGCTTCGTGCGCATGGGCTGGTAGCCCATGCCACAACTTGCGTGGGACCGCCGCGTGCTCCACCCAGGGATTTCATCAGCTTGGCTCCTGCTTGTTGTACGTTCGAGGCGGGATATTGTTAGCGGATTGTGGCATCGAACGCGAATGAAATCAGCGAGGCGATTGCGGGCTTGCCGGCCGGGTGCTACGCCGTGGGCGTCAGCGGGGGGGCGGACAGCGTGGCGCTGCTGTTGCTGTTGTCGGGCCGGCGCGATCTGCATTTGCATGTCGTGCATCTGAATCACCAGACCCGTGGGGAGGCGAGCGATGGGGATGCGGAGTTTGTAAAGACGCTCGCGGAATCACGCGGGCTGGCGGCGACGCTGGCCCGGCTGAGTGAGATTGAGACGGGCCCGGTGCTGGCCAACCCGTCAGCGCGCTACCGGCAGGCACGGCTGCGCCTGTTTGAGCGGGTGGTGTACGAGCAGAAGCTGGCCGGGGTGATTCTCGCCCATCATGCCGATGACCAGGCCGAGACGGTGCTGCAGCGGCTGTTACGCGGTTCTAGTGTGGCGGGATTGGTGGGAATGCGGCCGCGGACGACGGTGGGAAAACTTGCGATCTTTCGGCCGCTGCTGGGGGTGCGGCGGGAGCGGCTGCGGCGGTTTCTCGAGGAAGAGCAGCAGCCGTGGCGCGAGGATGCCAGCAACGCCTCGCCGGAATATCTGCGGAATCGGCTGCGGATTTTTCTGCGGGACAGGCCGGCGTTGACCGGGGCGCTGTCGGAATTGGCAGAGGCGGCGGGGCGGGTGCAGGAATGGGTTAAGCAGCAGGCGCCGACTTTGGACGGCATCTTCGAGGTACGGACGTTGCACGACCTGCCGGACCTGGTCGCTCAAGAGGCGCTGCGGCGGTGGCTTATCAACCAAGGCGCGCCCGCCAAAGAGGTGGACGGGCCGGCGGTGACACGATTGCTCCAGATGGCACGCGATGCCGCCTCGCCAGCCCGGCAGCAGTTTGCAGGTGGAGTAGTCGTACGACGGGGCGGGGGACGGTTGCAGGGCTCATATCGATCAATGTGATTCTGTCGTCGCAGGCTTGGTGGATGCTTCACGGAGCTGGGAGAGGTTTTCCTTCTGCAGGATGGCCACGGTGGGGTTGATCATGCGCTTGATGGCTTCGTCGAGATAGTGGCTGGCCTGATCCCAGTGCTGCTGCCGCTCGGCGAGCAGGGCGGACTGCATCCAGAGGCTGTAATACTCGGGAAGCATCTGGCGGGCTTCGGCGAGAATTTCTTCCGACTCGGCATAGTGGCGCTGCTCCATCAGCTCGTAGGCCTTGAGCATGTGCAGGCGGATGGATTTCGGGTTTTCGGCGAGGCTGCTGGAGTAGAGCCGCAGGCGGTCGTTCCAGCGCCAGGCGTAGGTGGCCGTGCGCGCGCTGGCCAGCGCCAGGATGATCGCGAAGATCGGCAGCAGCACCCGCCCGCGGATGCGCGCGAGCAGCAGGGAAACCAGAATCAGCGCGAACGCCGAAGGCAGGTACATCAGCCGCTCGGCCAGGTTGGTGCCGATGATGATGCCGAAGTTGCTGACCATTCCATAGGTCAGTCCCAGGCCGAGCAGGCAGAAGGTTACGACATCCCAGTGGCGGCGGATGGCGAGGATCAACGTGACCACCCAGGTAACGGCGATGAGCAGGCCAAAGTAGAGATATGGGTCGTGCCGATCGACGACCGCTCCAAGCACGAGGGCGCCGTAGTCGGGAGACAATTTCAGCGGCACGGCCATGAGTTGGGCGTAATGGCCGAGCAGCACCAGCGGCATGAGCCAGCGGTGAATACCCTGGCTGCGGATCATCGGGTTGATCGTCCAGTCAAGCTGGTTGCGGTCCCAGGCCATCGGCAGGATGTGTTCGCGATACAGCAGATAACCGGCGGAAATCCAGACGCACATCACCGCCAGCAGGAGCAATGCGGGCCGTTCGCCGGGCGGCCGGGTTCCCTTTTCCCCGCGCTTGCGCAGCCAGGACACGATCAGCAGCAACAGCGGCAGGAGAATTCCCTGTTCCTTGCTGAGCAGCGCCAGAAGGTAACAGAGGGTAATGGCGAGAGCTCGGCCGAATGTGACCGGCCGGCGCAGAAAGAGTACCAGCGCGCCGATGGTGCCGATCGTGCAAAGCAGCTCCGCCCGGCCGACGATATTGGCGGCGGCCTCAACATGGATGGGATGCACCGCGAAGAGCAGCCCGGCGAGATAGGCAACCCGGGAGTTGGTCAGGCGGCGGGCGAATTCGGCGACCAGGCCGGCGGCGAGCGCGTTGAGCAGAATGTTGACAAGGTGAAACGCCCAACTCCGGTCGCCGTGCAGCCACCATTCAATGGCATAGGTGGTGGAGGTGAGCGGGCGATAGAGGTTGTCGATGCTGTCGAGGGCGTAGGCTTCAGTCCAGAGCTTGCCCCACTGCGCCGGCGAGGCATAGCGGGGATCATCATGAACCCGCGCCACGTCGTCGTAGACATAGCTGCCGCAAATCGTGACGGCGTAGAGGGCGCAGGCAAAAATTGCCGAGACGATGGACGGGCGCCAATTGGGAGGAGTATTGGCGAGTGTGAAGCGGAGGGAAGTGCTGGGGGCGTGGCTGGCGGTCATGATGCGGGATTATACTGTCCAGCCCGTCGCAATGGCGGCAGTAGAACACAGGAGCTTGCCCGCAAATTGCGTCAAGGGTCGTCGTATAAATGTCGCTGTTCGGCTGCCGCTGATGGAACGCTGCACGTGCAGGCGGTACTGCATGAGTATTGACTCCTGACTGCCCCTGTTTCCCCACCAGTATCTGCCTGTGCGCGCGTGTTGGTTGCCCCTTCCCGTTCGCAACCGCGTCAAACTCCGCCAGCCAGCGGAATTAGCTCCACGAACAGTCGTGCATCCCCCTTCACGCCGCCTCTTGTTTCAGCCCGTGTCCAACGTATGATGCGGTGAAGGAAAGTATCCAATGCCATCCAAACAACCGCGGATCGCCGTTATGCGCAAAGGCGAAGTCCCATCCGACGGGTACGCCGGGACCGCCATCCACTGGTTCATCAGCCGCAAGTCCAACAATGCCCAGGAACTGACCCTCGGCCAGACGACAATCGCGGTCGGCGGCCGCAATCCGCTGCATCGCCACCCCAATTGCGAGGAGGCGCTGTTTGTCCTTTCCGGACAAATCGAGCACGTCATCGAAGGCTCGCCCAATCTCAAGCTGCAAAGCGGTGAGGCTATTCTCATCCCTCGCAACCTCAAGCATCAGGCCATCAACACCGGCGCCACTCCCACCGAGTTGCTCGTCGCCTTCTCCAGCCCCGATCGGCAGACGATCGTGGAAGAATGATTTGCCATTGGTCATTGGTCATTGGTCATTTGCACCAATGACCAATGACAATCCGCGCGGTCAGATATCGGCCGTCATGATGCGGTGGCCGTTCGACAGGAGCGCGGCTTCGTAGGCTTGCATGACGTTTAAGGCCATCTCGAGGTGGCCGCGGGTTGCGGGGGTGCCGGCGAGGGCGCAGTCGCAGAAGTGCTTCATGCACCCGTAGAAGCCCTGCGTGAAGAGCGATTTGTTCTCCAGCGTGCCGAGGAAATTCTGAGGTTCCCAAATCAACGACCCATGCTCGAAACCGGGCGGGACAAAGCTCGTGGTGTGTGCATAGTCGAACGGCTGGCCGCGGCGCAGCGTGACGCGCCAGCCGTTGGCGATCTCCACCTCGCAACCTTTGCCCGCAAAGAGATAGCGTTCGGCGGTGAAGTACCCGGCTCCGCCTTCGATCATGTGGAAGCTCCCCAGCGCGCCCGAGGCGAATTCGAGGATGCAGAACCCTCCGCCGAACGTCGTGCGATGAACGGTGACGGCCTCGACCGGCCCCGCGACGGCGATCAGCAGCGAAAGCGGATGAATCCCATTTCCCAGCCAGTTGGTGAAGCGCCGGTCGGACAGGACCGCCGCCCCATCTTCGGGCATGCTCATCGGGTACTCGGCGGTAAGCGTGCGCAGCGGGCCGCCCTCTTCCCTGGCAAAGATCTCGATCACCTTCTCCGTCGAGGGCATGAACGCCTTCTTGAAACCGACGACGGCGATGCGCTCACCGCGGCGGCGGATCATCTCGCGGGTTTCCCCGGCGCGCATGGCCGCGGGTTTTTCCATCCAGACGTTCACGCCCGCCTCAAACGCCTCGATGGCCAGGCTCGGATGAAGCTGCGGCGAGACGCACAGGAAGACGGCGTCAAGCTTCTCGTTGCGATACAGCTCTGCGGTGCTGGTATAGGGCTTGGCCCCATATTGCTCGGCCGTTACGCGGGCCAGCGATTCATTGACATCGCACACCGCGCGGAGCCGAAGCGGCAGGAAATTGAAGGTCGGAAGGATGTTGCGATAGCCGTGCGAGCCGGCGCCGACCAGGGCCACATCCAGCCGCCGCGGAAATTCACGTTGGTAACTCATGGTCGTTCTCTAAGGATTTTGGATTGCGGATTTTGGATTTTGGATTGAGTTCAATCCGCAATCCGCAATCCAACATTCCCCTACAGGTTTTGTCTGAGAAAATCCAGGTCGCGCTTAGCGACGTTCGAGTAGTCGTACCCGCCTTTGGCCACCCCGTGCGAAGAGTTGAGGCACAACACCGGGCTCACGCCATCCGCCACCACGCGGCGCAGAATCGGCAACACCGGCCAGGATGCATCCTCCAGGGCGCTGGCCCAGGCGATCCCCGGCCGGCCGGGCGCGTCCATGCCGCCCTTGACGTGTACGAATCCGATCCACGGCTTGAGCTGCTCGTAGACTTCGATCGATGGAAAGGTCCCCATCTGCCAAAGGTTGGCGATGTCCCAGGTGAAGCGCACGCGATCCGCCCGGCCCAACTGGGTGAAGAAATCGCACACCTCGCGCGGCGTGGAGAAGATCGAGTCGCCAATTTCATTCTCGATGACGGTCGTGCAGCCGGCGGCATGGATGCGGTCAATCATCTCGCGGTACACATCGAAGGCCCAGCGGCAAGACTTTTGTATGTACTCCGCGGCCCCCCCTGCCGCCCCTACGTCGTTGCCGAGATGACGCCGCTGGGTCGTCTGGCACGCGAGGAGCCGGATCAGCTTCGGGCGCAAAATTCGCGCGCTGGCCAGGACTGGTTCGAGCCGCTCGAGATGCTGGTGGCGGAAGTGCGCTTCGCCCTTCTCAAGATGCTCACCCATCAGGCCCGTCGAGAAGCAGTAGACCTCCAGCCCGCGCCCGCGGGCGCGAATCATCTCCGCGGCGCGCTCGGCTTCGTCAACCGTCAGCTCGCCAATGCCTTTGCCGAAGATGCAATCCTTCAGATCCAGCAGGTGCAGCCCCCATTTCAGATGCCGGTCGAGGGCGGCGGCGAAATCGGGATCCGCCATTGAGTTGAGCATCGTCAGTTGAACCATTGCTGTTTCCTCAATAGTCCTCAGCGACGGATCCCCGCGAATGTCGCAGTTTGGCTGGTGATGGCGCGCTCGGTGGGGAGGCGTTCCATGGAGCTGGCGCCGTAGAATCCATCCACGCCCTTGCAGCGCCTGAGGATGAACTCGGCGTCGGCGGGTTCGGCGATGGGGCCGCCATGACAGAGGACGATCATGTCGCCGCGCAGGGATTTGGCCGTGTCAACGATGCGGTCGATCTGCTCGGCACACGCCTCCAGCGTCTTGGCGGTCTTGGCGCCAATGGAGCCGGCGGTGGTCAGGCCCATGTGCGCCACCAGGATATCCGCTCCGGCGCGGGTCATGCTGGTGGCGTCCGCCGGATCGAAGACGTAGGGGGTGGTCAACAGGTCCAGGTCATGGGCCATGCGGATCATCTCGACCTCCTTGCCGTATCCCATGTTGGTTTCTTCGAGGTTGGCCCGGAAAGTGCCGTCGATCAGCCCCACCGTCGGGAAGTTTTGAACGCCGGCGAAGCTCACGGACTTGACCTGGGCCAGAAACTTGTCCATCAAACGCATCGGATCCGTTCCACACACGCCGGCCAGCACCGGCGTCTTGCGGACCACCGGCAGGACCTCGTTGGCCATCTCCATGACGATGGCGTTGGCATCGCCGTAGGGCATCAGTCCGGCCAAGGAGCCGTGCCCGGCCATGCGGAAGCGCCCGGAGTTGTAGATCACGATCAGGTCGATGCCACCGGCCTCCTCGCACTTGGCGCTGATGCCTGCGCCGGCCCCGCCGCCGATGATGGGTTTTCCGGAGGCGATCTTCTCGCGGAAGCGTTTCAGGATGCTGCTGCGCGTTTCGTTCATGGGAAGCTCCTTTGGATTTTGGATTGCGGAGTACGGATTTTGGATTTGAATGCAACGCCCAAAGGGCACCCGAATTGAAAATCCGCAATCCAAAATTCCTGGTTCACCCGTTCCTCCCGAGGCTGGCCAGTAATACCTGGGCGCAGCGGGTAGCGAACGCGGGGTCGTTTATGGCGCAGTCCATCTCGATGACCGGGATGTCCGGGCGCAGGTTCTGCTTGAGATGGTCGAACAGGGCAAAGTTGGCCTCCGGCAGGTGGAACGGCTGGCCCTGCAGATCGATCATGCTCACGCCGCGCAGCGAAAGCAGGACCGTGACCGGCCCGGTGCTCAAATTCAGCTTCGAGGCGACGATCTCTCCGAGCCGGCGGCATTCCTCCACGTTCGTCCGCATCAACGTGACATTGGGATTATGCTGATAGAACGTGCGCCCGTTGAACTGCGCCGGGACGGTATCGGGCGCCCCGAAGTTGATCATGTCCAGACAGCCGGGGCAGACGATCGCGGGCACGCCGTTGCGGGCGGCGGCCTCCAGCCGCGTCGGTCCGGCGGAGAAGACGCCGCCCACCAGCTCATCGGCCCATTCAGTAGTGGTCATGTCCAATACGCCGCTGATGGTGCCGGCCTCGACGAGGCTCTCCATCGTCCGGCCGCCCTGGCCGGTGCAGTGGAAGACCAGCACCTCGTAGCCCGCCTGCTCGAGGATTTCCTTGGCTATATTCACCGCGGGGGTGGTGTTGCCGAACATGCTGGCGACGATCAGCGGCTTGTCCTGACCCGGCGGGACCGCCGCCTCGACCATTCCACAGATCGCCCCGGCCGCTCGCGCGAAGACCTCGCGGCTGATGCGGTTGATCCCCGCCACATCGACGATGCTGGGGATCATGACAATGTCCTTCACGCCAACGTAGCCCGAGACATCCCCGCCGGCGGCGGTTGAGACCATCACTTTGGGCACGCCCAGAGGCAAGGCCCGCATGCCCGCGGTAGCCACGCTGGTGCCGCCAGTCCCGCCCAGCGCGATTACTCCATCAAACCGCTTCTGGGTGTATAGCCGCGGGAGCAGCACCGCCGCGCCGCGCGCCATCGCCGCCATGGCCTGGCCGCGGTCTTTCCTGGAGGCCAATTGATCCAGGTCCGCGCCTCCGGCGCGGGCGACCTCCTGGCGGGTGATATCGGGGGCAATGGTCGGGGCTGCGAGGATGCCGGTATCGATCAGCAGCGTCGAATGTCCGCGCGCCTCGATGCACCGTTTCGCAAACTCGTACTCAGATCCCTTGGTGTCCAATGCGCCGAGCAAGGCAATGCACTTACCCATGGGCTTCTCCTTGTGAAGCCGTGGGCAGTCAGCAGTGAATTGTCTTACTGCCGACTGCCCACTGCTGACTGCCCACTGACGTTTCATTCCGCGGGTCGCAGGGGGTAGGTGCCGTGATCGCACACCGCCTTGGCGAAGGCCTCCGAATGCGCGGGCGGAAACGGCAGGTATTGATCCGGGGAGCAGAAATACCCGCCTTCGCGCCCCAGTTGCCACAGGCGTTGCCGCACCTCCGCCTCGATCTTCTCGGCCGGGCCGTGCATGACCGTCCCGGTGCTCACCGCCCCGCACAACGCCATCCGCCCCTGCGTCATCCGCCGCAGCTTGTCCAGGTCGTTGGCCAGCGCCTGCACCGGATTCAGGGCATGCACGCCCAGCTTGATGAACGTCTCCACCACCGATTCGATGTTCCCGCAACTGTGGAACTCGATGATGAGGTCGCGCTGGCGATAGAGGCTGAACAGGCGCTGGTATTCCGGCACCAGGAATTCCTCGACCACCTGCGGACCCAGCAACGGCCCGCACTGCGTTCCCAGATCATCCCCCAGACTGGCCACCTCGATGCCGACGGCCAGGTAATGCCTGGCGATGCCGACCTGGAAATCCATGATACGATGCAACACCTCGCGGGCAAATCCCGGCTCGGTGTGGATCGCGATCATCATGTTCTCCATCCCCACCAGCTTGTACGCCCGCTCCCACAGCGTGCTGCGATGGCTTCCCGACAGGAATGTGTCGCCGCCCCCCCTGCCCGGATATTGCCTGGCCAGATCGTAAATCTTCCGGCACACGCGTTCATCATCCGGGTCCGGCCATTGGTAGTTCTTCAGACTCTCCATCTCCGCCAGCGGATGCACCTTGGGATACCCCATGATCCCCGGCAGTTCGCGCTCCCACACGACTCCCCAGATGTCGGTCCAAGGCTGGCCGACCGGCGCATCGTTTTCGCCGATGTCATAGCCATCGTTGTTGCAGCCGACGTAGCACACCCCCCAGTTGGGCATGCCCATGGCCACCCGTTCGGGATGATCGAAGCGAAGGATGCGGAGTGCGTTTTCTCTTTGGTTCACAATTACTCTCTGTGGCGTTTCGCGACGTACGGGCCGCGCCAAGGATTGTTACGGCGTCGGGGTTGGCTACGTGCAGCCGCAGGAAACATCTCCCGGTGATGGCCCGCGTGCGGGAAATACATCGGCGTTCGCGATCGCTGAAACGGCCCTTACAAGATCCCGCTCGGGCACTCGACCAGGGTAAAGCCTCTGCGCGAGCGAAATGTACAAGACATGATGGATCTCCTCATTCGAGTTAGAGCCGCCGCCGGCCGGCGCCGCAGAAGACAATCGCGCCTGCGGCCAGCAAGGCCAGCGAACCCGGCTCAGGCACGGCGACGTTATCGACTCCGACCACCGAAGTCGTCACATCACCCATATACGAAAGGCCATTGAGAGATGAGAGAAGGCGCAACTCCTGAACCCCGGACAGAGCGGTGCTCAGGCTGTTCGATCCGCCGCCCGGCACAAGGCTCATGTGGGCTGCGTCCAGATCGAAGCGCGCGCTCTGCCAGCCGCTGCCCACCGAAAGAGTAACGGGATCGGTGGAGACGTACTGGGTGATGCCGTCGTTGTATTCGATCGCCAGGCGCATGGAGAGCGTGGTGCTGCCTTCGTTACGCAGGTTCGCGGTAATGTACGTGATTGCCGAGTAATCGCCCGTCCAACGGGCATCGTCATTCTGCATGACCTGCTTGCCGCCCGCGCCGGCGCCCCCGGAGGCATCCTGCAGGTATTGATCGCCCGCGCCGGCGGCGTGACGGAGGAAAAGACTTTCGGTGCCGACGATCACCCACTACGAATACGACAATCTCAATCGGCACGTTCCAGAGCCAGACGACGATCGACTACCAGTACGACGGCTGAGATCCGGTTGGCAATATCGATACCGTGACACTGGCAGCTGCGGCAGGAATACGACTACACGCTGAACGGCAATGGCCAGCGCACGGAGATCGTCGAGAAGACCTACGACGACACTACCGCCTTCATCATTGAAAATCGGCTTGGGAAGCTGGGCGAGCTGTGCGTAATTGCCCTGCGCATCGACAAGATAAATCCTGCCGGCGATGCTGCTGACAATGAGATTCCCACCAAAGAGGCCGGTATTATCAAAAGCCATCCCCGAAAGGATTTCGGGATATGCTCCCACAGGGTTATCGAGTTGCCAGTCAGACACGAAATTGTCCACAGCATCCGGCTCGGCCTGCTGGATCTTCTGAATTTGCTTCCAGAGTGGACTCCCGATCCAATGATCGTGGGAATCCCCTCGAACAAAAAGGTCTCCAGCTGACCACCCGTGCGGACCGCTGCTTACCGGAGCGATCGTCCATGACACTGGTTTGTCATCCGACGCGACTCCCAAACTGCTCCCGTCCTGCTGGGGCGAAATAAAGGTGACGCGAACCATTAGAGCGGGTTGCAATTGAATGTACACACTACCTGTGCCCACAATGCTCGAA
>DAIOHQ010000155.1:0-11696 GCA_036744635.1 Tepidisphaeraceae bacterium | reverse complement strand
CAGTGCATGTACTCATCCACCCGAATCCAGCCATATCTCCCACACCGCCAAAAGCGTCACACACCCCGAGCGCGTTGCCGGGCCTGTCGCAACGCGCTTTGCGCTGGTATTCTCCCGTTCTCATGGATTCCGCACCTTCACTGGGGGAAGGACCCGGCCAAGCTCACCGACCTGATTTCCGAGTTCTTCCGCTACGTCGAGCCGGAGATCGAGGAATTCGAGGATGCCGTCGATGAGTTCAAGCAGCGCGTGCCCGACCTGGCCGATGGGCTCAAGAAGAAGATCGAACAGGCCCACCGCACCAATCCCGCGTTCAAGAGGGCCTTCAACGACTTCTTCGAGCTCTGCCGCACCAGCCTCAATCCCAATCTCTCGCAATCCGCCGTGGATGAAATGCTCATCCAGCACATCCTCACCGAACGCCTCATCCGCGAGATTTTCGACAACCCCGAATTCGTCCGCCGCAACGTCATCGCCGCCGAGGTGGAGAAGGTCATGCAGGCCATGACCAGCCAATCCTTCGACCGCAATACCTATCTCAAGGAGCTGGACCGCTTTTATCTGGCCATCGAGCACGCCGCCCGCACGATGACGGACTGGTCGGACAAAGTCATCTGTTATTTCTACGTCGCAACTGCTACAATCCAACCTCGGCAGGATTCAAGGGTTCAGCGCGTTTTCAACACAAAGTGCGGCCTTTCGCGGCGTGAGGTGACCGGTGCCAATTCCCAGCTACAGGATTGTCTCCTTTGACCGCCAAATGGGAATCGGCGTAGCGGGAAGTATGCAGGCGGCCGTTGGTGCCGTGGCAAAGTGCAACGGTCCCAATGCGCCATACTGTGTGCCGAACGAGTTCATCTGTGTGGAGATCGCGCGATTCCTGAGATTGCCCATGCCGCCGAGCGGTATCATAAACGCGCCCGCTGCACCAATTACACAATGGTTTGCATCGTTGGACTTCAACTTGAGTGGTAATGCATTGGCACCGATAGACCCGATGCGGAGTTTCGCTGCTCTCCCGGACGAATGCACGGGCTTGTTACTTTTCGACGTCCTGATTGCAAATTGCGACCGACATCGCGGTAATCTGTCTATCAACTTCGCTGTCCATCCCCCACAAATGGCCGTCTTTGACCACAGCCACGCCCTGTTCGGATATCATGACGGACGCGGACGAGATCGCTTAGCGCAGATGCGTGATCGCCTCGCCATCTCAGGAGGGTCACACACTGGACCCAATCGGCACTGTTTGCTGGACGCGATTTCAACCGATAGTCATATGCGCAAGTGGCTTGATCGCATTGCGGCGTTGCCGGACTTCTTCATCGAGGATATCTGCAACGATGCCGCCAGCTTGGGGCTGACTGCTGCAGAAGCCCAAGATGTCATAGGTTTTTTAAAAGCTCGAAGGCACAGCCTGCATAGAATCATTGAAGACAATCGTGATGAGTTCTCTGCAATAAAAGACTGGAGGCTCATTTTATGAACACCCCCCGCTATTTCCTCGCGAAATACGTGCCTGATCTGGCGCGAATGGAGCCACGTAATGTTGGCGTGGTCTTGTGGTCTCCGCACGGTGTGCTGGCTCGCTTCGCTGCTGAGAAACCTGGACGGCCGGGGGAAGTCGATGGGAGAAGCACCGCCCAGTTTGGTGTCACCAATAATGAGGCGTACCGCCAATGGGTTGAATTCTGGCGCACCGAGATGGAACATCACGAACTATCTTCGCAGCGCGGGGGTAAACCAGTCTCGCGCGCTACGCCCGCCTTCCTCGATATGCTCGCCTCATGGAATAAAGGGAATTTCCTCTTGGTCGAGGGAGGTTACCTCTTGGACCCAGTGCAAGAGAATGAGTTGCCGGCGATCATTGATGATCTCTACGGGAAGCTGGTCGATAGCCCAGCACCTGAGGAGCTACGTGACCCTCGCCTCGATGAGGTTTGCGATCAGCTCATCTCGCAGACCAAAATCAACGAGGATCCCCATTTCAAACCGCGGTATGAAGTTCAGTGCCGGATCGCTGCCGACCTTGAGGAAAAGTTTGAGTTCAGTTATGCTTACGGTAACGGAACCCCGCATCGCCTGTTCCAGCGAGTGCCCTTGTCAAGGCGCAGCAATAAGTTCATGCTCAGGAAGACAGTAGATTCAACAGCTTGGATGTTTGAAAAGGTGGTCCAGAATAACATCGTCTCGAAAGATCAAGTCATCTCGCTGGTGTATGTGCCGAAGGACCAGATGCGCGAGCCAGAACTGGACCGTGGAATTCAAATTTTGAATTCTGTCTCTCGCGTTATCAATTTGAGTAACGAGGCAGATGCCACCAGAGAGTTTTCTGGCCTGCCAAACTTGCTCCAGGCCCGTCCGTAATTCGCAGGTATTAGTCGAAGACCACGACAAGTGGTTGATCCCCGGCTATCGCGAGAAATTCGCCGACAACCTCAAGCGCGAGCTGCCGCGCATCCCCTTCGCCCCGCCTCTTTCCCCCTCGCCCGGTACTCCGGGAGAGGGCCGGGGTGAGGGTCTTCCCCCTTCGTTGCTCCGTCGCTTCGTCGCTCTCCTCCGGCTTCCACGCCTTCTCCACCGCCGGCAGGCAATTGGCCGCCCTGCACCTGGAATACGAGAAGCTGCAGCCCTGGCCGCTGGAGTTCATCGAGACGCCCGGCCTGCCGCTGTCCTATCGGGTCGAGGACAAGATGCGCCTGGCCAGGGACAAGAGCAAGCTGGCGGTGAATCCCTCCCTGACGCTGGCCGGCATCCCGCCCGAAACCTTCGCCTACCGCTTCGGCAACCGCTCCGCCCTGGAATGGGTGATCGATCAATACCAGCTTTGCACCGACCCCCGCAGCGGTATCACCAGCGACCCAAACCGCCAGGATGATCCGCAGTACATTGTCCGGCTGGTAGGCCAGGTCGTGCGCGTGAGCATGGAGACGGTGAAGCTTGTGGAAGCGCTGCCGAAGGAATTCGCCGCTGCCGCGGAAACCGCGCTCAACCCCACCAACACAAGCCCAAGTCGTTGAGGGAAGCGACGCCGCGCCTGCGGGTGCGGCCATGTCCGCCACCTTGCGGATTGTCGGGTAAGCGACCTCGCGCCCATCCGCTCCGGAAAAGCGCCAGGGACCCCCGGCAAGAATCCGCCGCTCCTGCGAATCTAAATCCCAAGCCACCGCGCGGCAGATTGATCAACCCGTGTGCAAGCTCCAGGGCGTGGACCCGTTGCCAGCGGCGAAGGGACTCGCTATCCTCTGAAACATGGCTTACTATTGGGTAAGCAGTACCTTTACTTTTTACTACCAGAGGACCTCGTGGCACATCCAATCCTGGCGGACTACATTTGGATCGGCGGCGGAACACTCGGCTTAATTCTCGTCATCGTGATAGTGGTGCTGCTTCTCCGCAAATGAATGCCTGGTAACGGCGCTTCTTTGCAACGACTCCCCGCCCGAACCGCGAGCAGGTCCTGCTCATGGGGACCGCACACCAATCTATCCGCGCGCCACCATGTCCCCGAACAAGCGCCACCCATGTCTCCGGTCTGAACACCATTTCTCCCCATTTCTCCCTTGACATTACCCGAACAACCTGCTAACATACCCCGCGACAATAAAACATCCTCGGCCATTCAAACCAAAGGGGGTTTCCAATGCCGCTTCCGACATCCTGCGCTAACCAAAGTCGCCTGATACCGTCCATTCCGCACTCCCCATTCATCATTCAGCACTCATCATTCATCATTGCAATGTCCCACTCCCCAACAAATGCCCCAAATACCCAGAAGTCCACAACTGCCGCGCCATCAAGGACTAACGCCCGTCCAATGTCCCACAATGTCGCAAAATGTCCCACATCTCAAAATCACCTCCCCGACCTCTGCTCGCCCCTCGCCGTTTCGCTCCCCCTCGCCGCGTCGCCGTGTCTCCGCGTCGTCCCCTCCCCCTCCCCGCCCCTCGCGTAAACCCCGGCCGATTTGCATTTTCCCGCCTATCGCCTTAAAAAAACAGGCGGCTGGGAGTGAACGCCTCGAGCCGCCGGCGGAATCGCCACCGCCTTTACGAAGGGAAGGAACCTTGCGCAAGAACAAACCCAAACTCAAGCCCCCCCGCCCGGCCGCTTCCTCCAGCCCCATGGATGTCGAATTGCTGCGGCGGATGGTGCATCTCATGTCCGCCAATGACCTCAACACCGTCGATGTCCGCGACGGTGACAAGCGGGTCATCCTCAAACGCGGCGCCGTCCAGCCGACCATCTCCATGGCCCCCTTCTCCCCCTTGCAGCACACCACCCCCCCCTACGCCAGCTATCCCGCTCCTTCGGCCCAGCCGACCCACGTAACCGCCGCGGCGCCGGCGACGGTGGCCGAAGAGGCCAGCCTGCTCGCCATCAAGAGCCCCATGGTCGGCACCTTCTACGCCGCCCCGTCCAAGGGAGCCAAGCCGTTCGTGACCGTCGGTACTGTCGTCGATGAGGAGACCGATGTCTGCATCGTCGAGGCGATGAAAGTGTTCAACAACATCAAGGCCGAGTGCCGCGGAACGATCAGCAAGATTCTGGTGAACGATGGCCAATCGGTGGAGTTCGGACAGACGATGTTCCTGGTAAAACCGAGTTAGGAAAGTCGGCAGTCGGCAGTGAATGATTTCAGACTGCCCACTGCCGACTAATCATCATGTTCTCCAAGATCCTCATAGCCAATCGCGGTGAAATCGCCCTGCGGATCATCCGCGCCTGCCGCGAGATGGGCGTGCAGACCGCCGTGGTCTATTCCACCGCCGACCGGGATGCCGCCTATCTCAAGCTGGCCGATCAGGCGATCTGCATCGGCGAAGCGTCGCCGGCTGACAGCTACCTGAACATTCCCCGGATCATCAGCGCCGCGGAGATCGCCGATGTGCAGGCCATTCATCCGGGATACGGCTTCCTGGCCGAGAACGACCACTTCGCGGAGATCTGCCGGAGCTGCAAGATCGAGTTCATCGGCCCGCCGGTGAAGGCGATGGCCGCCGTCGGCGACAAGGTGGAGTGCAAGAAGCTGGCGCGCAAGGCCAAGGTGCCGACCGTTCCCGGCTCCGATGGCGCCGTGGATGATGAGAAGGTGGCCCTGCGGATCGCCGAGGAGATCGGCTATCCGGTGATCATCAAGGCCGCGGCCGGCGGCGGCGGGCGGGGGATGCGGGTAGCGCACAACGATGTGTCGTTGCGGGCGGGGCTGAAGCAGGCGCAGGCCGAGGCCGAGAACGCCTTCAAAGACTCGACGGTCTACATCGAGAAATACGTGGAGTTTGGCCGGCACGTCGAGGTGCAGATCATCGCGGATAACCACGGCAACGCGGTACACCTGTGGGAGCGGGATTGCTCGATGCAGCGCCGCCACCAGAAGCTGGTGGAGGAATCCCCTTCGCCGGTGCTGCGGCAGGAAGTGCGCGAGAAACTGTGCGAAGCCGCCGTGCGCCTGATCAAGGCGGCGGGGTATACCAACGCCGGGACGGTGGAGTTCCTGGTGGATAAGAAGCAGAATTTCTACATCCTCGAGGTCAACGCCCGCATCCAGGTGGAGCACCCGGTCACCGAGCAGGTGACGGGGATTGATTTGATCAAGGAGCAGATTCGCATCGCCTCAGGCCTGCCGCTGAGCTTCAAGCAGAAGGATGTGCAGCAGCGCGGGCACGCCATCGAGTGCCGGATCAACGCCGAGGACCCCGAGCGCAACTTCGCCCCCTCACCCGGCTTGATCACCGAATTCCGCGCCCCCGGCGGCCTGGGCGTCCGCCTCGACTCCCACGCCTACGCCGGCTATCGCATTCCGCCCAACTACGACTCAATGATCGGCAAGCTGATCGTCCACCGCCCCACCCGCGCAGAGGCCATCGCCACCATGAAGCGCGCCCTGCACGAGTTCCACATCGCCCCCATCAAGACCACGATCCCCCTGCACCTGCAGATCATGGACAACGAATTCTTCCGCAGCGGGGATGTGGATACGGGGTTTGTGGAGCGGGTGATGCTGAATAAGTAACAGCGCAGATGGCCGCAGGCCGGCGAATTCGGTATAATAACCTGGAGCTTCAGATGAATTACCTGCACTACGAATTCGATGCCGGCCCGGAAGATGTTATCCAAGTCACGCTGGATAAAGCGGCGAACGTGCAACTTATGGACTCAGCGAACTACGAGAATTACCGCCGGCACGCGGATTTCCATTACCACGGGGGTTATGTGAAGGTTTCGCCGTACCAGCTTGTGCCTCCAGCGTATGGCCACTGGCACATCGTGATCGATCTGGGAGGGCAGCCGGGAACAGTTCGGGCATCGGCCAAGCTGCTTCCGCACATCGCCCGCGCGCTGGTGTCGAATGGCTAAATCCAGGGCATCGAAGCGATCTGCTGTTCGATCTGTTCAAATCGCGCCGATGAGCGGCGCGCGAATCCGCGAAGTGCTGGACAGTGATCTGGATGCGCTGGCGAATGGGTCGGCCGAATCATCCACCGCTCTCGCGTTTGCAATGGGTTGCTTGCCGCTTGCCGTGGGCCTGTTCTTTGCGTTCCTTACTCTTGATCAGCCGAATCCGAAACTTGTGGCCGGCTATATTGCGATCATTTCGGTGACCGCGATTCTCGGACTCTTCTTTTTCGTCATCTGGTTTCGCACGCGAAGGCGCGCAAAGGATCTTTTGGAGCGCATCCGCGAGATGTCGCCGTTTGTTGAGCTACAGGGCGTGGAGGAAACTACCACGCCCGACGCACCACCCTCGCCGCCGAATGCTTCGGAAAATCAGCCGTAAGGGCAAACAAATCGTTCACCCCTCCAGCGCCGCCTCGGCCATGGCGGCTACGTTTTGGGGTGGGACGTTGGGGAGGAGGGCTTCGTGGCTGGGGCTGACGATCAGGCAGGGGCCGAGCAGCTTCTTGATCCGGCGGACATCCTCCTTCACCTGCTGCGGCGTGCCGTTGACCAGCAGGTCCTGGGTGTCCACCCCGCCGAGGAAGGCAATTTTGCCTTTGAAATCCCTGGCCAGCGTGTCGGCGTCCATGTTGCGGGCCTTGGCCTGCAGGGGATGCAGGCAGTTGACGTTGGCGTCGATCAGGCGCGGCAACATGCGGTGAATCGAGCCGCAGGAGTGCAGGATGGCCTGGCGGCCGTGGCGGTGGGCCTGCTCGGTGAAGCGGCGGAACCAGGGCATCACAAACTCATCGAAATGCGCCGGCGAGCAGATGGTGTCGAGCTGGGTGCCGAAATCGTTGCCGAAGAAGAACGCATCGGCCAGGTCGCCGGCCTGGGTGAAGAACAGCTCGTTGGCGTCGTAGTAAAACTGGCAGACGCGATCGGTGACGGCCTGCACCACCTTGGGATATTCATACATGGCGGTCATGTAGTATTCCATGCCGAACAGGTCCATGATGTCGTGATAGAAGCAGGTCCACAGGCCGCTGGCGCGATAGAAGGGGCCGGCGTCGCGCAGGCGCTGCAGGGCGGGCTCGAAGTTCACAAGCCGCGGCTTGGGCCAGTCATAGCCTTCGACCCGCTTAATGTCGGTGCACTCCGCCAGGGGTCCGGGGTCGCCGTGCGAGACCTTGTGGGGAATGGGGAAGAAACCGCGCGGCTCTTTGTATTCCCACACCCCCAGCCAGCGCAGGTCATCGCCCAGTTTCAGGCGCAGTTCCTCTTCGGACCTGGTGCCGAAGTAGCGGTGATAGATTGGCCAGGTATCCGCATGCGGGCTGCCCATCCAAAACCCGCACCGATCCGCCGCCCGACCGGAAATGATCGTGCGAATCCGTTCCCTAGATGTCATGGTGATGCTCCGCGCGCGGACCCATTCCTGGCTGACGACACCGTACCATCCCCTGACTTTCTGTCAATAAGTCTTATCCGGTCACTCCCAATGCAGCTAATTCCTTCTGGAAGCTGGGGTTCCATCCATACCCGTGGTGATCGGATCTTCTCAAGTCGCCCGTTCGGTGCGTCCGATAATATGGGGAAGGCTGACGCTGATGATCGGGCGGTTGGCCGGGTTTTGACGCGTGGGGCAAAAACGGTAGGATTATCGGCTGCAGCTTTTCTCCGCTGCCCCGGCCGGATGGCCAGGCGCTGAAAACTAACGGATTGCCAATCGCCATGGATGGTCTGCCGAGGCACCATATGATCGTTGATTGTCACACGCACGTCTGGCAGTCGCCGGACCAGTTAGGGCAGGTCGATTTGGGAACGACCCCCAAGCAGCCCCGCCCGCGTCCGGCGCGAATTTCGCCGGGGCGCACGGTGTGGCGGTCGATTCCGTCGGCCGACGCCGACCATCACTGGGCGCAAAGCGTCAGCGTGGACAAGTCGATCGTGCTGGGATTCAAGAGCCGCTATCTGCGGGCGGAAATTCCCAATTCATATGTCGCGGATTACGTCAACCGGTTCCCGCAGAAGCTGGTTGGCTTCGCGGGGATCGACCCGACCGAGCGCGAAGCCGTTGCGGAACTGAAGAGCGCCAAGGTCGACCTGCACATGCGGGGAGTGACGATCTCGCCGTCGAATCAGGACTTTCATCCAACTGATACGCGGGCGATGCGGGTTTATGCCGAGGCCGAGCGGCTGGGGATGCCGATCGTGATGCACGGGGGCAGCCAGTTCACCGAACAATCGAAGATGGAATTCGCCCGGCCCTATCTGCTGGATGAGGTGGCTCGGACTTTTCCGAAGCTGCGGATCATTATCTCGCAGCTTGGCCAGCCGTGGGTGGAAGAAACCATCTGCCTGCTTGGCAAGCACCAGAACGTCTTTGCGGATATTTCCGGTCTGCTCTCCAAGCGCTGGCAGGCTTATATCGCCCTGGTCGAATGCCACCAGGCGGGGGTGATGGATCGCATCCTCTTCGGGTCCGATTTCCCGTACACCAGCGCCACCGAGTGCATCGAAGAGCTGTACAGCATCAACCAGATGGCGCATGGGACGAACCTGCCGGTGGTGCCGCGCGAGGCGCTGCGGGGGATTATCGAGCGCGACACGCTGGGACTGCTGGGCATTGCCTGAAACATCCTGATGATGAACCGACGCTTCCTTCTCATTCCGCTGCTTTCTTTGCTGGCGGCGGGCTGCGCCCATCAGCCGGGGAAGCTTTCCATTTCCTCGGGCGAGACGCGCTGGGTTTACACGCAGAAGTTTTCGCAGGCGTATTGCAGCCGCTCGGGCGATGGCGATTACGACATCGTGCTGGTGGAGGATGACATCCACAGCGCCGATGGCGATCACGCCAATGCGCCGTTGCAGCCGGCAGCGCGGCCGCCGCTGCGGCAGATCATTCATATTCGGGTCTTCTGGCGTCCTGCCCGCGGCACCAAGTCGGATTCGCCGTCGGCAACCAATGCCGCGATCGACTGGTACGTGCTCGGCGGCGGCACCCGCCAGGACCGGGACATGCTGCACTACGAAGGAATAGGCTTCATCGCCCTGAGTTCAGCCGGGGGGTCGGTGAAGGCCGATCTTCGCAACACCACGCTGAAACTCACCGACAAGCACGGCCAGTTGGCCGACACGTTCGGAGTGGCGCGGCTTGCGGGGAGCATCTATGCTAAGAAGGATCGCATCCACCTTGACGATGTGCTGGCGCAGCTCAAGGCGCGGCAAAGCGATTCGGAGGCGCGGCAGGCGCAGTCGGCCGTTCCGTTCACGCCTTGAGACGGAATGCCGCATTCAGCGCGGAGACGCAGCCCCCCCAAGGCAGAGAAGGATTTTGCCACAGATGGGGTACAGATAAACACAGATGAAGAAAGAGTTCATTCGTGGCTGATTTTCTTGTACTCTGCGCTCCCTGCGGTGAATGATCGGCAACGCATCTGTTACTCCTAATGGAAACTTACGCGATGGCCGAACTGGAATATGAACCGGCGATGGGGGCCTTGCCACAGGAGCACTTTCAGCAGACGATCCGCTTGCGCGAGGGCGCTGAAGTGATCGGGAGTGCGGCCTGGCACGTATCGGGGACGGATGGGGTGGTTCAACTCCTGTATCTGATTGTCGAAGCCGGCCATCGCCGGCGGGGGAATGGCCGCGCTATGCTGTTGGCGCTGATCGCGCAGGCGCAGTCGTATCATCGCCTGCGCAAGCAGAAGCTGCGGCGGCTTTGGACGGTGGTGGATCAGAAGACGCAGGTGATTGGCCGGGCGTTTCTGATGTCCCATGGGTTTCATCACACCGCGACCCTGCCTGATTTGCACGTCAAAGAGGATGCGTTGGTTTATCTGCGCACGTTCAGGTAGACGCTCTGCATTGTTCGCCATCGAAATTCTTCAAGAACCGTGCGCATAAAGAGGCCCGCCTTGCGGGCGGGCCTCTAAAGATTCCTGCACAATACCAAGGTGCCAGATCAGCCTTGGCCGACTGGGGCAGCTCCACCGTCGGTCGGCAGCAGAATGCTGTCGGCGTCGTTAAACGGGGAACCAGTGCAGGCACTGCTCGTTGTCACCGTCGCCGAGGTCTTTACCGTGTAGATATTGTCCTTCTGAATTCCGACGAATGGGGTGGGCTGGAATTCCACGTGGCCTTCGCCGTACAGAACGTTCTGTCCGTCGCGGTCGTGGTTGTTGCTGTTGCCCAACTTCATCTGCGAACCCGAAGAATTGGTGGCAACGCTGCCGACGGCATTAGTGCCGACCGGCTCGTTACCGGGGTTCATGTCAGCAGCCACCGCGAATTCGGGGCTGATGGCGGTGTTCAGCTTGTAGCCGGCGCTGACCGCGGCCGTATTCGGATAGGGATTGGCGTAGCTATAGCTGAGGCAACCGGCAACCGAGGACGCCGCCGCACCCGAGAGACCGCCGGAGAAGTTCGAGCGGTTCTGGGCAGTATTGATGCCACCGCCGTAATCGTCCTTGGTGGCATTGCTGCTGGGGCAGGTGAACACTTCCGACCCGATATCCTCGGTGCGGATGAGGAGGAACAAGGCCGCCGGGATATTATTCGGACCCGTCAGGGTGGCGGAAGCAGCACCACCAAGAAACGGATCGCTTCCAGAAGATCCCGAGTTATCACAGACAAACGTCGTACCCGCGCCATCCCAGATCGTGCGCGGGTAGTTCCCCTTGTTCTCGTTGGCGTAAAGCATGATGGCCTGGCCGATCTGGCGCAGGTTGCTGGCACACTTCACGCGGTTGGCCGTTTCGCGGGCGCGATTCAGCGAGGGAAGCAGGATCGAGATCAGCAGCGCAATGATGCCGATGACGACCAACAGTTCGACGAGGGTGAACCCCTTGGGGGTGCCCTCATTCCGATTGAGACGCTTCATAAGAAGCTCCTTTCTTCGAGCGCCGCATCGGGTGTTCTGAGAATCGACAGATGGATGATAGATATGAGTGCCCATTTAGTTCCCAATAAGTGGAACCGGATGTCGATTGCGCCAGATCGCCTCTTGCGACAGGTGAATCTCTCCGGCGAACGCCGCCGGAAAGTTATTTCCATGATGAACAGCGGACTTTGAGCAGTGCTGAACCAAGCCTTTCGCCTTCACACCCCCATAATGCCGCCGGAACTGATGATAATCTGATGAACATTGCTTGAGCGAAATTTCTTGATTAACGCTTCAACGTTCACTGCACAATACTGTACCACAACGCTGGCAAGATAGTCAAGAAAAACTTTCTATTTGGTGCGACTTGGGTGTAGCGCTGGGCTGTGGCGATTGTGGAACGGCCCCCACCCCATCCCTCCCCCGGAGC
>DAIOHQ010000154.1:0-11727 GCA_036744635.1 Tepidisphaeraceae bacterium | reverse complement strand
GCACCTACACCATCCATACCACCGGACCGGCCATCACCGCGCGGACGATTCTGATCGCGGCCGGCGTCGGCGCCTTTCAACCCAAAACCCTGCCGCTGGAGAATGCCCGCTCCTACGAAGGAAACGGCTTGTACTATTTTGCTTCAAGCCTCGAAGCCTTCCGCGGCAAGAAGCTGCTGATCGTCGGCGGGGGGGACAGCGCGGTGGATTGGGCGAACACGCTTTCGCCGATCGCGGCCGAGACCACGCTGATCCATCGCCGCGATGGATTTCGCGCCCACGAGGAGAGCGTGTCCAAAATGCGCCTGTCGCCGACGCGCATCAAAACCTTCCACGAGCTCAAGAGCATCGGCGGCAACGGCAAGATCGAACGCGCCACCATCTATGACAATCGTAGTAAAGCCGAGGAAACGCTGGAAGTGGATGCCGTGCTGGTGAACATCGGCTTCGAAAGCTCGCTGGGTCCGATAAAAGACTGGAACCTGGAGATCGAGGCCGGGCAGATCAAGGTGGACAGCATGATGCAGACCAGCCGGCCGGCCATCTTCGGTGCGGGGGACATCATCACCTTCCCCGGAAAGCTCAAGCTGATCGCGACGGGTTTTGGAGAAGCCTGCATCGCGGTGAACTACGCCAAGCACTATCTCGATCCCAAGGCGAATATTTTCCCGGGGCATAGTTCGAATATGAAGAAGTGAATCCGAAAATATCACGGCCGCGTCGTCGGGACAGTAGTGGCGTGCGGCGGATTCGTGGAAAACATGAAAGCATCGAAAAGACGAGAAAACGCGGTAGTGAGAACCTGGTTGGGCGTGCCGTCAGCCTCGCCGTCGAGAACGCTGGTGAAATCGAGAAACGTGCGCTTTGCAGTTTCATCTTTAACGGCCCACATCATGTCGGCGTGGTAACGCGATCGTGGCGGAGATTCAACCACACTGGTCGCCTGCAGCTTGGCGGTTATCTGGAAGCGAATGCGGAGTGGAATTCTCAAAATCTCTGCTTCGGATTCCGTGAGGCTGACGTCTAGAATCCCCGTAAGATTCGCCGTAGCAGGACCGGGGGGCACGGCTGCGGGGGCAGGATGTGGTGGCGCCGAGACGCAGGATACGCAGAAAACCATCGGCATGAAGAGCAGATACAGGATTCGAGTCATAGCTCCGCCTTTCAATGGAAGCGCCTATTATACGGCGATGACCCGCGAACAACTGGCCGGAATGATCGATCATACGATTCTCACGCCCGAGGCATCGAGCGCGGAAGTGCATCGGGTGGTTACCGAGGGGATGCAGAATGGGTTCGCTTCGGTGTGCGTGGGGCCGGTTTGGGTGAGCAGGGCGGTGACGATGGCCGGGGGTGAGGTGATGATTTCCACCGTGGCGGGGTTTCCGCATGGGACGAGCAAGGCGACGCTGAAGGCGATCGAATGCACGGCGGCGCTGAAGGATGGGGCGGCCGAGGTGGATGTGGTGGCGCACCTGCCGAACTTGTTGCGGGCGGATGTGGATGCGATCCGGGCGGAGCTGCTGGAGATCGTCAAGGCGGCTCGGGCGACGCGGCGGACGGCGGTGGTGAAAGTCATCATCGAGTCGGCGCTGCTGCAGCAGCTTGGCAACGATCGGGGCGAGGCGGCGATCGCGGCGGCGTGCCGGGCGATTCGCGAGAGCGGGTGCGATTTCGTCAAGACGTCGACGGGGTTTCATCCGGCCGGGGGAGCGAGCGCCGAGGCGGTGCGGATGATCAAGAAATACGCGGAAGGATTGCAGATTAAGGCGGCGGGGGGAATACGCGACCTGGCGACGGCGCGGGCGATGATCGAGGCGGGGGCGGACCGGCTGGGGTGTGGCGCATCGATGCAATTGCTCGAACAACTGGCGGCGGAGGGGACGTAGTAGAAGACAGATAGTCATAGCAAGGTGGCAGACGCCTCGATGTCATTCTGAGGTACTCCGAAGAATCTGCGCGGATCTTCATGCGATGCCAGATCCTTCGGAATACCTCAGGATGACACCCTTTGGATGTGATGTTTTCATCTGGGCCGTTTTGGCGGCGGGCGCATGGGCTGGTAGCCCATGCCACGAATGGAGATGAGCTTGCGATATTGGAAGTGGTTGTTCGTTGTGGTGATCGCGGCCGGGTTGGCGGGATGCGCGGCGAGTTCGCGCGCGGTCGATGCCAAGCGGCAGGCGGCGGTGGTGGAAGCGCCTGCGCCACGGCCTTATTTGCTGCACCTGCCGGGGGTGGGGGGGAAGCTGCGGATCGATGGGTATCTGCTGCGCGGGTTGCGCGAGGGAGGCGTGGACGCCGATGCGGAAATTTATGACTGGACGTGCAACGATCCGGGCATCAACGCGCTGCACGCGCGGGCGCGCAATGATGCGCAGGCGCAGAAGGTGGCCGACGCCATCACGTGGCGATTCCGCGCTGATCCGCGCATCAAAATTTACCTGACCGCGCACAGCGGCGGCAACGGTATCGCGGTGTGGGCGCTGGAGAAGCTGCCGCCGGATGTGAAGGTACAGGCGGTGCTGCTGCTGGCGCCGGCCCTGTCGCCGGGGTATGACCTGTCGGCCGCGCTGCGGCACGTGCGCGACAAGGTGTACGCGTTTTCCAGCCCGTACGATTCGGTGGTGCTGGGGGTGGGGACGACGCTGTTCGGGACGATGGATGGCGTGAAGGTGGATGCGGCCGGCCGGGTGGGATTCACCGTGCCGCCGTCGGCCGACCAGCGCGAATATGCCAAGCTGGTGCAGAAGCCTTACGACAAGGCGTGGCTGGAGTGGGGGAATATCGGCGACCATATTGGCGCGATGGCGATGCCATTCGCAGCCCACGTGCTGGCGCCGCTGCTGGGATTCGGGGCGGTGAATCCGGCGGCGGTGGTCGGAGCGAGAGTCAGCGGGCAGAGGGGATCGTGATGGAAGAACTGGGAAGTAATGAGCGGCTGGTGCTGGGACCCGCTCCGGCCGATGCGCGGGGGCATCGGCGGTGGGGGGTGGGGAGGAAAATGCTGGCTTATCTGCTGCTGGCGGCGCTGGCGGTGTTTTCGATCTGGTACATCGACCGCCGCGTGCATCCGGTGACTCCGGCGGCGACGAGGATCTTTGATAGCAATGCTCGCGGGGCATGATTGGGCTGGCGGATATAATGCGATTATAGCAATCACATGTAAGATGGGCGTACTCGCCCACCATCCGGCAACGGTGGGCGAGTACGCCCACCCTACAAATTTCATCCGTGCTGATCTGTGCCCCATCTGTGGCCAAACCAATTCTTCTTCGCGCTCTCGCGCCCTCGCGGTGATAAAACTGAATTGCCCGTGCTACGGGGAGGCGAGGTGGCGGGATTGGCGCGGGGGAGCGGAGACGGAGCCGGCGCGGTTTCGAGGGAGCGTTTGGGGGACGTGGGGGCGGAGGAATTCCGGGAGGTCGCGGCGGCCGGGGCGGAGCCAGTCCTGGGCGAGGGATTGGGCGACCAATTCCGAAGATTGGCCGAGCTCGACGAGATGGTTGAAGAGCAGCTCGGCGAGTTTGTCGAGGGCGATGCCGTGGGTGCGGCCGCCGGAGCGGGCGTGCAGCCAGTCGCTGAAATTCAGAAAGGCGTGGAAGGGGGAGCCATCTTTCCACAGCAGGGGGATGGTTTCGATGAAGTTGCCGCTGTTGCTCACCAGGTCCCAGTAGCGGGCGAAGCGGCGGAGACGCTGCATGGTGGAAAAGTCGATCTGGTTGGTTTGCAGGATTTCGTAGGGTGGGCTCGGGCTGTAGACCATGCCCCACTCGGCATCGTGGCGGACAATCGCCGTGCCGCGCAGGCGCTTGAGGATGCCCACCTGGATTTCCTGCGGGCGCAGGGCAACCAGTCTGTCAAAGCCGGCGGCGAAGCTGTCCACATCTTCACCGGGCAGGCCGACGATCAGGTCGGCGTGGATGTGTACGCCGGTCTGCTCGCGCAGGAAGCGGAAGTTTTCCGCGACCCTGGAATTGTCCTGGCGGCGGCTGATGCGCCTGGCGACGTCGTCGTTGAAGGTTTGGATGCCCACTTCGAATTGCAGGCCGCCGGGCGGGAACTTTTGGATCCATTCGCGCAGGCCGGCGGGCAGGCGGTCGGGAATCATTTCAAAGTGCAGGAACAATCCCGGCGTCCAGCGCTTGTGGAAGAATTGCAGGATGGCCTGGCCGATGGCGAGATTGAGGTTGAAGGTGCGGTCGACAAACTTGAATTGGCGCACGCCGCGATCGAGCAGGGATTGCATGGCCGCGAGAAAGTCTTCCAGCGGCACGTTACGCACGGGGATGTCGAGAGAGGAGAGGCAGAATTCGCACTGGAACGGGCAGCCGCGCGAGGCCTCGACGTAGATCACGCGATGTTTGGCATCCTGCTCGGTGTAGAGGTGGTAGGGGAGGAGGAGGGATTTTGGAGTCGGGCGCCCTTCGATCGTTTTGGATTTTGGATAGGAAAAGTCGGGGAGGGGAGCGGGGATGATTTTGTGCTCGGGTTGCTCGCCTGAGAGCAGGGCGCGGCAGAGTTGTGCGAAGGCGAGGTCGGCTTCGCCGGTGATGATGTAGTCGGCAGTTTGGACGATGGGCTGGCCATCGGATTCGTAGCTGACTTCCGGGCCGCCGAGGATGATGGTGATGTCGGGGCGGAGGCGTTTGAGGTCGGCGACGAGCTGGGTGGATTGGGTGATGTTCCAGATGTAGACGCCGATGCCGACGATTTTCGGATTGGCCGCGAGGATGGCTTCAAGGATGTCGATGGGGCGCTGGTTGATGTCGAATTCGAGGATTTTCGCCCGCGGTTGCAGCTCGCCGAGGTTGGCCAAGAGATAGCGCAGGCCGAACGCGGCGTGGATGTATTTGGCGTTGAGGGTGGTGAGGAGGATGTCAGGCATTGCGCTGTGACTGTCAAAGGGGAAGAAAGACTAGCTGTGCCTCCCATTCGCTTTCAATGGACCCGAAGAATCTGGCTGGATCGACGTTCGGGGCCAGATCCTTCGGAGTACCTCAGGATGACAGGAGCAAGAGGGCGATACGTTTAGGCTTCCACTTTGTGCGCACGTTCGTGCAGGCGCGCCCGCATTGTGTCTCTGTCGAATCCTGTGTCCGCGCGGGCTTTATTTCCATCGCCGCGCCGGCGCTGCTGGTGCAGATATTCCTCGATGTGCTGGGGATGGCGCAGGTAGTAGCCGAGAACGATGAAGATGTCTCCAAGTTCAAGCGAAGGAAAGGCCTCGACAATCTGCTGTGGCGTCATGCCAAGCTGGTGCGACTCGATCAACGATTCCAGCGTGATGACGCGTGTCGCCCACGCGCACGATTCCGGTTTCATCCGCTTTCATCGGCAGCACATCGGGTTCGAGTGTCAGTGTCATCGCAAGCCTCGAAATTCATTATAGCACATCCGGCTGATCGACGGTTATAATCGCAGGTGGCGGCAATGGGTCAGTTTTAAATTTCTTGGTGCCACAAGTCGCGGTACTCCGAGACCTGTGCCGCGTAGCTACGCAGTAAGACACAGGTCTGCGAGTACGCCGACCTGTGGCACCCAAACTGACCCACTACCCAGGTGGCCATTTGATTCCGTCAACGGTGAGTCCAAGTGACATTCTGGCAAGAAATCGTGGCGTTGTTCATCCTGGCGATTCCAATCGCGAGCATCACGTGGACGGTGACGCACGAAGAAGTGTTCAGGGAGGCGCGGGAGTATTGCCAGCGCAAAAGCGAGCGCTGCGATAGGCTGGTGAAGCGCAAATTCTTCTACTTCTTCACGTGTGAATACTGCTTCAGCCATTACGTGACGCTGGCATTCGTGATCATGACGGGATATCGGCTGATCTATCATGACTGGACTGGGTATGTGATTTCCTTCTTTGCGCTGGTGTGGGTGGCCAATGTGTATATGTCGCTGATCGGGCGGCTGCGGGTGGAGATCCGCTCGGAGCGCGCTGAGGCGAAGGTGAAGGAGAAGGTGGTTGGGGAGACGGAGGAGGGGGGACAACCTGAAACCTGAAACCTGAAACGTGAAACATGAAGAGGCGGGAGTAATGCGTACTGCGTAAGGAATTCCTTACGCAGTACGCATTACGCAGTTTGCTCTTCATGTTTCACGTTTCAGGTTTCAGGCCGCGATCAAATCGCCGGCATGACGTTTCCGCCGCAGACGGGGAGATAGACGCCGGTGATGAAATTGGCGAGGTTGGAGGCGAGGAAGGCGACGGCGTTGGCGATGTCCTGGTCTTCGCCGCGGCGCCGCAGCGGGACGTTGCGCTCGTATCCTTCCTGGCGCTCGACACCGCTGGGGGTGCGGTATTTGTCGCTGATCATCCAGCCGGGGGCGACCTGGTTGACGGTGATCTGGTGCTCGCCGATTTCCCTGGCCAGCACGCGCAGCAGGCCATCCATGCCGCGCTTGCCGGAGACGTAGGCGGATTGGTTGGGGGCGTTCTGCATCGAGCATTCGGTGTTGGTGGCGATGATCCGGCCCCAGCGCTTCTTGATCATGGGGGGGACGAAAGTCTTGGCCATGGCGACGTTTTGCAGGACGCAGGAGCGGAACTGGCTTTCATAGTCGGCGAAGCTCTGCTCCAGGACGCTGGTCCAGGCGTATTGGGTGACGGCGTTGTTGACGATGATGTCGGCGTCGCCGAGCTCGCGGACGACGACAGCGCGCATCTGCTCGATCGATTCGGGCTTGGTGATGTCGGCCTGCACGGTGGCGGCGTGGCCGCCGGCGGAGATGATTTCCTCGCGCAGGGCCTGGGCGGCTTCGCGGCTGTTGAAGTAGTGAATGGCGACGGCGGCGCCGCAGCGGGCGAGGGTGCGGCTGATGGCCCGGCCAAGTTCGCCGGCCCCGCCGGTGACGACGGCGACGCGGTTGGAAAGATCGAGTTGCAGGGGATGGTTGGATTCTGACATGGGGATTTTGTAATCCAGAGGATGATTGGCCGCAAGGCGGATTCACCGCAGAGACGCGGAGAGCGCGGAGAAATTGAGAAGGTGAAACCGCAGATGAACGCGGATGAAATGCGCCCTCACCCCTGCCCTCTCCCGGAGTACCGGGTGAGGGGGTAGGGGCGAGAGGCGGCAAGAATGGCGCGCTGCACTCGAAGGGAACAGGGGTGGCGGCGGTTGAGTATGGGGGCGGGGCGCATAGAATGCGCGGCGGAGGGAGGTCGGAGGGGGTCGGAGGGGATGGATGGGGGTCTTCTTTCTCGTGGGCAGTGCATTCATGGCTACACCAATGCGGAACAATGCTTTTGGCGCGGAAGCGACTTTGTCGGGGCGGGGCGGGGACGTGAGGATTTTTCGGCTGAATCGGCTGGAAGAGATGGGGCTCGGGAAAATCTCGGAGCTGCCGTATTCGATCAAGGTGCTGCTGGAGAGCTGCCTGCGGAACTTCGACAATTTCGAGGTGACGGAAGATGACGTGAGGGGGCTGGCGGCCTACTCGCCGGAGAAGGTGAAGGCGGTGGAGCTGCCGTTCAAGCCGGCGCGGGTGATCCTGCAGGATTTCACCGGGGTGCCGGCGGTGGTGGACCTGGCGGCGATGCGCAGCGCGATGAAGCGGGCGGGCGGCGACCCGCAGAAGATCAACCCGCTGGTGCCGGTGGATCTGGTGATCGACCATTCGGTGCAGGTGGATGAATTCGGCACGAGTCTGGCGTTGAAGCACAACGTGGAGAAGGAATTCGAGCGCAACCGCGAGCGCTATGAGTTTTTGAAATGGGGACAGAAGGCGTTCAAGAATTTTTCGGTGGTGCCGCCGGCGACCGGGATCGTACACCAGGTGAATCTGGAATATCTGGCCAAGGTGGTGGTGGTGAAGGATGGGGTGGCGCTGCCGGACAGCCTGGTCGGCACCGACAGCCACACGACGATGATCAACGGCCTGGGCGTGGTGGGTTGGGGCGTGGGCGGGATCGAGGCCGAGGCGTGCATGCTCGGCCAGCCGATCTACATGGTGACGCCGCAGGTGATCGGGTTCAAACTGAAGGGGCAGTTGCGCGAGGGGTCGACGGCGACGGACCTGGTGTTGGTGATCACGCAGATTTTGCGCAGCCATGGCGTGGTGGAAAAATTCGTCGAGTTTTATGGCGAGGGACTGTCGTCGATGAGCGTGGCCGACCGGGCGACGATCGCCAACATGGCGCCGGAATATGGGGCGACGATGGGCTTTTTTCCGGTGGACGATCAGACGCTGGCGTATATGCGCCTGACCGGGCGCGGCGAGGAGCAGATCGACCTGGTGGAGCGGTACTGCAAGGAGCAGGGGCTGTGGCGCAGCAGCGGGAGCGAGCCGAAATTCGCGGAGGTGCTGGAGCTGGATCTGAGCAGCGTGAACCCGAGCGTGGCCGGGCCGCGCCGGCCGCAGGATCGCGTCGAGGTGCGCGGCGTGAAGCAGGCGTTCGAAAGCGCGCTGGTGGATGTGTTCAAGAAGGCGGTGGGAGAATCGGCGACGCCGCGGCTGGATCGCTGGAGCGCTGAGGCGCCGGTGGTGCAGCAGCCGGCGGAGCGTGCCTCGGAGGTGACGGCGGCGGCGAAGAAGGAAGAGGGACACGAAGCGTCGGTGGCCGAGCATTTGAAGGATGAGAAGGCGTCGGCGGTGGCGGTGATGGATGACCAGTGGGTGAAGTTGACGCACGGGGATGTGGTGATCGCGGCGATCACGAGCTGCACGAATACCAGCAACCCGTCGGTGATGCTGGCCGCGGGATTGCTCGCAAAGAAGGCGGTGGAGAAGGGGTTGACGGTGCCGCCGTACGTGAAGACCAGCCTGGCGCCGGGAAGCCGGGTGGTGACGGAATATCTGGAGAAGGCGGGGCTGACGAAATATCTGGACAAGCTGGGATTTCAGACTGTGGGATATGGCTGCACCACCTGCATAGGCAATTCCGGGCCGCTGCCGGAGTCGATCGCCGATGCGGTGGAGAAGGGTGATCTGGTGGTGGCGTCGGTGCTGTCGGGAAACCGCAATTTTGAAGGGCGCATCAACCCGCACGTGAAGGCGAATTATCTGGCCAGTCCGCCGCTGGTGGTGGCATATGCGCTGGCGGGATCGGTGGATGCCAACCTGATGGATGAGCCGATCGCGAAAAATGCCAAGGGAGAGAAGGTGTATCTGCGCCACATTTGGCCGACGCAGGAGGAAGTGAACGCGGCGATGGAGGCAGCCATCGCGCCGGAGATGTTTCAGCGGCTATATAAGAACGTGGGATCATCCAACGAGGAGTGGAACGCGATCCCGGTGAAGGGCGGGGAATTGTTCGCGTGGGATGCCGCGAGCACGTACATCCAGGAGCCGCCGTTCTTTCAGGACCTGGCGGCCGAGCCCCGGCCGATTGCGCCGATTCAGGGGGCGCGGGTTCTGGTGATGGTGGGGGACTCTGTGACGACCGATCACATTTCCCCGGCCGGTTCGATCAAGAAGGACAGTCCGGCCGGGCGCTATCTGATGGAGCACGGGATTCAGGCGCTGGATTTCAACAGCTATGGATCGCGGCGGGGGAATGATCGGGTGATGACGCGCGGGACGTTCGCGAATATCCGGTTGAAGAATTTGCTGGCGCCGGGGACGGAAGGGGGGGTGACGAAGTATCTGCCGAGCGGCGAGGTGATGCCGATCTATGATGCGTCGATCCGGTATCAGGCGGATGGGGTGCCGCTGATGGTGCTGGCGGGGAAGGATTATGGAATGGGCTCGAGCCGCGACTGGGCGGCCAAGGGCGTGTATCTGCTGGGGGTGAAGGCGGTAATCGCGGAAAGTTTTGAGCGCATCCACCGGTCGAACCTGGTGGGCATGGGCGTATTGCCGCTGCAGTTTCTGCGCGGGCAGAGCCGATCATCGCTGGGGTTGACGGGGACGGGGACGTTTGAAATTCAGATCGATAATGAGCTGAAGCCGCTGCAGGAAGTAAAGGTGCGGGTGACGTATCCCGAGGGGGATCCGCTGGAGTTCACGGCCGTCTGCCGCATCGATACGCCGGTGGAGATTGAGTATTACCGCAACGGGGGGATTTTGCACACGGTGTTGCGGAATATGCTGAAGGCGAAGTAGCCGGCGGGTAGCCCCGTGCTATGTTGGGAGGCGGCGGAGCTTAGTTCGATGACGGAGGGGTTTGGGCGTCGGTGCAGCGGTCGGGGAGGGTGCAGGTGAATTCAGCGCCGATGCGGAAGAAGGCGTTGGTCATCGGCTCGCAATGGATGACGGTGGAGAGAAAATGCACCGGGGTCTGGGACTTGCGGGGCAGGGCCAGAACGAATTGCTCGGCCGGCTCCATGGCCGAGCGGCAGACGATGCAGATGCCGCGCTGCGAGACGTCGCGGATCTCGACGGTCTCGGCGGGAAGCGGGCGGCCATCGGCGAAGCGCTGGATCAGCACCTGACCGGCGTGGTCCACGCGCGGGGCGCGGCGCTTGTCAGCGCGGGCGTGCCGTGGGGTGTTGACCGCCTCGATCATCTGCGCGATTTCTTCGGCTGAGAGGTTCATGCTAATACGTCTATCGGACCGCTTTGGAGGGAAGATAAGCCGACGGCCGGCCGACGGGTGGGCCGATAACCATGGATGGCCGATTCTAAAAGTTTGCGATGACCGCGTCGGCGAAGGCGTTGGTGCCGGCGGAGCCGCCGAGGTCGCGGGTGAGGGATTTTCCCTCGGTGAGGACGGCGTCGTAGGCGGCGCGGATTTTGGCGGCGATGGCTTCTTCGTGGATGTGGTTGAGCATCATCACCGCCGACATGATCAACGCCAGGGGATTGGCCACGCCCTTGCCGGCGATGTCGGGAGCCGAGCCGTGAACGGCCTCGAAGACGGCGGCATCATCGCCGATGTTGGCGCCCGGCGTGCAGCCCAGGCCGCCGACCAGGCCGGCGCATAGGTCGGAGACCAGGTCGCCGTAGAGATTTTCCATCAGCAGCATGTCCATGCGGCTGGGGTTCTGCACGAGCTTCATGCAACCGGCGTCGATGATGACTTCCTCGTATTCAATATTGGGATATTCCTCTTCGTGGATGCGGCGGGCGCAGTCGAGGAACAGGCCATCGGTCATCTTCATGATGTTGGCCTTGTGGAAGACGGTGATGCGTTTGCGGCCACGGCGGGTGGCGTAGCGGAAGGCGAAGCGCGAGACGCGGGTGCAGGCGGCCTCAGTGGCGACTTTCAGGCTGGTGACGACGCCGGGAATCACCTCATTTTCGATGCCGCTGTAGAGGCCTTCGGTGTTCTCGCGGATGATCACCATGTCGATGTTGTCGAAGCGGGTCTTGATGCCGGGCAAGGTGCGCACGGGGCGGACGGCGGCGTAGAGGTTGAGGCTCTTGCGCAGGAGGACGTTGACCGAGCGAAAGCCCTTGCCGACGGGCGTGGTGACCGGCCCTTTGAGTGCGACTTTGTGGGCCTTGATGGCGGCGAGGGTGCGCTGGGGGAGGACGTTGTCGAATCCCTGCTCGATGGCGGTGGCGCCGGCGGGCAATTCGACCCATTCGACCGACAGGCCGGCGGCTTCAATGACGCGTTTGGTGGCGACGGTGACTTCCGGGCCGATGCCGTCGCCGGGAATGAGAACGATGGTGTGCTTGGGCATGAAGTTGACCTTTGCTGCCACTATATGCATCGACTTGCGGATGCCAAGGGTGAAGCGGCCGCGGCAATGGTTGCGGGGTGTAGCGCTCATTTTTGGCGATTGACCTTCCCCACAAATGGTGGGCGCGCCGGAAGGAGAGCATAATGCTCTT
>DAIOHQ010000153.1:0-11975 GCA_036744635.1 Tepidisphaeraceae bacterium | reverse complement strand
CAGGCCGCGCACCGCAGGTGTGCTCACCGCAGGTGCGACCATCGACTGCCGACTGCCGACTGCCGACTGCCGACTTCTTACTTGAACGGTCTTATTCACCAGCATCACCAAACTGCACGGACGCGAGGAACTTCTCAAACGCGGGCTTTTGCGCGGCCACCACCTCGGCATTCCCCTGCAGCTTGAAGAACCAGACGTCGTTGCCGCGATGAGACATTACGACCAGCAACCGCTTGCGGTTGTCATTATCCGGCCCGAGAAAATCGTACATCGCGACATCGTCCCCGTTGATCTTTTCCATCCGCGGCTTGACCGCGTCGGCGCTGTCCACCGGATTCAGCCCAACCTGTGCCCGCCAGCGGTTGATGTTGTCCAGCAGCCCGCCAAAGCCGTCCTTGCTGAACTTCGAGACGATCATCGTCGCTTGCTGATTCTTGTCCGCGATCGTGAACGACAGCACCCGCATCGGCTTGGGCTCATCCTTCACCCACCCCGCCGGCATCTCGAATTTCTTGATCCCGCTCACGCCCGCCGTCGCGGCTCCCGCAGTGGCAGGGTGGCCGCCGCTGATGGCTGGGTGCGGCGCCTGAGCTTGATCGGTGAAGCGGAACGAATTGACGAACGCGTCAAAATTGCCTTTCTGCGCCGCGATCACCTCCGCCGGCCCGGTCAGTTTCAAGAACCACACCTGCGACCCGTGCGGAACAATCGCCCCGAGCATGCGCTTGGGACCGCCCGCCGCCATCGCCGGGCCACTGAGATCAACCACATTCGCCGGCCCATCGGCCAGCTTTACTTCCTTCACAACTTTCGGCAAATCCGCCTCACTCGACGGCGGCAGCCCAAGCTGCCCTTCCCACCGGTTTACGTTTGGCAGCAACTTGCCCGCCTCCGCGCCCAGGGGCGTCACCGTCAACACCACATCCGGATGCTCGGCCGACACCGCGAACCGCGCCACCGCCATTGACGCCGCCGGCAATTCCTGCCACCCCGCCGGCGCCTTCCACTGCGCCTGCTCCAACCCCGCGCCGTGCGGCGGCATCGCCGCCGCCTTCGGATCCTTCGGATTCTCCGCCGGCGCTGGCGCGGGCGCGGTCTCCTTGGGCGCTGGATAGGTGCGCACCTCTTCGCCACGCTTGCAGCCGGCGATCAGAACCAGGGAGATCACAATGACGCGGGTGTTTGTGAAGAAGCGCACGAAAACCATTCTACGGCCAGCCGCCCGCTTTTCCAGTCCACATCGTCCGCCAGTGCCAGCACAAACCGGTATTGGGTCAGTTTGAAATTTCCGGGTGCCACAGGTCGCGGTACTCCGAGACCTGTGCCGCGTAGCGACGCAGTAAGACACAGGTCTGCGAGTACGCCGACCTGTGGCACCCAAACTGACCCACTGCCCACAAACCGCAATTGGGACCCTACGATTTTCCTAAAGAACCCGCTGGCCGGCCTTGCGTAGAATTGCCGGCGATGGCTAAACTGATGGCTGCATTGCACTTGGCTAAAGGGTAGGAATTATATGCGAATTCGATCTCTGCTCGACTGGTTTGCCGGCGGTCCTGTCGGCGAGCCCGGCCGTTATATGAACCTCTTCTCCTGCATGAGGAAGGATATCCCCTGGATTTCCGTCACCGTCGCGGCCGATCTGCTGGTGGCCTGCGGCTACATCATTATCGCGATGCACTGGTGGCGCAATCAGAAGCGGCTCGAACCTTCCCCCGCCCGCGCCGCCCTGGGCAATCTGCGTAATATTTTCATGTTATGCGGCGTCTGCGGCTACATCTTCATTCCCATCAAGATGTTCTGGCCGGCGTGGCGGCTCTATGACATGGTGATGGTCTTGCTCGTCTACTACACCTGGAAGTACGCTTTGAACGCCCGCGGGCTTCAAGTGATCTATACTGAATTGGGCCGCTCCAAACAATTGGCCGCCGAGTTGGAGCAATCCCGCGTCGAGACCAAGCGCAAGTCCTTTTTCCTCAATGCCGTAAGCCACGATCTGCGAACCCCGCTCAACAGCCTTACCTTGCAGACTGAGCTGGCCGAGATCAGCCTCGATACCCGTGACGAAGAAACGCTCAAACGTTCCCTGACGGAGATCAAGGCGGGGGCCAAAGCCGCGGCCACGCTTCTCGATAGCCTGCTGGAATGCGCCCGGCTGGAATGGTCACAGGAAAAGATTAACAAGATGATTTTTGATATTGGCGATTTCGCTCAACATCTGTTAAATGGCTTTCAGGCCAGCGCCGCCCAAAAGGGCCTGTATCTGCGCTGTGCCCACTTGAGCGGAGTTCTTGTTGAAACCGATCGGGTCAAACTCGAGCGGATTCTGACAAATCTGATCAGCAATGCCCTGAAGTTCACCCACAACGGCGGCGTATCGGTTGAAATAGAACCAAATGCATCCGATTTAACAATTTACGTGCGGGACACCGGCGATGGCATCGACCTGCAGCACCAGCAACACCTGTTCGATGAATTTTTCCAGGTACACAACGGTGAACGGGATCGCACAAAAGGGTTCGGTCTGGGCCTTGCGATCGCGCGAAGGCTCGTCGAGCAACTTGGAGGGGGAATTGCAGTTGAAAGTGCGCCTGGCCAGGGGAGCTGCTTCTCCATCCGACTTCCAGGAGTCCTCGCCGGCGCACCGGCCCGATCCGAGTCCGCAACAGAACGTCTCGCCGCAACCCCCGCGTAGACAGCGCGGCCTGGTGGTCGAAGACGACCTCGCCACCCACAACGCCCTGCAGTTGATCCTGCAGCGCAGAGGGTGGGAGGTGACGGTGGCCACCACCGTCGCCGATGCCCTGAACCAGTTGGATGAGAGCGTTTCCCTAGTGGTGCTTGATCTGATGCTCCCCGACGGCGATGGGTTGAAGGTGCTCAAACACATAAGGGCACAAGGCTGGGCCGCGTGCGTGGTGGTGACCACCGGCGTGAGCGACCCCCTCTGGCTGCGCGAAGCCCGCCAACTCGGCGCCGACATGATCCTCCGCAAACCCATCGAGCTAAAAGACCTCCTCGCCGCCCTCCCCCGCGGATCGACCGATTGATGGAAGATCGAGTGTCCGGGTGTCCCCTCAACGCTATCGAATCGTTCGCTTCCATGCTATGATTCCATCATATGAGCACCGCCGAAATCATTGCGGAATTACCCCGGCTTAGTTCTGCGGAACTGGCCAAAGTGCAGGCCAGGTTGAAGGAGCTTGTCGAGTCGACTCCCGCCGGTGCGCAAGCACAACCGATCGCCGGGCACCCGGCCCTGGGCATCTGGAGAGACCGTACCGACTTGCCCGAGGACTCCGTCGAAGCGTCGAATTTATTGCGCGAGCGCATGACACGACGCACTGATACGGCGCAGTGATGAGCGGGGCAGGCATGACCAGCGGGATTTTTGACAGCTCAATCCTCATCGATTGTCTTCGCGGCCGCGCCGACGCGATCGCCTTTCTCGCCAACCAATCCGCCGCCGGCCGTTCGCGCACGCACCTGCTTGTCGCCGCCGAGCTGCTCACCGGCGCCCGTGACAAGAACGAGCAGAATCTGATCGATTCATTCCTGCAATCCTTCGACCTGGCCGTACCTGACGAGGCCGACGGCCTGGCCGCACTCGACCTCTACCGCCAGTTTCGCCTGTCTCACGGTGTCGATTGGCCCGATTGCCAGATCGCCGCCACCACCCTGCGCCTGGGCGTCGAGGTGTTCACGCAGAACGTCAAACACTTCATCGCCTTCCCGGGCCTTCGCGTCGTCAGGGCATACTGAGACCAACTCCGCTACCGCGTCGCCGGCGTGGCATCTTGCCCTAATGGTGCCGATGCGTACTTTTCGAGGCATCTCCATTCGTGCTCCGCCTGCCAAGGGCTTACCGCACGACCCGCGCTTGTTCGCGCCAACTTGCAACCGTACGATATGCCGATGGGCCTGACGCATGTCACAACGACAGTCCGGAAGCTGTCCGGTCGCGGCAAAGGATTCGCGGCCGAATTTCTCGTCGATACGGGGGCCACTGACTGCCTGGCGCCGGCCAAGGCTCTGCGCAAGGCGGGCATCAAGCCCGAGGGGAAAAATGTCTACGAGCTGGCAGATGGACGGCCGGTAGAACTTGAATATGGATTTGCCCGAATCTCGCTGATGGGGGAGGAAACCGTCACGCCCATCATCTTCGGCCCCGAGGGATCAGAGCCGATTCTCGGCGTGCTGGCCCTGGAGGGACTGGGCATCTCAGTGGATCCCAAAACGCGGTCATTGAAACGGGAGCGGGCCCGATCGCTGAAGCAGGCGAGCCGCTGATATCGTAGCTAATTTGTCATTGCGGATGCCGGTTAGTACACGACTGGACGAACACTTATCCCGTCGTCTCACCGCATCATGCGCTACAATGCGCCAGGTAAGCTTTATGCCGCATGCGCACGATTCGCCGCAATCTCCCCTTACCGTCGCCGTCTGCATGGGGCGGGCGCTGCCGCTGCGGTGTCCGGAGTGCGGGATTTCGCCGCTGTTTGTGCCAGTGCGGAAGGTGCGCAGCATCTGGGACTGGTTCACGCCGCTGGATGGGTGTCCGCGCTGCGGATATGCCTATGAGCGGGAGACGGGGTATTTTCTGATGGCCATTGGGGGGGTCAATTATGGCATCATGGCCGGGCTGGGGTTGGCGATTGCGATGATTCTCGACGCCGTGATCGGGCTGTCGATCCGGCAGGCGATCATCTTCGTGTTTGTGCCGATGCCGATTTTCAGCTTTCTGATCGCACGGCACGCCAAGGCGCTGTATCTGGCCATGGATCATTATTTCGATCCGCATGTGCGACCGAAGAAAACCTGAACGCCGCGCTGGGGTATTCGCACCGCGCCGCTCGCAAGCGAACTTGCTAAGCAAGCGTGCAACCTCTGCAGCGGCGGGGCTGCCGGGTTATGATTGCCGGCATCGATGGATTTTTCCGCTCCTATCTGGCTGGCCGCACTGCTCCCGTGGTTGGGGGTTGCGTTGTACCTGTTCCTGGGCCGGCGTCGGAAGGTGCGCGTGCCGTTTCTTGAATTGTGGAAGGGCGAGCCGCAGGCCAATCCGCCGCGCAAGGCGATGCAGCCGCCGCCGCCGGGGGTTGTTTTGCTGATCGTGGCGATGCTGCTGGCGATCCTGGCCGCCGCCGGGCCGCGGCTGGCGAGCGGGCGGCAAACCGCCCACGCACAAGCCATCACCATCCTGGTCGATCGCGGCCTGTCGATGAGCGGGCGCGGACGCCGCGACCTGCGTTTCCGCGAGTTGGCCGGCGATGCCGCCAACGACATCCAATCAGCCTGGGGAAATCCGCAAGTTTCCTGGACTGCCTTCCCCGGCGACGGGCAACATGTCTCCGATCTCTCCGGTCTGCTCGCGGCTCTGCAAACTCTGGGTCCAACCGCCGTCGATACCCGCGACGATCTGATCATCGCCGCCCGCCAAGCCCTGCTCAGCACACCCGATCCGGTGCTGGTCATCACCGATCAACCGGTTGATATCCGCGACCCGCGGCTGATCGTACTCGCTCCGGCAGGCGCACCGGAAAACGTCGGCATCGCGCTGCTGGCCGCCCGCGCTGAGCCGCTTGCGCAGGTGATGGTGCGCATCGGCAACGATTCAGGCCAAAGCAGCGCCAGCTTACAGATCAAATCCGGCAACGAGCAGAAAAGCCAAACCATCACCCTGCCTACGCGCGGGCAGAGCAGGGACTACTTCATTGAGATGCCGCTTGCGCAGACCATCGAGGCCGGCGTGGACGTTTCCGATGACCTGCCGGCCGACAACGCCGCCTGGCTGGTCCGCGCCGCTTCCTGGCCGCGCCTGGAGATCCATGGCGCCGTTCCGGCGGCGCTGGAGCGCATGGTCGAGGTCTATCGCAAGAATAGGCCGCCCGGCGAAACATCAGCACGGGTTGAGATTGCCACCGCCAGCCCATCCAAGGAAGCGGTGGCCCGCGTCACGCTCGCCTCCGCCGCCGGGCAGATTGAAGGGAAAATCGTTGCCGAAGATCATCCCATCACCCGCGACGTCGACTGGCCGGCCTCTCTCGCCCAAGCCGCCATCGCCGCACCGCCCGCCGACGCCGGATGGCGCGCGGTCGTCCGCGTGGCCGACCATCCCGTCGTCGCCATAAAGGACGGCCCACCGCGCGAGGTCTGGGTCGGTTTCGATTCCGAGTCGATGGCGCTTCGGCCTGATTTCGCGGTCTTCTGGTCCAATGTGTTCGACTGGCTGGGCCAGTCCGGGCAGGCATTTCAGTCGTCGCAGCCGCGCCCGCTGGATGATGCCTGGGGCATCGCGGCCGGGCAGCTTCCCGCTGGAACCGCCCAAGGCCTCTGGCCGGGGGTGTATCGCAGAGGCGAGAAGCTGCTGGCGATCAACGCTCCGGCGTATGCATCGCACGCAGCTCCAGCGCTCGACTGGAAAAAACAATTACGCGACTTCCACCAGGAGACAGGCCGTATCACGCTCGCGCCCTGGACCATCCTGGCCGGCCTTGCCTGCGCCCTGATCGCGATGGCCGTCTGGGCGAAACCGCGCGAGATGCTTACGCGCTAGTGCCCATGGCAACTTTGACCAGTTGAGGAATATGGCCGGATTCGGGCAGGTGCGTACACCTTCCGCTCATCCGGCCATGGCAGACAAGAATGTCTGCCCCACCAGAATTGAGCACACCTGCCGCTCATCCAGCCATGAGAAAAAAAGAATGTCTGCCCCACCAGAACACGCGCCGCTGGCGAGTGGGCAGCCACCGCGGCTCTGTTGCCTATGTTGGAACCTGCTACAATCCGCCGGTCTTGCGGGATGACGTGAGCAATGCCCTGGTTTCCTCGATTTTTGAATATATGGCCGGCGGCGGCGATGGCGGCGGTGGTGGTGCCGGCGCTGCTGGTGCTCTATTTCCTGAAATTGCGGCGGCGGGAGATGGCGGTGTCTTCGACGCTGCTCTGGAAAAAGGCGATTCAGGATCTGCAGGTGAACGCGCCGTTTCAGCGGCTGCGGCGGAATCTGCTGCTGCTTTTGCAGATGCTGCTGCTCCTGCTGTTGGTGCTGTCGCTGGCCCGGCCGGTGGTGAATTTTACGCCGGGGGCGGGGAAGCTCTCGGTGATCCTGATCGACCGCTCGGCGTCGATGTCGGCCACCGATATGGATGGCGGCAAGTCGCGCCTGGAAGAGGCCAAGCGCCGGGCCAAGGCGCTGGTGGATACGCTGGACCGCGACGCCACGGCCGCGGTGGTGGCCTTCGACAGCACCGCCGAGACGGTGCAGCCGATGACCGCCGACACGCGGGCGCTGAAGACGGCGATCGACTCCATCCAGCCCACCGACCGCAAGTCGCGGCTGAAGCTGGCCTATCAGCTCGCCGACGCCCAGACCAATTTCAACCCCGAGCAGCTTCGCGCCAACGTCCGCCCGGATGTGTGGCTCTATTCCGATGCCCGCGTGCTGGATTCGGCGGAACTGACGCTGCGGGGGAATCTTCACTATGACCGGATCGGGACCGACAGCGCCGGCAACATCGCGGTGGTGGCGCTGAGCGCCAAGCGGAACTACGAGCGGCCGACCGAGGTGGAAGTCTTCGCCCGCCTGGCCAACTACGGCCCCGAGCCGGTGACGGCGGATGTGGTGCTCAGCGTGGACGATCACGTCGCCCAGACCGCCGAGGTGTCGCTGCCGCCGGAGCGCTGGAACGATGCGGCGTGGGTGAAGGAGGAAAAAAACTCGTCGAAGAAGGATGAGAACTACGCCACCCGCGACAGCGTGCAGTTCACGGTGGAACTGCAGGATGCGGCGGTGATAAAAGTCGAGCAGAAGCACAAGGATGGGGATACCCTGGCGGCCGATGATGTCGCCCAGGTGGTGGTGCCGCCGCCCAAGACCCTGTCGGTGCTGCTGGTGACCGATGGCAATTATTTCCTGGAGAAGGCCCTCAACAGCCTGGCGCTGAAGAAGCCGGACACGATCATCCCCACCGCCTACGAGGAGAAGGTGGCGGAGGCGGCGCCGCAGTATGATGTGATCATCTTCGACCGTTATTCGCCCAAGAAGCTGCCGGTGGTGGGGAGTTTTGTCTATTTCGGCTCCATCGCCAATTCTCTGAAGCTCAAGGCCGCCACCGATGAAGAGGGGCGCAAGATCCTGCTCAAGGATACCGGCATCCTGGAGTGGGACCGTGAGCACCCCATCCTGCGGCACCTGAACCTCAACAAGATTTTCGTCGGCGAGGCACTCAAGCTGGATGTGCCGGTGGAGGATGAGGTGCTGATCACCGGCATCAAAGGGCCGCTGGCGGTGATCCACCGCGAGGGGCGCTCGACGCACCTGGTGGTCGGCTTCGACCTGCTGCAGAGCAATTGGCCATTGAAGGTGAGCTTCCCGATCTTCCTGCACAATTCCCTGCAATACCTGGCGGTGGGCTCGGAGATGGATGTGCGCGAATCCTACGAGCCGGGGTCGACGCCGAAGATTGGGCGCGCCAACCTGCTGCGGGTGGACGCGAACCTCAAGGAGATCACGCTGAACGGGCCGATGGGCTCCAAGCGCCTGAAGATCCCGGAGGCCGGCGATTTCGTGCTGCCGCCGCTGGACAAAGTCGGCGTCTACACCCTCAGCCCGCAGATTCCCCAGTACGAGCAGCTCGCGGTGAACCTGCTGGACGGCAACGAGAGCAACCTGATGCCCGAGAACAATCCCCCCGGCAACGTCGGCGAGACCATAGCCGGCGCCGGCGGCAAGACCCGCCTGGAACTCTGGTGGTGGCTGGTGGCCTGCGCCGCGTTACCGGTGCTGATGATCGAGTGGTGGGTGTATACGCGGCGGGTGCATCTGTGAGCGGGATATACGGGATTCACCGCGGAGACGCAGAGAGCGCAGAGAATTCCAGAGACTGAAGCCACGGAGGAACGCAGATGAACACGGATAGAAATGGTGGCCATGGTTGCCTCGATTTCAATTGGATCTGCTCTTCTGCCTGAAATAGAAATTCATTATTTGCGTTCATCCGTGTTCATGTGCGGTTCCAATTTCTTCTCTGCGTTCTCCGCGTCTCCGCGGTGAATAATGCCTCCCCTCTCGTCTTTAGCGCCCCATCCGGTATACTCTCCCCCCGATGTCTTCTCCTGGGAAAATTCTGGTGGTGCAGCCGAGCTGGGTGGGGGATGCGGTGATGGCCACGCCCACTTTGCGGGCCATTCGCGGCCACTTCCCCGACGCCCACATCAGCTATCTCATGCGCCGCTACGTCAAGCCGCTCTATGTGGGAATGCCGTGGGCGGACCAGCTCATCACCTACCGCACCGGCAAGACCACCGCCAAGGCCGGCAAGGACAACGTCTTCGAATTGGCCGGCCGGCTGCGCTCGGCCCAGTTTGACCTGGCGGTGCTGCTGCCCAATTCCTTCAAGAGCGCCCTGATCTGCAAGATGGCCAAGATCCCGCGGATCGTCGGCTACGACCGCGACGGCCGGGGATTCCTGCTCTCGGATAAGCTGCTGCCGGTGAAGGAGCGGGGAAAATTCGTCCCCTCGCCGATCATCAAATATTACCTCGGCCTCGCCCGCTACCTGGGCTCGGCCGAGACCGATTTGAAGATGGAATTGTTCGTGACGCCGGCCGAGCGCCGCGACGCCGAAGCGACGCTGGCCCGCGCCGGCCTGGAGACGGATCTGGGGCGACCGGCCAGCCACGGCGGGCCGCCGCTGATCCTGCTCAACCCCGGCGCCCAGTACGGCGCCGCCAAGTGCTGGCTGCCGGAGTCCTTCGCCCAGCTCGCCGACCGGATGACCGATGAGCTGGGGGCGACGGTGCTGCTCAGCGCCGCCCCAAAGGAGCGCCCCATCGTCGAAGCTATCCAGCGGCACATGCGCCACGCGGCGGTCGATCTCTCCAACAAGGGCCTGTCGCTAGGGGCACTGAAGGAGATCGTCCGCCGCTGTGACCTGATGGTCACCAACGACACCGGCCCGCGCCACATCGCCGCGGCCTTCGACGTCCCGGTGGTCACCATCTTCGGCCCCACCCATCCGCAGTGGACGGAGATCTATTATCCCAAGGAGCGGCAGGTGGCGGTGAAGGTCTTCTGTGGCCCCTGCCAGAAAAAAACCTGCCCGCTGGATCACCGCTGCATGACCCGGGTGACCCCAGGGATGGTGTTTGAAGCGGCGGTGGGATTGTTGAAGCAGAATCGGGAGATGGGCGTTGGGGCGGTCTGATGTGAAACATGAAACATAAGAAATAAAGAAGCGTTGCGCTTCATGTTTCACGTTTCACGTTTCATGGGTTCTCATCTCTGCTTCAGATATTCCTCGATCAGCGTGGCCTTCTTGGCCAGGAACTGCACGTGGGCGTGGGAGTCCTGCAGGAAGTTGCCGAGCCCCTTGGCGGTCTGCTCGAAGGCCTCGGCGAATTTGCGCTGTTCCTGGTCCTGCCAGGTGGATTCCAAGCCGCGCATTCTGGCGTGCAGGCCGGCCATCAGCGTCTGCAATTCGGTGTTGAAGCGGTTGAGGTCCTGCGCGAATCGGCGCAGCTCGGCGGGATCGACGGAAGCTTTGGCCATGGCAATGTCCGGGTCAGAACAGCGGAATCACGTCGCGATGCCAGGGCATGATACGCCCCGCCGCCCCAGCTCACAATTTCATCGAAAACCCTCTTCATTTTTCCGCCGCTGTGGTATAATGTCCCCCAGCGCGGCGAATCACTTCACTCTCGCCGCGGGCCACGGCCGGCATTGCAGGTCATCCTCCGTGGCATGGAAAGGAAAACTTATGCGTCGTATCCGCGCCTTCACGCTTGTCGAGCTCCTGGTGGTGATCGGGATCATCGCCGTACTGATTGCAATGTTGCTGCCCGCGCTCAATCGCGCGCGGGCGGCGGCGCGGGCGGTTTCGTGCGGGTCGAACCTGCGGCAGGTGGGGCAGGCGGCGGCGATGTACATGGCCGAATACAAGGGCCGGCTGGCCGGGCGCGATGACTGGACAATGGACCCCGCGGATGCGCCACCACCCGCGAATTCGTATGACAGCAAGTCTGCCTATTGGTTTGACTTTCTCGCCCCGTATCTGGGCGTCAAGGGATTTCGCACGAGCTACTCCGGCCGCTTTGCCGATACCCGGCCGGGTTATTCAGCGCTTGATTTCAAGCAGCGGCTGTCGGTACTCTTCTGCCCGGAGGATCCGAGCAAAGATAGCGATGACCCATGGCGCGTCAGCAGCTACGGGATGTCGGCGGTGACCTTTGTCGCCTATCGCATCAACGATCCCGGGCTAGGCGATCCATTGGCGCTGCCCAGCCGGGGGCAGAACTTCAGCCATGTGCGCCGCAGCGCCGAAACGGTGCTGTTGGGCGAGGTCGGTGCGCGGTCATGGTTTTATGGCTATGTCTTCATGGAGGAGGATAACTGCCCCATGGCGCTGGATACCGGCTCGATCACTTACTGGCACAACAAGAAGCTCAACTATCTGTTCCTCGACGGCCATGTTGAGCTCGTCCATGATGCGCCGCACTGGCTGGCTATTCGCGGGAGCGTCGCCAGTCCTTATCAGGGAAACTATCGCGACGGCACCACATGGAAAAGCTACGGCATCCTTGAGTTCATGAGACAGTACAAGTAGGGACTAAAGGGCCAGGAAAAGGATACCACCGTGCGGCTGTGGAGAATGGGAGCCGTTGCGGTCCCGACCCCTGATGGAGCAATGGCATGGCCGTGTCTGGGGTTATTGCATGGGCTCTGGCGCTTTTTGTGCTTGCGCTGACAGCGCCCACGGAAGCGGCGCCAGCGCGGTGTCGCGGTCGATCTGGAACGGGTCGCCGGGCCTGCTACTGCCAAACGATACCAGGGCATGACCGTGGTCGAGTCTAAAACAGACCGGATGCCACGGAAGGCAGATGCGTCGCAATATCTGCGGCGTCTGACGGTAATGCGCGCTTCTGCGGGGCGGTCGCAGATCGAGGTTGCCAGAGCGATGGGCGTCAGCGTGCGC
>DAIOHQ010000152.1:0-12040 GCA_036744635.1 Tepidisphaeraceae bacterium | reverse complement strand
CCAAGAACTCACGACTTCGCTCCTATCCGATGCGGACGTAGCGCTGTAGTGTTAGATGTGCATATCGCCGGTCATCCTTGAGGATGACATGTCCCTTCATTGATGTTCGAGAATCGTGGGCGGCCATTTTGTTCGTGCTATAATGGTTCGGTTCAGCAAAGGAGCGAATCATGGCTTCGGCGAGATTTCTGCGCGTCGGGACTTTGCTCGTGGGGTTGTGGTTGCCGGCGGCGGCGTGGTGCGGGCCATCGACCCGGCCGGCGGCGATTGTCGAACCGGCCAAGTTCATGCAGTTTGTGGACGAGGGGGCGAGCAGCGCCAGCCTGCAGACGGCGTGCGTGACCTATAAGAATGAGGCGGGCATTTCGGTGCGGCTGGTTTCCGCGGTACACATCGGGGAGAAGGAATATTTCCAGGCGCTGAACAAGAGCTTCGAGCAGGATGATGCGGTGTTGTATGAGATGGTCAAGCCCAAGGATGCGCCAGCGCCGGAAAAGGGGCAGCAGTCCAACAGCGCCGTAAGCCAGTTTCAGCGCCTGCTCAAGGATACGCTGAATCTGGAATTTCAGTTGGATGTGATCGACTACACCAAAGCGAATTTCGTGCATGCCGACCTGGATGCCGAAACCTTCACCCGCATGCAGCAGGAGCGCGGGGAGACCTTTGAGATGCTGATGCTGAAGGGGTTGATGAAGGCGCTGAGCTCCCCTCCAGCACCGGAGGCCGCCCCCGGCGAGGCGGATGCAGGTGGTGATGCGGGCAAGATGGCCGATGAATTGATCGCGATGCTGACCCGGCCGGACGGCGAGCGGCGGCTGAAGCTGATGGTGGCCCGGCACATGGGCGAGATCGACGAGAAGGCGATGGGGCTGGACGGGCCCAATGGATCGGTGATCGTCACCGAGCGAAACAAGGCGGCGATCGAGGTGCTGAAGAAGACGATGGCGGCGGGGAAGAAGAAGATTTCGATTTTCTACGGGGCAGCGCACATGCCGGACATGGCCAGGCGGCTGGAGGAGATGGGGTTCAAGGCGGTGCGGACGGACTGGCAGATGGCGTGGGATTTGGCGATTCGGGGAGACCAGCCGTCGATGGCCGAGAAGATGCTGCGCGATCTGTTTGAGGAGGCGGGGAGGGATTAGGGCGCGCGGGGGGTTTCTTATCACCTTGGTGCAGCGCTGACTTCGGGCCGCCGAGCGCTCGCGCCATAAACATGTCATTGCCGATCCGGTATCATGAAAGAGCGCATTGGGCGCGGGCGCGGGGATTTTTTATCGAGAAAGATCATCCATGACGACGGCGACGACGGCGGGGGAAAAGGGAGGTCAGCGGGGGCGGGAGCGGATTGAGGATGTGGATGTGCAGGCGGTGGAGAATCTGAAAGCCGCCCACAAGACGATCAAGTCGGAGCTGGCCAAGGTGATTGTGGGGCAGGACCGGGTGATCGATGAGATCCTGATCTCGATTTTCACCCGCAGCCACGCCCTGCTGGTGGGCGTGCCGGGGCTGGCCAAGACATTGATGATCTCAACCTTGGCGCAGACGCTGCACCTGTCGTTCAAGCGGATTCAGTTCACGCCCGATCTCATGCCCTCGGACATCACCGGCACGGAAGTGATCTACCAGGACCCGGCCACCAACGAGCGGCAGTTCAAGTTTTTGCGCGGGCCGATTTTCGCCAACATCATCCTGGCCGATGAGATCAACCGCACCCCGCCCAAGACCCAGGCGGCCATGCTCGAGGCGATGCAGGAGCGGAAGGTGTCGGTGGGAGGGGCCGACCATCGGCTGCCCGATCCGTTCTTCGTGCTGGCGACGCAGAACCCGGTGGAACAGGAGGGAACCTATCCGCTTCCCGAGGCGCAGCTCGACCGCTTCATGTTCATGATCCTGGTCGATTATCCCAGCCAGGCCGAGGAGCGGGCGATCATGAAGATGGGCACGGGCGTGGCGGCCGGCAAGCCCCAGCCGGTGTTGAGCGGGGAGGACATTCTTACGCTGCAGAACACGGTGCGGAGGATGCCGGTGTCGGAACACGTTTACGCGTATGCCGAGAAGCTGGTGCGGGTGACGAGGCCGAAGACCGCCGAGGCATTGGATTTTGTAAAGAAGTGGCTGACCTGGGGGGCCGGGCCGCGGGCGAGCTTGAATCTGATCATGGCCGCCAAGGCGCGGGCGATCTTGAATGGCCAGGTACACGTGAGCTGCGACGACGTGGCCGAGGTGGCGCCCCCGATCTTCCGGCATCGCATCATCCCCAACTTCGCGGCCCAGAGCGAAGGGGTGACGTCAGATGATATTACGCGGAAGATTCTGGCAGCCATCCCGAAGGATGCGAAGCTGGAGTGAGCCTTCTTTGTAGGGGCGGGGTCTCCCCGCCCTCTTCGAACCGAACATGACGTACGACCCAAGACTTCACCATCGCACATCCCATCGGCTGAATGGATATGACTATTCTCAAAGAGGAATCTACTTCATCACGGTCTGCGTAGAGGCTCGGGCCTGCATTCTGATCGACATCGTGGAAGACGGTGTCCGACTGACGCCATGTGGCCAGGCAGTGCAGGCTTGCTGGGAATCGTTGCCTGAGAAGTACCCCGGCGCCGAATTGGATGCCTTGATAATCATGCCCAATCACGTGCATGCAGTGTTGGGGTTGTGTCCGGAAGATACGATGAGATGTCCGCCGCTGGGAACGGTGATGGGATTCTTCAAGTATCAAAGCACAAAGGCTGTGAACCTTACAAGGGGTGTATCTGGACAGAAACTGTGGCAACGGGACTATTTTGATCACGTCGTTCGGCACGATCGAGCGCTCGAGAGGATTCGAGAATATATCGCCACAAATTCGCAACGGTGGACACACGATGCGGAGAACGTTGACGGCTCGGGGCGAGACAGTGTGCGGAACTGGGTGAAGCAGTGGGATATCCCGGTGCCGAAGAAGGGCGGGGAGACCCCGCCCCTACAAGGAGGGGGCGTATGAATCCGTTGTTAGATCCCGAAGCAATCAATCGTGCCGAGGCGCTGGGGTTGCATGCGCGGCAGATTGTGGAGGGCTACATGGCGGGGGAGCACAAGTCGCCGTTTCGGGGGTTTTCCATTGAGTTTACGCAGCACCGGGAATACGTGGCCGGGGATGATATCCGGCACCTGGACTGGAAGGTGCTGGGGCGGACGGACCGGTATTACCTCAAGCAGTACGAGCAGGAGACCAACTACGTCGCCCACCTGCTGCTCGATGGCAGCGAGTCGATGAAGTATCGGTCGGGGGCCATCTCGAAACTGCAGTATGGCAAGGTGATGGCGGCCAGCCTGGCGTATCTGATTCTGCACCAGCGGGATGCGGTGTCGGCCGGGATATTTGATACATCGGTGAAGGAGTATGTTCCGCGCACGGGCAACCTGGCGTCGATGCACAACATCATGGCCACGCTGGCGGCCTTCGCGCCCAGGGAGCAGACCAACATTGCGGCCGTGCTGCATGATATGGCCGGGCAGATCAGGCGCAAGGGAATCGTCATCCTGATCAGCGATCTGTTCGACGATGAGCAAAAAGTGCTCGATGGCATCCAGCATCTGCTCTTTGGGGGAAACGAAGTGATCGTGTTTCACACGCTCGACCCATTCGAGCTGGAATTCCCGTTCGACGGGCTGGTGCAGTTTGAGGGGCTGGAGCTCGAGGCGCTGGTGATGACTCGGCCGCGGGAGATCCGCAAGAGCTACCAGCGTGAACTGCAGGCATTCTGCGGCCGCATCCGGGAAGGATGTGAAAAACAGCGGTGTCATTATGTGCTGATCAACACCAGTGCGCCGCTGCACGAGGTGCTGAGCGGATATCTGGCGTTTCGGTTGCGGACATCATTCAGATGAGATGACCGCGAAGGCGCGAAGCTGCGAAGAAAACGCGAAGAGGCAGAATGAATGAGCCACAGATGGGGCACAGATATGCACAGATATGAAGAGGACTCAGGCGAACGTCAATTGCGAAGAGGAGGTTTTATCTGTGAGCATCTGTGCCCCATCTGTGGCTAATTTGCTCTCATTCGGTGTGGATGAAATCGTATGGCATTCTTAAACCCCTTCATGCTTCTCGGGATCGCAGCGGTGTCGGTGCCGATCGTGATCCATCTGCTGAACAAGCGGAAGTTTGAGCGCGTGGTGTGGGCGGCCATGCGTTTCCTGCGCATCAGCGTCGAGCAGAATCAGCGGCGGATCAAGATTGAGGACATTTTGCTGCTGATCCTGCGCTGCGTGCTGTTGGCGCTGTTGGCCCTGGCTCTGGCCCGGCCAGCGCTGCGGGGGGCGAACGCGGGGATTTTCGGCCAGGCCAAGGTGACGGCGGTCGTCGTCATCGATAACTCCTACAGCATGAGCCAGAGCGACGGCGTGATGTCGCGGATGGACCGGGCCAAGAAGGCGGCCGAGCAAGTTCTCGACACGCTGCCGGCGGGATCGTCGACGGCCGTGCTGCTGGCATCCGATGTGGTGAAGGGCGCAATTCCGGAGCCGACGTTCGATCTGAACCTGGCGCGGAAGGTGATTCACGAGGCGCCACTGACCAGTCGGTCAACCGACCTGTTCCCGGCCATTCGCGATGCCATCGGAATCCTGAATCGCAAGGCGGGATTGCGCAAGGAAGTCTATTTGATCACCGATGGCCAACTGCTGGGCTGGCGGCAGTTTGACCAGATCAAGAACACGCTGGAGCAGGCTAAGGAAAATATCCGCGTACACCTGGTCTTCGCCGGGGCGAAGGAACAGCAGAATCTGGGGGTGTCCGATCTGCGCCTGGCCAGCGGGCTTTCGCCGGTGGAGAGGCCGTTGCGGTTTGAGGCGCAGGTGACGAATTATGGATTGGCCGAGGCGCGGGATGTGCGTTTGACGTTGCGGGTGGATGGCGATCCGCCGAGCGATGAGACGACGATTGAATCGATCCCGGCCGGGGCGTCGCGCGGGGTGTCGGTTTTCGCGAAACTGCGCACGGCGGATTTTCACACGGTCACGGCGGCGATCCCCCCGGACCGGCTGCCGGCCGACGATGAGCGGACGATCGCGCTGCGGGGATGGAAAGAGATCAACGTGCTGCTGGTGGATGGCGATCCGGGGCGGGAAAGCCGCGATGGGCAAACGTTTTTCCTGAAGCACGCCCTGGTGCCGGTGCCGCCGGCGGAGGCCGAGGGATATTTCATCCGGACCCAGAGCATCGCCCCGGCCGAGTTGGAGACCACGCAACTCAGCCGTTTTGAAGAGGGCGCGATTGTGCTGGCTGACGTGCAGGATCTCTCGGAGAAGGCGGCCGAAGCGATTGCCGCATATCTCAAGCACGGCGGCGGCATCATCATTTTTCCCGGCCCGCACACCGACACCGCGGCGTGGAATGCGCAACTGTATCAAAAGCAGCGAATCCTGCCGGCAGCGCTCGGCCAGGCGCACGGGCAGGCCGATCAGCAGGAGCAGTTCTTCACGCTGTCGGATAAGAACCTGGAGCATCCGATCGCGGCGATCTGGAAAGACAAGGGAGCGGGCAGCCCGACGGCGGCACGTTTTTACCGGGCCTTTGAGTTGATCGAAGAGGCGGCGAAGGGCGCGCAGCCGAAGGCCAGCGGCAACGATGGGGCGGGCGAGGCGCGCGTGGTGCTTCGCTATAGCGATGGCAAACCCGCGGTGATGGAGCGGCCATGGGGGACGGGACGGGTGATTTTGTTTTCGAGCACGGCCAATACCGCCTGGAACGATCTGGCGGTGCGGCCTGGGGTGTACATCCCGCTGATGTATCGCACGCTGGGGGCGATCGTCGAGCGCCAGGATGAGGGCTTGAACGTGCGGGTTGGGCAGAAATTTGTCTATCGGGCGGCGGCCGAGCAGCTTGGGAAGGATGCGGTTGTCACGCGGCCGGGAAAGGAGCAGGGGCGGGAAGGCGAGCAGGGGGGAAAGGATGCGCGCAAGATCGAGATGCAGGGAAGCGCGCCGGTGCTGCAGTTTGACGAGACCGATCTGGCGGGAGGATACGCCGCGGCGATCGCGGCCGAGCCGGCGATGACGGTGAAGTTCGCCGCCCAGGCCGATCCGGCCGAGTCCAGTCTGGAGGAGATTTCCGCCGAGCAGTTGAACCAGCTTCGCGAAGTGGCGGATGTGATCGAATGGTCGCCGGGAATGCAGATCGAAACCGCGATCGAAACCGAGCGCGTGGGCGCGGAACTCTGGCTGCCCATCGCGGTGGCAGCGCTGGTGCTGGCGAGCGCCGAGACGCTGCTGGCGCATTGGTTCAGCCGGTCGAAATAGGCTATGGGTTTGTCGTCATGACATGGTTGATCCGATTGCTGGGAGTTCACCTCGACGGCGCGGGACGCGTCGCCGGGGGAACGCTGCACCTGCGCGGAGGCATATCGGCGGCATGGGTGCTGCTGGCGGCGGTGGCGCTGGGGGCGCTGGTGGTGTGGATGTATCGGCGGGTCGGGGAGCACGTTTCCGGCTTGAAAAAAGGGTTGCTGGCGGGTTTGCGCATCGCGCTGCTGCTGTTGATTTTGGCGCTGATCCTGCGGCCGGTGTTGACGCTGGCGATCGAAGGAACCATCCGGCGCTCGCTGCTGATGCTCTTCGACACCACGGCCAGCATGACCATCGACGATCCGCGCACACAGGAGATTGATCTCAAACGTGCCGCCATCGCCAAGGACCTGCTGGATGCCGGCAAGGGGCTGGACCAAACTCTCGCCGGTCGCGATGCGAAGACTCTGGCGCGGGTGCCGCGGGTCGACCTGCTGAAGGCGGCACTGAAGAATCCGAGAATCGATCTGCTGGCGCGGCTGGCGAAGGAATATGACCTGCGGCCATTCGCCTTCGGCCAGCAGTTGCAGGACCTCGCTCCCCCGCAGCCCGATCAGAGCCGCGACAAGCCCGATGAGAAGCGGGACAACTCCGCGGCATGGGTCGATGGACTCAAGGCGAATGCCCCGTCGACGGCCGGCGGCGATGCCCTGCGCGAGCTGATCAGCCGCACCCGCGGCCAGCCGCTGGCGGGGATTTTCATGGCATGGGATGGGGCCAACAACAGCGGCAGCAGCGCCCTGGCGGCGGCGGAAATCGCCAAGCGCGACGGCATCCCGCTCTATATCTACGGCGTGGGCATTTCTTCCTCGAAGGACATCATCGTTGACAACTTGTTCGCGCCCGAAGTGGCTTTCGCCGAGGACGACCTTCCGGTGAGCGTGCGCGTGCGCGGCCAGGGCTTCGCCGGCGAAAGCGCGATCGTGAAGCTACAACTGGGCGACCAGCACATCGAAGAGAAGATCACGCTGAGCAATGCCGAGCAGGTGGTGCCGCTGAAGGTGAAGACGGCGAAGATCGCTCCGGAAAAGCAGAGGGATTTTGAGCTGAAGGTGTGGGTGGATGCGCGCGAAGATGAGGCGGTGGCCACCAACAACTCCCGCAGCCAGCATCTGCGGGTGATCGACGACCGCATCAAGGTGCTCTACGTCGAGCAATCTCCGCGCTGGGAATTTCGCTATCTGCAGGCACTGCTGCTGCGCGATCGGCGCGTCGACGTGAAATGCGTGCTGCTGGAGGGAGATCCCAACATCGCCGCCGTCGAAAACTCGCCTTATCTTGAGCGCATCCCGCCGAAAAAGGAGGATTTGTTCAAGTATGACCTGATCATCCTGGGCGATGTCGATCCGGCCGCGTTCACCACCGGCCAGATGGAAATCTTCAGCGAGTTCGTCTCACAGTTCGGCGGGGGGATGATCTTTCTCAGCGGCCGGCGCGACAATCCCTGGGCCTATCACAACACCCCGCTGGAGAAAATGCTGCCGGTGGAATTCGAGGACGAACGCGGCAAAGCCCAGGGGGGGCCGGCCATCGGCATGGTGGGAATGGACGACATGGCCGACAAGCCGATCAAGCTGGAACTGACGGCCGAGGGCAAGCGGGCGACGATGCTGCGCCTGGCCGACAAGGAGCAGGAGAGCACGCAGATTTGGGCGAAGCTGCCGCCGATCTACTGGACGGCGCCGGTCTCGCGGGCCAAGCCGGCGGCCGAGGTGCTGCTGGTCGATCCCGATCCGGCGCGGGCCTCGCGCTTCGGGAAGATGCCGGTCGTCGCGCTGCAGCAGTACGGCGCCGGACAGGTGCTCTTCGTGGGGACCGACAATACCTGGCGCTGGCGCAAGAACAACGGGGACCAGTATTACCTGGCCCTGTGGGGGCAGATGGTGCAGCGGCTCAGCCTCCCGCACCTGCTTGGGCTGGCCAAGCGCACGCAGATCATGCCGGCGCGGGACAACTATGCGATGTATGACCGGGTGACGGTGTACGCGCGGCTGTATTCCGAGTCGTTTGAACCCGTCACCGATGAAGAGCTGCGCGGCTACTACAAGGTCGAGGGACAAGAGGGGCAGGCGGTAAAACTGCGGCGGATGCCGAATCAGCCGGGGATGTATTTCGCGGAATTTCTGGCCACCGCTCCGGGGAAATACGAGTTCTGGGTGGAGCGCGATCCCGAGCACCGGGCCCAGTTCATGGTGGGGGAGTCACAGATCGAAAAGGCCGAGCCGGCCATGAATGAGGCGATGTTGCGCGAGATGGCGCGGATCAGCGGCGGGCTATTCCTGCGAGAAGAAGATCTGTACAAGCTGCCCGACCAGATCGGCGCCAAGACGGAGCGCGTGCGCTCGATGGTGGATGTCGAGGTGTGGTCCTCCCCGCTCTATTTTCTGCTGATGCTGGCGGTGGTGACGGCCGAGTGGATTCTGCGGAAGATGTCGCATTTGAAATGAGAGCATCGCACGGACCTTTGCATGACCAGTGAACTGATCCATTCCAAGATCGCCGACGTCCGGCGCAAGCACGCCTTGGTGGCAGCCTGCACCGGCGCCGCCGGCGCGATCAGCTCCCTCATTCTAGTACTGGCCGGGACGATGCTGCTGGACTATTGGCGGGAACTCCCTACGTCGGCGCGGGCGGCGGCGCTGGCGGTCAATTTGGCGCTGGCGGCGGTCATCATCCTGCGCTATGCGGTGATCCCGACTGTTTTCGGCCCGGATGATGAGCAGGTTGCGCTTTGGGTGGAGCGCGCCGAGCCCGTTTTCCGCACCCGTCTGATTGCGTCGGTGCAGTTCCTGTCACCCGAAGCTGCGCCGGCCGGGGCTTCTCCGGGCCTGCTCCGCGCCATGATCGCACAGACTGAAGAATTGGCGCAGGCATTTGATTTTTCGCGCGTGATCGAGACCACGCGCCTGCTGCGGCTGGCCACATTGGCGGCAATGATCGTGCTGGCGGCGCTGGCGGGATTGGCGTTCGGGAGGCAGGATGCCGGCGATCTGTTGCGCCGCGCCCTGCTCGTTCCCGGCGTCGAGGTGCCGCGCAAGACGCGGGTGGAGTGCATCTCGAAAGATCAGGTGATTCCCAAAGGCGAAGCAGTGACGCTGGCGGCCGAGGCGCGCGGCGTCGAGCCGCCGCAGGGACGGCTGGAAATCCACTACGCCTCGGGCAGCGCGCAGAATTTTCTGCTGGAGCGCGATGCCAAAACCGGGCGGTTCCAGACGACCATCGACAACCTGCAGGAGTCCTTTGAGTACGCGATCTTCCTGAACGATGGCCACAGCCAGACCTTCAAGGTGGAAGCGGTGGCCCGGCCGGCGGTATCGCAAGTGGAGTGCATGCAGGTCTACCCGAAATACACCCGCCTGGGCACGATGCGGCGCTCGCCGGGCGATCTGTCACTGCTGGAGGGGAGCCGACTCCGCCTGAACGTGTCGGCCAACAAGCCGCTGCGGGTGGCGCAGGACAAGAAGACCGGAAATCACGTTCATCTCGTCGGCAGCGAAGTCGATTACGCCCTGCTGGCCGACATCAATGATCCATCGAAGCTCACCACCGGGTCCGACGCGTCCGGCCTGTCCCTTCCCAGGGGAACCAAAGGCTTTTCCATTCATCTGGTGGATGACAATGGCATCTGGTCCAAGGACCCGGTGGTCTATCCGGTCGACCTGGTCGCCGACAAGCCGCCGAGCCTGAAGATCACATTCCCGGAGCGCAAAGATGAGCTGGTGACCCAGCGGGCGCGGATCATCGTCGGCTTCGACGCCTCCGATGATTACGCCCTGGCCAAGGTCGTGCTGCACTATAAGATCGACAAGCTGGATGAGGGCCAGGAAAAGACCATCGACCTGGAGATCGGCGAATATCCCAAATCCGTGCGCGGCCATTACGAATGGGAACTGGCCAGGATCGCGCCGCCGGTCGGCAGCGTCATTCAATGGTGGCTGGAAGCGGTGGACGGCAACGACTTCACCGGCCCGGGCAAAACCGCTTCCGAGCCTTTCCAGGCAAGGGTGGTAACCGAGGAAGAAAAGCGCAAAGAGCTCGTCGAGCGCCTGGGCAGCTACTGGGAAAAAATCAAAAACGTCGCCGAAAGCGAGCAGGACCTGAACGCGAAGCTGGGGAACGCGGTGATTGAAAGGAAGTAAACGCGTTCCAGATTTTCTGCGCTCGCGCACGGGATTTGCAAGCGTATTTTGGATGCTGTCGTGTCGCGGCGGATGTTGATTGGCCGCGGTCGTTTTTCTTTGTAGAGGAGTTGCTCATGTCGATGTTGAAGCTGGTGGTGCTTGGGGGAATTGGATATCTGGCTTACAAAATGTTGCAGGATCTGCCGGCGACGGCCGGGCGGGGAAATGCCGGGGCGGGTGGTGGACGATCATCGCGCCATCTGTCGCGGGCGCTGGATGAGAATGCCGGGCGGATGAACGTCACCGGGCCGGGGCGGGGCACCACGGTATCGGTCGAGGAACCGACCGGCGCCATGCACCGCCAGACCGTGGGACGCGGCGTGGTGACGCCGTAGCATCGTCACCATGATACATTGCCAACCCCCGGCGCAGGGTGCGCCGGGACGTTGGCGCAGGCATCCGGGGGAATTGTGGTTGGTGGCCGGAGCGCTCCGGCGGCCGGCCATTCTTTTTTGGTCGCACCTATGCGTATCGGATTCGTCGGACTGGGTAAAATGGGCGGCAACATGACGCTGCGCCTGGCCATCGGCTCGCCGGATAGCGCGGTCAAAGGCGGCCACGAAGTTGTCGGATATGCCCGCGATCCCAATCCCGATCTCGCGGGCATCAAGGGGGTCGAGGTCGTGGATACTCTGACAAAGATGCTCGACAAGCTCCCGTCCCCGCGAGTGGTCTGGGTTATGGTCCCGGCCGGGCCGGCCACCGAGTCGGTGGTAACCCAGCTTGCCGACGGCATGACCGCCGACGATATCATCATCGATGGAGGGAACAGCTACTACAAGGATTCGCTGCGCCGCGCTGAAGGATTGACGAAGCGCGGCGTCGGCTTCATCGACGTCGGCACCAGCGGCGGCGTCTGGGGACGACAGGAAGGATATTGCATGATGATCGGCGGACTGGCCGAATACGTCTTGCGTTGCCGGCCGATCTTCGACACCCTGGCGCCGCAGGACGGCTGGGCGCACGTTGGCCCGCACGGCGCGGGGCATTTCGTCAAGATGGTTCACAACGGCATCGAGTATGGGCTGATGGAAGCCTACGGAGAAGGCTTTGAAGTCTTGTACAAGTCGCCGTTTGGGCTCGATCTCCATCAGATTTCCAAAGTGTGGAATCGCGGCAGCGTGGTGCGATCGTGGCTGCTTGAGCTGGCCGAGCGGGCGATGGAGTCGGAGTACGATCTCAAGTCGATCATGCCCTATGTGGAAGACAGCGGCGAAGGGCGCTGGACCATTCAGGCCGCCATTGAGGAGGATGTGCCGGCGCCGGTCATCTCGGCGGCGCTGTTCGCCCGCTTCGCATCCCGCGACCCCTATAACTTTTCGGCGCGCTTCTCTGCCGCCCTGCGCAACCAGTTCGGCGGCCACGAGATCAAGAAAGTGGAAAAAGCCGAGCGCACGTTGCACGCAGATGGACATACGGAGTAAGGGGCATCGTTTCTGAAAGAATGTGGCAAGGGGTTGCAAATTAACTGCAATCTGACCTTCCCCACAAATGGTGGGCGCGCCGGAAGGAGAGCATAATGCTCTTCA
>DAIOHQ010000151.1:0-12052 GCA_036744635.1 Tepidisphaeraceae bacterium | reverse complement strand
CCTCCGACCCCTCCGACCCCTCCGACCCCTCCGACCCCTCCGCGTAGGCGATGTAGAACTCACCGTTCCAGAGATCCTTGTCCAGGCGCTCGATGGCGGCGGCCCGCCAGGCTTTGATCTGGGCGTCGAGGGAACGGTCGCCGCGGCGGGCGCGGGCGAGCCATTTCTCCATCACCGCCAGGGCGGCCAGCCAGAGGGTGCCGATGTAGGCGGTGGTGCCAATGTAGTGATAGCTGTCGTAGCTGGTGCCCAGGCCATGGCCAACCTGGGCGACGCCCTTGCCGGCATCGGCCCAGAGGGCGTGACGCCTCAGGGCGCGCAGGGCGCGGGGAAAGGCTTCGGCTTCAAAGGCCTTGTCGCCGGTGGACCAGGCGTGGCGGGCGGTCTGGATGATGAACGAGCAGGTGAGGTCCGGCCAGTTGGTCTCGCCGGGCTTGCGCTCGAGGTGGCCAGCGCCCAGGTCATGCTGGATGCCGCCCTGATCGCCCTGGATGGCGCCGAATTCGGAGAGTTCCCTGGCGTTGAGCTGGGGGAACAGAAGCTGGGTGGCGGGATGGGCGGCGATGCGCTGGTCGATGGTGCCGTAGCAGCCGGACATCTCCGTGGGCCCCTCGTTGATGCTGAAGCGGCCATCCTTGTACAACACGCTGTTGGTCACCAGCGGGTAGGTGCAGTTGCTCAGCCGGCAGCGCAGCCATTCGGGCAGGGTGCTGTCATCGAGATGGTTGGCGAGGGCGGAAGTTTCGCGGAGGATGGCATCGGCATCGGCGAGCAGGGACTGGAGCATCTCCTGGCCGGTGGCGTGATGGTTCTGCCAGTAGACGCCGCGATCCGTGCCGAAGCTGTCAACCCAGTGGGGCATGGCGACGACCAGGGCCATGGTGGCGGAGGCTTTGCCGCCGGCGGGGATTTTCAATTCGGCGGTGACTTCGCCCAGGCCGTCGCCGGCGCCCGCGCGGGCGATGTGGCTGGCCTGGTTGTCGCAGGTGACGGCCAGCCAGTGTTCGCCGGCGGAGCTCTTGTGCTTGGCCTGATCGGGTGTGCCGGTGAAGCGCACGGCGTGGTAGCCAGCGCCTTCGAGGACCTTCTCGGCCCGGCCGGCGGGGTCATTCCAGTGGTGGTAATAGCCATCGCCGTAGCCGATGCCGCTTTCATAGCCGGAGACCAGGCCGCCGACGCCGATGAGATTGGGCCAGCCGAAGTGGCAGCGGATGGTGCGGTCGGAGCGGCTGGTGTTGGAGATTTCCCAACGCACCAGCAGGCCGGGGAGGGAGGAGCGCTTCAGGTCGTGCGGGCAGAGGGTGCCGGAAAGGGTGACGGTGATGTCGAGGCCGGGGAAGGCGGCGGTGGCTTTGAGCGTGGCTTGGGGGAAGCGCGGGGAAAACGCAAGTGTATCCACGGTCTTGTGGCCGGGGAGGATGGGCCGGGAGGCGAGGTCTTTGGTCTGGTTGTCGGAGGAGACCGCCAGGTAGGCGCCGGCCAGGCCGTTGGGATCTTCCAGCGGGGCATCCTGGTTGTTGTTCATGGAGAAGTTGCGAAAGCGGCCATCCTTGCAGATGTCGATTCTTCCGCCGCCGATGCCGCCCAGGGGCACGCCGGTGGGGGCGAAGAGGGGATCCGCCTGAAGTTCGATCCAGTCTTCCACTTGCAGGCTTTCCAGGAAGCGTGGCCAGGTGCAGAGGACCAGGTCGACTTTCTTTAAGTCGGCGGGCCAGTTGCGCATCTCCAGCGTGCCATCGCCGCGGGCGGCCATGGCTTTTCCGAGGCAGCGCCAGACCAGCCCTTTCTGGCGGGAGGGGATGGTAGCGACAGGGGGGGCGCCATCGCCGGCTTTGATCTCTGTGTTGGTGGAGACCAGGCCGACGAGGTCGATCTTGATGGTCACCGCGCTTAGCTTGTCGGCGGCGTCGGCGGGGACGCGGGCGTATATGAAATATCCCAGCTTCCCCAGCGGGCTGGGAATGTGCAGGGGAATTGGCCCCGAGAGGTCGACGCCAAGATGAAAGAGTTCCTGGTGTTCGTTTTCGTGGCTGTCATAGGCGAGGGCGAATGCACGGGGGAGGTCGGCTGCGATGGTCATGGAGCGGAAGATACTTCGGCAGCGGGGGAAAGGGAATGAGGTTGCGATTCGTCTTTCGGCTTCGCTTCCGATATGATCGAAGCGCCCTAACCTCGGTGGTGGATGCATCATGGCAACGGTATCGCAAAACAAAACGGCGGGGACAGCGCGGGTGGAACGGCAGATTATTCTGCCGCTGAGCAAGGCCGTGGAGATTTCCTACAAGAGCATTCGCCTGCGCCTCAGCCGCAGCCTGCTGGTGACCAGCGGGATCATTTTGGCGCTGGCGTTTCTGATGTCGATTCAGACCACCGAGGTGATGATCGACGGGATGCGGGCCTGGGCGTCGGCCGCTCCGGGCACCCAGCACTTCAAGGAGCTGGAAGCCCGGCGCGACAAGATGCAGCCGGAGTTTGACCAGCGCGGGCGCGATCTCGCCGCCGACTTCCGCAAGCCGGCCGCGCCGCTGCCCAAGGATACCAAGCCATTCGACCCGCGCGACAAATATGGCATGGACCTGACCGAGTTGCAGAAAGATTTGGGAATGCCTCTGTTCATGCCGCCTGGGGAACTCACCGGCGCGCTCAACGCCAACCGCGATCGGATTGCCCAGTTCGATAGCTGGCTGGCCGAGGCCCGCAAGTTCAAGGCCATCAAGTCGGAGTTGACCAGCCCGCAGACGCTGCAGTCCATGATGATCGCCAACGGCGTGCCCACCACGGCCGCGGAGATTCAGTCCAGCCATCTGCAGACGCGCTGGCTGCTGGCCCTGGCGCTGCTGGTGGCTTTCGTCGGCATCCTGAATTCGATGCTGATGAGCGTGACCGAGCGATTTCGCGAGATCGGCACGATGAAATGCCTGGGCGCCCTGGACAGCTTCATCATCAAGCTGTTCCTGATCGAAAGCCTGTTTCAGGGCGTGGCGGGCACGGTGCTGGGAATCATCGTCGGGATGGCGCTCAGTTTCGCCGGCGTCTCCACCAGCTATGGCCAATTTGCCTGGAAAATGGTGCTCGTCGGCCCCATCATGCTGAACGTCGGCTTCTGCCTGCTGATCGGCGTGGTGCTCACCGTCGGCGGCGCGGTTTACCCTGCATGGCAGGCAGCGCGCATGCAGCCGATTGAAGCGATGCGGGTGGAGACGTGAGAATAGTTGTCAGTTGTTAGTTGTTAGCAAATGCTGCAGAAGGTCTTACTGGCAACTGGCAACTCTATTGGAGTTGATATGACCGAAGCGAGTGGATCATCGACGGTGGCGGTGGATGGTGGGGGAGGGTCGGGGGATGCCATTCCCCCGGCGGTGGCGACGGCGGGCGCGGATGGGGCGGGATTCTCGCTCTCGGAATACACCGTGCGCACCATCGACGTGAAGCGGTCCTACAAGATCGGCAACGAGGAAGTGCATGCCCTCAAGGGCGTGACGGTGTCGATCAACCGTGGGGAATACATCTCGATCATGGGACCGTCCGGCTCGGGAAAGTCGACGCTGTTCAACATGGTCGGCGGGCTGGACAAGCCGTCGGAAGGCAAGGTGTACATCGACGAGGTGGACATTGCCCAGCTCGACAGCTACGAGCTGGCTTGGATGCGCTGCCGCAAGATTGGGTATATCTTTCAGACGTTCAACTTGATTCCGGTGATGACGGCGCTGGAGAACGTCATGCTGCCGATGATCTTCGCGGGCATGAATACGGCCGACGCGCAGGACAAGGCGGCCGATATTCTCAAGCGCGTCGAGCTGGGGCATCGGCTGATGAACAAGCCGCAGGAAATGTCCGGCGGTCAGCAGCAGCGCGTGGCCATCGCCCGGGCGTTCGCCAACGACCCGGCGATCATCCTCGCCGATGAGCCGACGGGAAACCTCGACCTGCAGACTGGTAAGCTGATCATCGAGCTGCTCCGCCAGCTCAACAAGGAGTCCGGCGTCACCATCATCTCGGCCACCCACGACCACAAGATGCTGGCGGTATCGGATCGAATCATCTGGATCCGCGACGGCAAGGTAGACAAGATCCAGAAGCGCGAAGATTTGAAGATCGAGGAAGGCACCATCGAAGGCGCCGGCGGGGAAGCGCTACATTGAGCGAGCGCGGGACTCACGCAACCTCTGGGATAGAATATTGAGCGATGTTGATTTACCTCGATATGTGTTGCCTCAAGAGGCCGTTCGATGACCAGACGCAAGCGCGCATCCGGCTGGAAGCAGAAGCGGTACTCGCGTTGCTGACAGTGGAATCCGATCAGTTTCGGTTTGTTCGGTCGCCCGCGCTCATCCTCGAAAATTCTCGCAACCCAATCAAAGAAAGAGCGTCGCGTGTCGCGCAGTGGTTGACGATGGAACCGTCGTTCGATCCGGATCCTGTTGCGCTTCAAAAGCGGACGGCGGAGCTAATGCAACTTGGCTTCAAGAATTTTGACGCTATTCATGTTGCGTGCGCAGAAGCAGGTGCAGCAAACATCCTGGTATCTTGTGATGACCGATTGCTTGCCACGGCCCGACGTAACCGTGAGCGGCTCAAAGTGCGAGTGGTCGATGTGGTGGAATTGGCAAAGGAGATCTTAACATGAGTACTGTGTTGATCGATCCTGGCGAACTAAGGACTCGGGGGTTTGAAATTCTCGTGCATGAATTAGGCTGGGTGAATGCAGTGAGGTTTATTCAACAGTACGAGCCCAGCCGGTTGAATTACACCGCAGAACGGGAACACCTTCTTCCCGATTGGGATGCCGCTGAACTCGTACGTCAAATGAGCAAACTCACGGCTGCACCGGGTTCAAACCCTGCCCGTGAAGATTCCTCGCCAAAGTAGCCACATCCACGGAGCATCGATTCGATCGGTGGCCGGCCTCGCTATATCCACTGGTCGCGGACCATGTGGAGCTGCTGCCAGTCGTCTTCGTTGAACCAGTGGGGGCATTCATCTCCGGAGGGAATCAGGCGGGAGAAAAACTGCTCGGCCTCATCCTCGATCTTCTCGCGGTCCTGGCCCATCGAAAGCCGCGCCGCGTACAGGTCGTCTTCGGCGCTGGCGATGCGCAGCGCTTCCTGGCCGGCATAGACGCGCACCAGGTCCGCGAGCTGCCGATAGAACATCCAGACATCATCATCGGGAAAGGGCGGGGGGTTGCAGTGGCGCTTCAGCGCGTGCTGAAAATATTTGAGCTTTTCCTCCCAGACCAGGTGCGGGTCGAGCGCCAGCGTGATGTACTGCCCCACCTTGTACGCTTCATGGGCGTGGGTCTGCCCGGCCTTGTCCGCCTGATGAACGCGCTTGGCATACCAGGACTCGGGGTGGCCAATCTCCGGCATCGGGGGAAACGTCCGTGGTTCGGTCATCATTCCATGACTCCACAGTCTTTTTCGCGGCGGCCACCGAGACGTGCAAACCATGCCCGGCCGCCCCTGTTCTATTGTCTACGATACCGTATGCTTGACGAAACTGACAAGCGAAAGTTGCCGGCGGGTCCATTTTTCTGAAAACTACAGCAGCGGCCGAATTCAACCGACATTTGTATAGAGCTTTATATCGCATGAAATGGTGCATACTCATCCTTTTGCCGGCTTGCTGTGCGTGCCCGCCTTGCGCGTTTGCCGCAGGTGAGCCGGCTGACGTGGCTGCTACCACTCAGCCCGCCACTCAGCCCAGCCGCTCGATTCAACTCACCGGCCGCATTACCGCCCCCGATATCAAGGAATCCTCCGGCCTCGTCGCCAGCCGGCGTTATCCCGGAGTCTTCTGGACCCATAACGACAGCGGGAACGCGCCCATCCTCTACGCCATCACCGCCACCGGCGAACTCATTGCCAGGTTCCCGGTCAAGGGCGCCACCTGCCGCGACTGGGAGGATATCGCCATCGACGACCAGGGCCATCTCTTCATCGGCGACATCGGCAACAACTGGGGCAAGCACCATCAACTGGCGGTGTATCGCCTGGCTGAGCCTGATCCGCGCGGGAAACCGGTTGTGCTGGTGGTGGACCAGGCGTGGCAGTTGCGCTTTCCCGGCAATTCCTTCGACTGCGAAAGCCTGTTCGTCTGGAAACAGCATGGCTTCGTCATCTCCAAAGTCTTCGATTGCGAACGGGCGGTTCTTTATCGATTTCCCCTGGTAAAGCAGCGCGTGCCCGCGGTGCTGGAGAAGGTGGTGGAACTCCCCATCCGCTGGCCATGCACTGGCGCGGACATCTCTCCTGATGGCGGCAAGCTGGCGGTGATGACCAACGCCGGCCCGTATGTCTTCACGATCGGCGGCGATCCAACCAACGCCGGCACGGCCGAGCCCTGGCACGAGACGTTTGTCGATCCCGCCCGAGAATCATGCTGTTTCACCCGCGAAGGGCTGCTCTCCACCGCCGAGACCCGCGATGTCGTGCTCTTCACCGACGAAGCCGCGCGCGACGCAAAATCCCCATCGACGCAACCGGCAGCCGCCCGCGATTGACCGCGCTGGCTCTCTTGACTTCCTTCCGCAATCGCCTCAAATCAGCCCCAACCTCAACCAAAGGAAGGCCACGCTTGTCCACAATTAACTCCTTCGTCAAGATCACTCCCGGCGGCCAATTCTCGCTCGACGGCAAACGCTGGATGTGCAATTCGGTTGTCTATCACGGCCGGTTTCCCGGCACCTGCGCCCGCGACTGGCTGGACGATGGACATTGGGAGCTGAACCAACCGGAACTCTCGCGCGACTTTGCCGGCATGGCCCGCGTCGGCATCAACCATTCCGCGCTGTTCTTCAACCAGGACAGCCTGTTCAAGAATGGCAAGCTGCTCACGCAAGGCGCTGAGCGCATGGACGAAGTGGTCGAGCAGGCGAAGAAGGCTGGCATTCGCGTGTCGATTTTTGTCGGCCCGTTCATCGACAAACCCGAAATTTACAAGCAGATCACCGGCGAAGAATGGCATTACGACCAGCGCTGGCTGCCCAGCTTCAATCCGCACCTGCACGAAGCATACGTCAAGCAGATAGCGCCGTTCGCCGAGCGTTATAAGAACGAGCCGGCGGTGATGGCATTCACCGACCGCATCGACCGCTTCCACAAAGGCTTCGACAACCTCACCATCCCGTTCAACCTCAAGGATGAATGGCATGGCCATCTCAAGGCCAAGTTCGGCAGCTTCAAGAATCTGCTCGACACGGTGGGGGGGCCAGGTGCGCTGGAGAATAATCCCAAGGATTTCAACGAGGTGCTCCTGCCGCACGAGAGCAAGTGGAACGGCTCGATGAAAAACCCGCTCGGCTATGAGTTCATCCTCTGGCAGAAGCAGTCCATCGGCGATGCCCAGGCCCATTTCGACGAGCGGATCAACAAACTGGCCCCGAATCAGTTCGTCTGGACGCCGTTTGAGGGAAATACCACGACCTGGGCGATGCTGGATGGATTCACGCCCAAGCGCAAGAAGCTGCAGGCGATCTGGATGGAGTATTATTTCTTCGAGCTCACGCGGCCCAGCTTCGTCCAGCCGTTCGAAGAGTGGACGCACACCCGCGAAGTGGTTCACCGCCGCCTGTCGCACCAGATCCCCGTCATCTATACAGGCGCCTACACGATGGCGCGCTACATCAAGCAGTCGGTGCAGCAGCCGGTGGTCATCTGCCACGGCGGCTGGACGGAAAGCCCGGCCTATGGCACCGACACCTACGAGCAGCAGACGGCCATCGTGGATCGGGTCAATCTCGCCTGCCTCGCCGCCGACGCCGACGGCTGGCACTACTGGAATTGGCGCGATGATGAGCAGTCCTGGCACGGCAAGCGCCGCGAGCGCTTCGAGAAGCCGGAGGAATTTTATTTCTACGGCGAGTCGTTGGGGATGAACACGTTCGACGGCTTTCCCAAGCCGGTGCTTTCGCTGGTGCAGCGCTACAGCCGCGAATGCCAGCGCCGCGCTGATGCCAATCCGCCGGCCAAGAAAAGCGACTTGCTGCTGCTGTCATCCTCGGCACGGATGTACACGCTGTTCCGCCGCATGGCCGTCCCCACCGCCGCGGCGATGGTGGGGGCGCTGTCGCGCATCGGCATCGAGCCGGATGTGCTTTGGACCGGCCAGGATGAGGTTCGCATTGACCAGGCAACGCTGAACAGCTACCGGATGATTGCGATGGCCGACAACATGTTCGGACGGGATTTCCGCGATACGCCGGAGAAGCTGCTCAAGTACGTCGAGCAGGGGGGCACGCTCTATTTTGCCATGGACCGTTTCGACAGATTCGAGGATGAGTATGGCGTGAGGCACGAAAACGCGGCGATGGCGAAGCTGTGCGGCGTCGATGCCAATGGGTTGAAGGATTGGCCGGGCGCGCACAGCAAGTGTCACAACTGGCCGTTTGCGACCGATGCTTCGCAGGAGCCAAACATGGATATCATGGCATTTCCGCGCCTGGCGTGGGGCGTCTGCCCGGAATTCCGCCACCTGCTGCCGTATCCCGAAAAGCTGGCGTTCCTCGGCTTTCGCTCGACGGACGACGATAACGTTACGGTAATTCCAGGGTTGGTGAAGGGCGCCGAGGTGATCGCCGTCGGCAAGTTCCCCCCCGGCTCCAGGCCGCTGTTCTATCGCCACAGGATCGGCAAGGGCACGGTCTACGTGAATGCCTGGACCAACAACGTCTTCCGCGACAGCGAGTCGCGCGCCGATTACGGCGGATGGGAATATGACTGGATGCTCGACATGCCCGCGCAGTCGGCCGGCGTGCGCGACATCGACCTGACCAACGGATCGAGCGCCTGGCTGCGCAACACCTGGGGCTATTTCTGGCGGGATATGCCGTAGGACAGAAGTTGAAACGTGAAACGTGAAACATCAAGAGTGGCAGGCTTGCGCCTCTTCACGTTTCACGTTTCACGTTCCATCTGCTCCCCCAAATGAACAGGGCACCCATTTCTGAGTGCCCCGAAGGCTGCGCGACGCAGTTGCTCACGCGTCATTCATCGTCATCGAAGTCGTCCTCGTCGTCGTCGTCATCGTCGTCATCGAAGTCATCGTCGTCATCGGGATCGTCAAATTCATCGTCATCGTCTTCCTCATCATCCTCGTCATCCTCATCTTCCTCCTCGTCGAGATCATCGGCATCCTCATCCTCTTCAGCTTCCTCTTCTTCCTCTTCCTCGTCGTCGTCGTCGATCTCGACGCCCTCCCCGGCGTCGTCTTCCTCTTCCTTCTCGCCGCCCTCAGCGCCTTCCTCGTCGGCATCCTCTTCCTTGCGCTTGCGCGGCCCGCGCTTGGCCGCCATCGGCGCCGTCGGATCTTCCGGCACCGCCACCGTCGCCTCGCCGGCGGGCGCGGCAGACAGATCGCCGGCCGGCTGGTCACAACCTGCGGCGTTCACCCCGGCCTCCAACAGCGCCGTTTTCGATTCCTTTTTCGTCATCATGGTGCAGTCCCGCTAGAGAGTTCCTCGTTCTTCGCCTCGCCCGGTACAGGCGACCAGCCATCGGCAAGGCGGTATAACAACCGCAACAGCGGCAATCTGTCAACCCGATTTCTGCCGTCCGTTTGCAGCATCGCCTGGACCGAAGTGGCGGTATTGAACCGATGCCCCCGCGCGGCGTCAAGGGAGAATCTCAATCTATCTTCGTCCGCCTCAGCAGCAGGGCGTTTCCGATCACGCTGACATCCGACAGCGCCATCGCCGCGGCGGCGATGAGCGGATTCAAAATCCCAAACGCCGCCAGCGGAATCGCCAGCACGTTGTAGATGAACGCCAGAAACAAGTTCTGCCGAATCGTGCGCATCGTTGCCCGCGACAATCGGATGGCCGCGGCGATTCCGTGCAGGCTGCCGCTGACCAGCACGATATCCCCGGTCTCCTTGGCGATGTCGCTTCCCGAGCCGATGGCGATGCCCAGATCCGCCTGCGCCAGCGCCGGGGCATCGTTGATGCCATCGCCCACCATCGCCACCCGCGATGGGATGCCGCCTGCATTGCCCTGAAGGTCGGAAATCGCCCGGGCCTTCTGATCCGGCTTCACTTCCGCCCGCACATCGTCGATGCCCACAAGTTTTGCGATCTCCGCGGCGGCGGCGCGATTATCTCCCGTCAGCAGCACCGTGCGCAGCTTCATGCGATGCAGCTCGGCAATCGCCGCCGCCGAGTCGTCTTTGATTTCGTCGGCGATGGTGATGTACCCCAGATTCTCCATTGAGCCATTCCGCCGCGCCGCCACATGAACGAAAGAACGCGCTGCCGTAGCACGGGTTTTCAACCCGTGCACGGTGCCATCCGATTTATCCGCGGTTAGCGTTTCCGCGCTGTGTGGCACGGGTTGGAAACCCGTGCTGCGGGGAACGCCGTGTTTCTCCAACAGCGCTTCCCCTCCCACGATGATCGTCTGTCCCGCGACGTCGGCCACCACGCCGAAACCCGGCTCGCTATTAAAGCTTTCCGGATCGGGGAAGCTCACGCCGCGCGCCTTGGCATGTCGCACGATCGCCTGCGCCAGCGGATGCTCGCTGAATTGCTCGGCCGCCGCCGCCAGCGCCAACACCTCATCCCCCGCCATCCCATTCAGCGCCACCACCTCGCGCACCACCGGCCGGCCACGGGTAACGGTGCCGGTCTTATCGAGCACCACCGTGTCGATCCGCTCGGCCTTCTGCAGGGCGTCGATGTCGCGAATCAAAATTCCCTTCTGCGCCCCGCGCCCCGTCCCCACCATCAGCGCTGCCGGCACCGCCAGCCCCAGGGCGCACGGGCAGGCGATGATCAGCACGCTGCACACCGCGTTGGCCAGCCGCGCCCATGTCGTCGGTGCATCCCATCCAGCCATGTGTCCCGTGATATACCATCCGATCCCCGTCATCAGCGCGATTCCCAGCACCGCCGGCACGAACACCGCCGCGATGCGGTCGGCCAGCTTCTGCACCGGCGGCTTGCTCGACTGCGCTGTCTCCACCAGCTTGACGATCTGCGCCAGCGCCGTCGCCGCGCCGACTTTGGTCGCCCGCACGATCAGCCGGCCATCCCGGTTCACCGTTCCGCCGATCACCGCATCGCCCTTGGCGCGGGTCACCGGCAAGGGCTCGCCGCTGATCATCGATTCATCCACGCTCGACTGCCCATCGACCACTTCCCCGTCAACCGGCACGCGGTCCCCCGGCCGCACCAGCACGCGATCTCCCACTTGCAACCCCGCGGCCGGCACCTCGCGCGGCTGATCCAGATCATCCAATTTCCGCGCCGTCGCCGGCGCCAGCTTCAGCAGATCGCGAATGGCCGACCCCGCCTTATCCCGCGCCCGCGCCTCCAGGTAATGCCCCACGCTGATCAGCGCCAGCAGCCCTGTGGCCTCCATGAAATAGAGTACCGGCAGAGTTGTCCATATCCCCGCCAGATATCCGACGAACGCAATCAGGCTATAGAGATACGCCACGCTCGCCCCCATCGCGATCAGCGTGTCCATGTTGCTGGTGCCCTTGCGCAGCGCCTTCCACGCCCCTCGATAAAAGCCCCAGCCCACATACACGATCGCAATCGTGCTCGTCGCGAGGTTCAGCCACTGCATCCACGGCCGCTCGTGTCCGGCATGTCCCATCGGCGTCATCGCCGCCGCTGCCCAGTGCAGGATTTCAAACGGCAGCCACAGAATCACCCCAACCACCGCCCGTCGCAGCCAGGCCCGCGCCTCGGCCATCTGCCGCTGCAGGCGCTGCTCCTCGACATCGCCGGCCGCGATACCCGGAGATTCCGGCGCCGCCAGGTAGCCGCTTTCGGTGATCGCCCCCGCGATCCGCGCCGTGTCTGTCGCCCCCGGATCAAACCGCACCACCGCCCGCCCGCGGGCCAGATTCACCTCACACGCCTCCACCCCCGCCACCCCCTTCGCCGCCTTCTCCACATGCGCCACGCAACTGGCGCAGTCCATCCCGGATACATCAATGACCGCTTCTTCCATAGCTGGGGTAACGGTGTCGCTCATGTTGCTATTGTATGCGCTGGTTAACACTACAGCGCTACGTCCGCATCGGATAGGAGCGAAGTCGTGAGTTCTTG
>DAIOHQ010000150.1:0-12091 GCA_036744635.1 Tepidisphaeraceae bacterium | reverse complement strand
CCAGCCATGGCAGACAGGAATGTCCGCCCCACCAGAATTCAATACACCTGTCGCTCATCCAGCCATTGCGGACAGGAATGTCCGCCCCACCAGAATTCAATACACCTGCCGCTCATCCAGCCATGGCAGACAGGAATGTCCGCCCCACCAGAATTCAATACACCTGTCGCTTGTCCAGCCATTGCGGACAGGAATGTCCGCCCCCACCGGATCAAGGTGGCTTGCAAAATTATTTGGCCATTTCATACCTGCGGGGGTAAGGTGGGGCGGTTGCGAGATCGTGCTGGTGCAAATCTCTGTTTCGTCTGGAGTTGACCGTGTCGATTCATTGCCCGCATTGCCGGCATCCGATGGAGCTGAAGGGGGCCAAGCCCGGCAACTTCACCCCGCATTGCCCGCAGTGCGGCGAGAAGTTCGCGCTGGTGGTGAGCCATGACGCCGGGGTGGCGCCGCTGGTGGGGAAACTGAAACATCATGCCTCGGAGAAGGTGACGCCCGATATCGAGTCTGCGCTGGGGATCGAGCCAAGCAGGCCGCCGCGCAAGTCGGACACGCAGGTGGGGGCGCGTGTGGTGCCGGATGCGCAGCGCCCGCGCCCGGCAGAGCGGCAGGAAGCGGATCGGCCGCGTCGATCGGCCGGGGATTCCTCGCATGGGTCGATGGCGGGGGAGACGGTTTCGCCGCCGAGGCGCGCCGATCGGTTGCGCCCAGCTACTGAACCATCCGACGATTCTGATGTAGAGCCGCGGCGGATTTCCAGCGGGCGGATCGACATCACCAATTATTCGGTTCCCTCCCAGCCCGCCGCGCCGCGCGCAAAGGACGCGGAGGAGACGGCGCCGCCGCAGGAAATGGAGCCAGTGGAAGCGCCCGCACACGCGCCCGCGCGGGGACGAAGTGGTGCGCGGGATTCCCTTGGGCGCGAGCAGCCATCCCAGGCAGCGCGAGCCGTGCCCGCGGAAATGGAGGATGCTTCCGATACCGCCCAGACCATGCTCGGCCCGGCGCCGGGGATCGCCCATCAGCTTGGCGGATACGAGATGCGCCAGAAGCTCGGGCAGGGGGGCATGGGAGCGGTCTACCTCGCCCGGCAGATCTCGCTGGATCGCAACGTGGCGGTGAAGGTGCTGCACCCGACATTCGCGGCCGATCCGCAGTTCGTCGCCCGCTTCACCCGCGAGGCCTACGCCGCCGCCCAGCTTGCCCATCACAACGTCGTGCAGATTCACGACATCGGCGAGGAGAAGGCCACCCACTTTTTCTCAATGGAGTTCGTCGAAGGCCAGACGCTGGGGGATTTGATTCGCCGCGAAGGGCGGGTCGATGCGGATGTGGCGGTGGGGTACATCCTGCAGTCGGCGCGGGGACTGAAGTTCGCCCACGATCATGGCATGATCCATCGGGATATCAAGCCGGAGAATCTGCTGCTGAACAACCAGGGGATCGTGAAGGTCGCGGACATGGGGCTGGTGAAGACGGCCGGCTCGCCGGAGACGAAGATGCGCGAGGGGACAAGGAGTTCGGACATCGCCGCCAGCAGCGCCCACGTAACCAGCGCGCGCACGGTCATGGGCACGCCGGCCTACATGGCGCCCGAGCAGTGTACCGATTCCACCACCGTCGACGCCCGCGCGGATATCTATGCGCTGGGGTGTACGCTCTATGCCCTGCTCACCGGCCATCCTCCGTTCACCGGCAAGACGGCGGCCGAGGTGATGACCAAGCAGGTGCGCGAGCCGATCATCCCGCCGCACATGGTCGTCAGTCACGTCCCCGAGCGGCTGTCGCAGATTCTGATGAAGATGGTGGCCAAGAAGCCGGCCGAGCGCTATCAGAACCTGACGGATGTCATCAAGGACATGGAAGCCTTTCTGGGGGTGGAGAGTTCCGGGCCGTTCACGCCCAAGGAGGAGCACGTCCGCATCCTGGAAGGGGCGACCAGCGGCTTCAACGGCGCATCGTGGGCGCGGCTGCGGGGGAATTTGATCGGCGCGTTTTTTGCGGCGGGAATTCTCGCCGCGATTTTGCTCTATTGGAATGGCCGCGAGCTGTGGGGCGGGGGAATGATCGGGATGATGGTATTGAGCACAGCATGGTATTTCGTGCTCAGTGGGATCGGCGAAAAGACACACCTCTTCCGCAGCGTGCGCCAGTTCGTCTTCGCCAGCCGCATCACCGACTGGCTGACGTGGATCGCGGGGTTGCTGGTGCCGGTGGTGGTGCTGTGGGTGATGGAACTACACTGGGTATGGCTGGGGTTCGCGGTGGTGTCGCTGGGGCTGGCCGCCATTTTGTATTTCGGCATTGACCGGCTGGTGAAAAAGCAGCGCGAGGTGCCGCTCATCAAGGCCGAGGAGATGCTCAAGTCGATGCGTCTGCGCGGGCTCGAGGAAAACGCCATTCGCAACTTCGTCTGCAAGTACACCGGCGAGCGCTGGGAGGAATTTTACGAGGCGCTGTTCGGCTATGAGGCCAAGATCGAAGCCCGCGGCAAGTGGGGCAAGGGCGACCGCGGGACGCCGCGGCGCAAGTTCCGGAGCTGGCGCGAGCCGATCATCGCCTGGATCGACCATCGCCAGCGCCTGCGCCAGGAGGAAAAGGAGCGCAAGCATCTGCAGCACGTCGAGACCCGCAGCCTGGAGGCGGCCGGCGTGCCTTTCCTGGAGGCGCGCAAGAAGGCGAAGAAGCGGGCGGAAAATCTGGTGTATACCGCCGCGGTCGTGCGCGAGTCGATGCTGAAGCCCGCCAGGGCCAAGCCGGCCATGGCGCGCGGCAGCGCCAAGCCCAGCGAGATGGAGACGGCCGCGGAGGCGCCGGCAATTTCGCTGATGACGATGATGAAGGAGGATATCGACGATGAAAGGCCGCATCGCCGGGAGCACCATCATCACGGGTACGTCGGCCGGCGCGTGGGCGGGCCGCTGGATGTGCTGCTGGGGGCGCCGCTGCGGTTTGCGTTGGCGCTGATCCTGCTGGCCGGATTCGCGGCGTGGCGATACCAGAACAAGGACGCCACGATCAACGAGTTCACTTCAACGGTCGCGCGCGTGCGCGAGGACCCGACCGTGACGGTGAAGAACAAAGACGTAAGTGCGGTGGCCATCCAGGAGCCGTTGAAGGTTGAGAAAACCCATGCCCGCCCGCTGGAGATGCGCTTCCTGCCGAGCGCCTTGACAATGGTGTTGGGAACATGGAACGCGGGCGTGGCCGGCTTGCTCTTGCTGATCGCGGTCTTCTTTCGCGGAAAGCTGCTGGGCATCACCGTGCTGCTGGCGGCGGCGGTAATGGTGCTGGGATGGACCTGGACCGGACACACCGTCACTCCCGCGGGCATGGGCGAAGCCGGGAAATTGGTCCGGGAAACTTCCGATATCATGCAAAAGCAAATGGGCTCGGCGGAGCACGCCCGCTGGCTCACGCTGGTGATAGGAATAGGGCTATGGCTGCTGGCGGTCTTCTTCCTGCGGCCCAAAGCGGCAGATTGAAAAGCGCGGCGGCGCGTGTAAAAATTGACATCTCAGAGAGCAAGCTGCGGAGTATGCGTTGTTACTGCAATTCCGTTGCCGGCCAATTTGCAAGAGCGGATTCGAGCAGGGGAATCATCTGAGGAATATGTTCGGCGACGACACGCCAGACGGCGTCATGGTCGACCCGGAAATAGTCATTCACCAGGATGTGCCGCATGCCTACAATCCGCGGCCAAGGCAGCTCCGGCACACGGGTGCGTCCGGCGTCTCCGACACGCGCCGTCGCTTCACCGATTACCTCAACACAATGGATCAAAGCGTGTCGTAGGAGAATGTCGCTCTCCATTTCCTCGCGCTTCCGACCCGCGGCTATGGCGACGGCATCTCGCGCGGCCTCCAGCATATGTTGCAGCCGTTCCCGATCATATGGAGGACCACTACGCGGCATATTGCACCTGCCGCTCCCGTTCAACCTGCCGGCGGATTCCATCGGAGAGAAAGCCCCATGTCTTGAGGTCTACCTGCCGGCCAAGCATTTCCGTCAATTCAACCAACATTCCGCCGAGGTCCAGCAGGCTGGGCGAGCCGGCGGGGCCGAATTCCACCAGCACGTCGATGTCGCTGTTCGGGCCAAAGTCGTCGCGCAGAATTGAGCCGAACAGACTGAGCTTCGTCACCCTGTGGCGGCGGCAAAATTCAGCGATCTTTGCGGGATCAAATTCAATGCCATGATAGCTGCGCCTCATGCGGGCATTATATCACACCAATTCCGTTCACACAGGGAAGAGGAGCGAACGGCTTTCGCGGGACAATTATTATCTACGGAAGCAACGTCCGAACGGGGACGGTAACGGATTTCTTGCGCGCGGTGGGGAGGGTCAGGGATTGGGATGGGGAGAGGGTGATGGATTGGGCGTAGCGGCCTTTGCCGGCCAGCGGCTGGGTGTACACTTCGGCGAGGCGGTCGGGGAGGTTGAGGATGACGTACTGGGGAATTCCGCTGTTGGCGTAGATCTGCTGCTTGTAACCCCGGTCGCGCGGAAGGGAGGCGTCGGCAACTTCTATGCCGCAGAGAATGTCTTGCGCCGTTGGATGCCGTTCCAAATAATCCCCGCGACTGCCGCGCACAATGGCTGCATCTGGTTCAGGCTCATCGTACGGAGGCAGAGTGACTGGCCCCTGAGAGCGAATATGGCAGCCCCATCGTTGGAATCTCGGACTGAGGTCAGCGAGGCGCATCACGATCGTCATATGGTGCGTGCCAACAGTCATTGGATCCTCCTCGGAGGCATTTCGAATCTTGAGAAGAACCTGGCCGTCGAGCAGTTCATAGGGTGCACCTTCTCTGAGCAAGCCTGATGCAATCATGTCGTGGTAGTCGTCCACGGTCAGACGGTAGACCATGCTCGGTTTATCGGCGATGCCTTGGGGGAGTGTCAACGTCATCTTCAATCTCCGCCAATAGTATACATGCTCCGTACTGGCCGCATAACCGCTGCATGAGCGAATTTGTACAGAATCAGCGTGCCGCCTGACATGGGGCAACCAGGATCGTATGATCCCGCCATGCGCTGCTTAGTCACGGCCGGGAACACGCGGGAGAAAATTGACGAGGTGCGGGACTGGGGGAACGTTTTCACCGGCAACACCGGGCTTGCCATCGCCAAGGCGCTGGCCGAGATCGCCAGCGTCGATCTCGTCACCTCCAATGCCGGCCATCGCGAGGAGATCGCGATCAATCAAAATCGCTGGCAGCGCATCGCCGCGCATGCGTTCACCAGCCATGCCGATCTGAAGTCGGTGCTGGCCGGGTTGATGTTCAAGAACGTTTATGACGCGGTTTTCATGACCGCGGCCGTCGCCGACTACAAACCCACCCGCGTCTATTCCATCATCGCCCGCGAACCGGATCTTTCCAAGCCGCGGCAGGAGCGGTGGATCGTCCAGGATGTGCAGCAGGCGAAGGTGAAGAGCACGCACGAGCGCATCGCGGTGGTTGGCGAACCAACCGAGAAGCTTGTCGATCTCTTTCGCACTAGCTGGGCGCATCGCGGCCTGCTGGTGAAATTCAAGCTGGAAGTGGGGATTGGCAGCGAGGAATTGCTGAAAATTGCCGAGCGCTCCCGGTTGGCCAGCGGGGCCGATTACCTGGTGGCCAACACGCTGGAAATGGTGCAGGGAGAAGGCGCCGGCGCCTATCTCCTTGGCGCTGCTGGACATCGATGGGTGCCGCGGGTGGAGTTGCCTGGGGCCATGGCCGGGCTGCTGCAATGAAACCTCCCGTGGGCAACGGACGTAGACTTCTGCTATAGTACATACACATTCGCAGGCTGGAGACTCAAGTATGGATGGCGCTCAGCAGAAATTACGGGTGGCGTGGTATCGGTGTCCGGTTGGCCGGGAAAATCTGCGCCAGCTCAATCAGCGCAGTGATATCAAAGGATTGCTGCAGACCTTGGGATACCTCGGCGTGCTGGCCACGACGGGGACGGCGGCGTTCATCTCGGCGGCCAGATGGCCATGGTACGCCACGCTTGGGCTGCTGATGCTGCACGGCATGTGCTGGGCTTTCATGATCAACGGCTTTCATGAGCTGGTCCACGAATCGGTTTTCAAGACCCGCTGGCTGAACGGATTCTTCCTGCGCATTCTCAGCTTCCTGGGTTGGTACAACCATCACCAGTTTTGGGCCAGCCATACCGAGCACCACAAGTACACGCTGCACCCGCCGGATGATTTGGAAGTGGTCTTGCCGGTGAAGCTGACGCTCAAGAGCTTTCTGCAGGGGGCACTGGTGAACCCGTGGGGACTTTGGTTTGTCCTGAAGATCAACATTCGCTATGCGAGAGGCAAGCTGGAAGGGCCGTGGGAGCACGCCCTGTTTGACAACAATCCGGAAAAGCGGCGGGACCTGTTCCGCTGGTCCCGCATCGTGCTGGCTGGGCAGGCGACCATCGTCGCGGTTTCGATCCTTATGCACTGGTGGATGCTGCCGGTGGTGACGACGCTGGCGCCGTTCTACGGCGGCTGGCTGTTCTTCCTCTGCAATAACGCCCAGCACGTCGGCCTGAAAGACAACGTGCCCGATTTCCGGCTCTGCTGCCGGACGATCACGCTGAGCCCGATCGTGCAGTTTCTCTACTGGCACATGAACTATCACACCGAGCACCACATGTACGCGGCCGTGCCGTGCTACAACCTCGGCAAGCTGCATCGCATCATCAGGCCGCAGATGCCGCCGTGCCCGCGCGGGCTGTACGCGACGTGGAAGCACATCACCGAGGTGCTGAAAAAACAGAGGCAGGATCCAACCTACCAATACGTTCCGGAGCTGCCGCCGGCCCCGCCGCGCGGGGAACAGGCCAGTGAGCTGCCCGAAGCCGTGGAAGCGCCGGTCGCCGGATAGCACGGGCGGCATGTGGAAGGCAATTGCGAGCGGAAGATGAGTTGTTGCGCGCGTATAATTCGGGCATGAAACGCATCATTTACGCTGCTGTTCTTGCCTTGGCGCTCTGCATTGCGCCGGCGTTCTCCGCTTCGACGACTCAGCCGGTAGCCGCGAGCGAATGGTCGGCCAAGTTCTTCGCCTACGATGCGCCTAAAGAGCTCATCGTCGAGCAGGCCACGCCCACGCCCGAGCAGGTGGAATGGCGGGCCCGCCCGCGGCAGTTGGAAAAGGATGCGGCCGAGCCGGCCAAGACCAAAGTCGCCGCCAAGCCGCGCGCCCTTGGCGCGCTGGACATCATCCATATCCGCTTCAAGGATGCCCGTGGTGAGGTGGTTCCGGCCCTTCTCTGCACGCCGCGCGGCATGGCCGGGCCATTTCCGCTGGTGGTCGCGGTGCATGGGCTGACCAGCAACAAGGCGCAGGTCTGCGCCCAGGTGGCTCCCGAGCTGATTCGCCGCGGATTTGCCGTGCTGGCGCCGGACATGCCGTTCCACGGTGAGCGTCCCGGCGAGCCGCGCATGCTGATGAACCGCGACGATCCCCAGCGCACGCTCAAGACCTACCAGCAATCCATTCTGGACGTGCGCCAGGCCATCGACGCCGCCTTCACCCTGCCGCAGATCGACAGTAAGCACGGGGTCGTGCTTGCGGGCTATTCGATGGGCTCCTTCATCGACAGTGTGGCCGGGCCGGCCGATGAGCGGGTCAAGGCGATGGTCTTGATGGTCGGCGGCGCCCCGGATCTGGGCGGCATGGCCGCGCTTATTCCGCAACTGATCATGGTGGACCCGGCCATCGCCATCGCCCATTTCGCACACCCCGTGCTGCTGCTCAATGCAAGGAACGATCAGATCGTGACACCTGACATGGGCAAGCGCCTCTTCGCCGCCGCCGTCGAACCGAAGAAGCAGATCTGGTACGATAGCGGCCACATTCTCCCGCGCAGTGCCTACGAAGACGCCGCCGAATGGGTGGCAACGACGTGGAAAGAGATGATGGAGCAGAAGCAGCCGTAGGTGAGATGATGGCGTCACTGGACATTCCCGCGCCAAACCGGCAGGATTCCGCCACGTGATGCAACGGCTGAATGTGCAGGGCAATCTCGGCGAGTTGATGCTGATCGGCGGCGCCGTCGCCCTCTACGTCGCCACGCGCACGGCCGTCGATGCCGTCAGCCGCGGCCATCCGCTCTCGCCGGGGCGGAAAGCAGTCGGCCACTGGCTGCCGATCGCGGTCGTCGCCCTGACCGCCTTGATTCTGAAACATCCCGAAATCGCCGTCGGGCTGATCTTCGCCACCAGTGTGGCCAGCCTGTCGCTGGTGCTCGGCGTCACCCGGTTTCTCGCCCCGCTGGCGATGGAGCCGGGGCCGGCGCGCAAGCTCTGGCTGTTCGTCCTGCCGGCGGCGCTGCTGGTGTTCCTAAGCGGCTTTGGCGGGGAACTCAATCTCTATCACGGCGGCATCCTGCTGATCGAGGGGGCGGTCATTCTCATGCTCTGGCTGGGAAGCGAATCAGCCCCCGTAGGGTGGGTAGGGGGGGCGTACCCGCCCACCGCTGCTCCCAACAATACAAGCCCCGCTTCTCCGATCTCCCCAAGGCTCGCCGGCCTGGCCATCATCGAAATTGTCCTGGCCATCCTCCTCGCCATCCTGGGCGCCTGGTCGGCCAACAGCGGCATCATCCGCATGAGCCAGCAGACCCGCTTTTTCTCCACCGGCCTGCTCACCGCGATGACCCTCAGCCCGCTGCTCATGCTGCCGATGGTCGGAATGGAGCTTCCTCAGCCGGGCGCGCCCAAGGTGGCCGATCCCACCACTACCAGCGTGATGCTGGTGCTGCTCAACCTCTGCCTGCTGCTGCCGATCTGCATCGGCGTCTGGTATGCGATCCCATACGTCGCCCGCCTGCTCCCCGAAGCCCGCATCGCCGCCACGCGGCCGGCGGTGATCAACCCCAGCGCCGACAGCACTTCCACCACCGCCCCCACCACCGCGCCCGACAGCACGGAAACGGCCACGGTGCAGCGCGAAGGCCTGCTCTATCCGCTGCCGGTCTGGCGGGTGGACACCGTCGTGCTGATCGTGCTCGGCTTTCTGCTGATCCCCGTCGGCATCGGCCGCTGGGAACTCGGCCGCGGCGAAGGCATCGCCCTGGTGGTCGGCTATTCGATATATCTTTTCCTCATGATGCTGATCGCCCTGAAGTGGGGATGATGCGCGTGCGCAACTTTGGTGGGGCGGACATTTCTGTGTCTGCCACGGCTGCTTAGCCTGCTCGCTTGCGAGCAGCGGTTCTGCGGCATGTGTACTGATTCCTGGTGGGGCGGACATTCCTGTCTGCCGTGGCTGGAGGAGTGGTGGATGTACTCATTCACCCGAGTCCGGCCACAGTTACGCGAATATGAGAGGCGCATAGACGCGCGCAGGCTGATTCGTACAATCGGCGAATATGCGGTGGACGGGAACATCCCGCCACACAGTGCAAGAAACGCGCAATTGAAATTATGCCTTCGTTTCAGGAGCAACTGCAGATTCTTTCCCGCCGCTGCGAGCGCATCCTCAGCGAGGAGGACCTGGCGCGCAAGCTGGACAACAGCGCCAAGACCGGCCGGCCCCTGCGCATCAAGCTGGGCATGGACCCGACCGCCCCGGATGTCACGCTCGGCCACGCCGTGCCGCTGAAAGTAGTGCGGCAGTTCCAGGAATGGGGCCATCAGGCGGTGCTGATCATCGGCGACGCCACCGCGCGGGTGGGCGACCCGACCGGCCGCAACGAGCTGCGGCCGGCGCTCTCCGAGGAGCAGATCACCTCCAACGCCAAAACCTACGTCGAGCAGGTCGGCAAGATTCTGCTGACCGATCCCGCCCACCTGGAGGTGCGCTACAACGGCGAGTGGTTCGGCAAGATGACCTACATGGATGGCATCAAGCTGGATGCCCGCAAGACCGTCGCCCAGATGCTGGCCCGCGACGACTTCGCCAGGCGCTTCGCCGCCCACGTCGACATCCACCTGCACGAGCTGAAATATCCGCTGATGCAGGGATACGACAGCGTGATGATCGCCGCCGATGTGGAGATGGGCGGCAGCGATCAGCTTTTCAATAACCTGGTCGGCCGGGAATTTCAGAAGGAAGAAGGCACCGAGCCGCAGGTGGTGATCGTCACCCCGCTGCTGGTGGGGACGGATGGCGCCATCAAGATGTCCAAGAGCAAGGGGAACTACATCGCCGTGACCGATCCCCCCGGCGGGGCCAACGGCATGTTCGGCAAGATCATGTCCCTGCCCGATGGCGTGATGGAGATGTACTACACCCTGCTGACCGACCTGCCGGAGAGCGATTTCAAGCCGCTCATTGCCGCCAACCCCCGCGATGCCAAAGTAAAACTCGCGAAGTACATCATCGCCTGGCTGCACAACCAACCAGCCGCCGACGCCGCCGAGCAGGATTTCATCAAGGCCACCCACGGCGGCGTCCCGGATGCGATGCCGGAGTTGAAGCTAGGACCGGGGCCGCACAAGCTGGCGCCGCTGCTGGTGCAGGCGAGATTTTGCGCGTCCAACGGCGAGGCGATTCGCAAGATCAAGGAAGGCGCGGTGAAGATCAACGGCGAAAAAGTCGCCGACTTTCAGCGCGAATACACCTTCGCGCCAGGGACGGTGTTGCAGTTGGGGAGTCGAAAGTTTGTGAAGCTCACTTGAATCATTCTGCTGGTTGGAATTGCACCCACTGGGTATACTTTTGCTTTCACGAGGTGATCCAATGGACGTTCTACTCAAGCCGGAGCTCGAACAATTCGTTGCCGACAAGGTCAAAGCCGGCCAGTACGCCGATGCCAGTGACATCGTCAATGAAGCGCTGGAGGTGCTTAAAGAACAGGAGCAGTTCACACCCCAGCACGAAGCATATCTGCGGCGGGAGGTCCGGCGGGGACTTGAGCAGTTGGATGCGGGCGGGTGCGCCGATTTCGACGCCGGAAGAATCATCGCCGACGAACGCCGGCGTCTGGGCGGAGGAAAGGGACGGGACTGATGGCGGTGGTGCGTCGCTCGATCCTGGGTCGTATCGAGGCAGGAAAAACGCTTGCCCATTTCGGCTCGGTGCTTCGGGGAATGCATGGAATCGGTAAGGGAAACTCAATAGTGTTGCGAGGAAAATCGATTGCCAGCGGAGGAAAATGTACTTTGCTCCAAGGAAAATCGAGAGCCATCGCGCGAAAATCCATTTTCCTTCCATGAATATTCACCGTAAGCCAGTGAATATCCTGGGCGAGCTGAGCAAAATGCATTGTCCGCGAACGACTCTGTGCGTCGCCAGCCTCGTACGAACGGGGGCCGGCGATGTTTTCGGAACTAGGGAGACAATTCGCCAGACAGCGGACAAAGCCAGCCCACTCCGACGGGCCGCCACACCGCCGCTCGGAGCGGCAGTCCACTCTGATGGGCGGGAAGCGGCGGCAGACGGACGAGCCAAGAAAATGACTCTTGACCCTCCCGGCTGCTCTTGAATAGGTTTCTGCGGCTCGGTGAATGGAAGGAGCAACATGAAATTCTCAATCTCAGGCGCTGACGCAGTCACGGGCGATGACCGAAACGAGGTTGTGGAGGCGAAACATCAAGCGGCAGCGCTTGCCATGGCGAAGGGGCAGGGAATATTTGTCTCCCGCATCGAAGCACTTCCAGAAGAAGTAATTCCCTGGCCCTCTCCAACGGCACCGCAGCCAGTTGCACCACAGCCTGCCTCTATAACGAGCGAGGAGATCAAGCTTCCAGCTCTATCTGCTATTTTTGATTTCATTGCTATCGTCAACTTCATCGTGGCAGTCGCGGGCGGAATCGCAATTGGCAAAGACAACGCATTTGTCGGCGGCTGGGTTTTCGCTTCCGGCTGTCTCAGTGGCCTATTTTTGCTGGCACTGTCGAAAGTGCTCGACTACCTGTCTGAATCAGTACAACGACTACGCCAGATCGTGCGCCATCTTGATTCGAAGCGGTGATCTTGAACAGATGCGAAAATAACAGGAAGGAAGGGGTCCTATGCAAAGCAGGCGGAGCAACATCAGTCGGCCACTCACAGACGCTTGGCAGCGACTGATGACACAATCCTCGTCGGAGAGCCCACTTATTAGCACTACAGCGCTACGTCCGCATCGGATAGGAGCGAAGTCGTGAGTTCT